>JAYVNA010000285.1:0-5710 GCA_043758715.1 Archangium sp.
GACGACAACTGATCATGCACGACATGTTGGGTCACTCTGCTCGCCCTGCTCACTAAACTTCGGGGTGGCTGCTGTCTCACTCACGTTGTCAGAGAGGGCTCAGTTGAACGAAACGCCGTCACTGCGGCCACGAAGTCACCGCGCTTTCTGGTTGCATCGGCCTTGTCGGAGTCCCTTACGAGTAGCACCGCATCGACGTTGCGTTGCTGTGCTGCGAAGTGAAGCGCGCGCCGGGCCATTTCCGAGTCCGGGCCCCATCCATCCGCTTTGTGGCCGAAGCGACGCGGGACCTCCCCGCGCATACGCATTCCACCCCAAGCTGAAAAAGCCTCATTCTCACTGATTCCACGGAAGTGGAGTTGGCCTTCGACCAGCCAGTCAGCGACTTCGACCAGCGTTCGGGTAACGAGTGTCACGATGACGCGGTAGTCGCTTGACCCCTCACAGATCACGATGAACTGGTGTGCTGGCGTCATGCGCTTTTTTGGAAGAACTTTTGTTCCATGAAGGACCAGTACTCGCCCGCATCCAACTCCTTCATCCAGCGAGCCGCCTCGGGCCCGTCGGACAGACTTACGCAACGGGATTCGCCATCGACGTCACGGACGACCCTGACTTCGTCGTACTTGAACTCACTCAAAATGTAGGGCGAATGTGTCGTGCACACGATCTCGAGGTTGCCCTCACTGATCATCGCGCGAAGCAACCTGATCAGTTCTCGCTGAGCTATCGGATGGAGCGCGCGATCAATGTCATCGATAAGCAGCAGGGTTGGCCCGTCTTTTCGCTCGGCTGCAGCGAGAATTGACAAGGCCAGGAGTGTGCCTTCGCTGACCTGAGATGCATCGAGATTGTTCCCGGAGGTCATATTAAAAACGAGCCGATACCGATCAACCGTGACCTCTGGTTCGCGTCTGATCGAAAGCCCACGAACTGACGGAACGATCCGGATCAGTTTCATAAAGAGTCGGGCGAGGGCGTCCGTGTCCGCACCCATCTTCAGATCGAAGAGCGCCTGTACGACTTGCTCCTCACCGAAGATGGCTACGTCGAGTTTGGACGGGCGAAGTGGCTCACGAAGTCGTTTGAGGTCGACATCGAAGAAGCGAGGGAACGGAATCTTCCCGTACACCTGATTGAGATCAACTGAAGCCGGCGGCTCGGGCTCTGGCGCAAATCGGTGGGTGTCGTCCCATTTCACGTTTCGCCAGTGACCGGGATCCTCGGCCCAAACAGTCTCCGATCGCCTTTTGCCGTCGAACCGGCTTTCAATAGAGGCCGTCGCCGTTGTCGAAGCGGCGATGGTCAGACTTAGCTCGAACCCTGTACTGCCCGCACGGACGAGTCCTTCGCCAGGAAGCGCGGGGAGAGCCCGCGGTACGTACGAAAATGCAGAGTAAAAGAGTGCTTCGAGAACACTCGACTTTCCGCTGCCGTTCGGACCAACGAGGACGGTCAACCCTGAGGGTGAGAAGCGCACCGTTTCCTCTCGGAAACTTTTGAAGTTCTTGAGAAGGAGTTCTTTCAGCACCGGTCGATCTTAGTTCCCTTCTTGCAAGAGGAAACAATCTCAGCGTCTTCCGCAACGCACTTTCCTCCTCCTTGGCGTAGGGCGCTCATGCTGCCCGGTGTTGCGATTCGTCCTCGTCGTTCTGAGGCTTGGGTGCCGACACCACCGGCTCGAAGATTCCCGCGTACCAGCGGTAGAGCACCGGCAGCAGCACCATGGTCAGCGCGAAGGCCGAGAGCGTTCCGAACACGATCACCACCGCCAGCGGCTTCTGCGTCTCGGAGCCGATTCCCTTACTCATCACCGCAGGCACCAGGCCCAACGCCGCCAGCGCAGCGGTCATCAGCACCGGCCGCAAACGTTCGCGGCAGCCTTGCATGATCGCCTCGTTCAACGGCAACCCCTCGGCCCTGCGCGCGGAGATCGCGCTCGTCACCAGCACGCCATTGAGCGACGCCTGCCCGATGAGCGCGATGAAGCCGACGGCTGCGGCCACGGAGAGCGGCATGTTCATCAGCCACAACCCGAACACCCCGCCGACCAACGCGAAGGGCACGTTCATCATCGTCACCACCGCGCGGCCGAAGGAATTGAACGCCTTGAACAACAGCAGCAGCGTGAGAATCAAGGCCACCGGCACCACCTGCGCCAGGCGCTTCATCGCGCGCTCCTTGTTCTCGAATTCGCCGCCCCACTCGACCTGGATCCCGGGTGAGTCGGCGACCGCCTTCGCCACCTCGGTGCGCGCCTGCTCCACGAAGCTGCCCATGTCGCGGCCACGAATGTTCATGCGCACGCCGATGTAGCGGCGGCCGTTTTCCCGGTTGATCGCCGCGCGCCCCATGCCGGTGGTGACCTTGGCCATCGCCTCGAGGGGCAGGGTGGTGCCATCGCCGATGGGCACGCGGAGCTTGGCGATCTTCTCGACGTCGTCGCGATCGGCGCTCGGCAGACGCAACACGATGTCGAAGCGGCGCTCGCCTTCCCACAACACGGACACCGGCAAGCCGCCGACCGCCGTCTGGAAGACCTTCTGCAGATCGCCGATGTCCAGGCCGTAGCGGGCCAGGGCGTTGCGATCGGGGGTGATCTGAATCTGCGGCACCACGCCGCTCTTCACGATGCCCACGTCGGTCGAGCCCTGCACCCCGAGGATGATGTTCTTCACCTGCTCGGCTTTCGCCTGCAGTTCGGTGAGATCGTCTCCGAAGAGCTTGACCGCCACCTGGCCCTGCTGCCCCGAGATGCTCTCGTTCACGTTGTCGCGAATGGGCTGCGAAAAGTTCACCTCGACGCCCGGCACCTCGAGCACCGAGGTGTTGAGCGACTCGATCACATCGCCCAGGGTCTTGACCCCCTGCGGCCAATCGGTGGCGGGCTTGAGCCGCACGAAGAACTCGAGGTTGTTGGTGAGCTTGGGATCGGTGCCGTCTTCCGGGCGGCCGAGCTGCGAGAGCACCGACTCCACCGCCTTGTTGCGTTCGATCAACTCGGTGATGTGCGGCACCAGGGCGCGGCCCTCGGTCAGCGAGATGTTCGCCGGCGTGGTGAACGTCATGTAGAGCGCGCCCTCGTTGAGCTCAGGTAGAAACTCCGAGCCCAGGTGCGGCACGGCGATCACCGCGCCCGCGAGCATCAACGTCGCCACGCCCACCGCGAGCTTCGGCCACTCGAGGGCGAACTTGAGGCTGGGCTCATAGATCCGCGCGGCCCAGCGCAGCACCGGCGATTCCTTGTGCTTGGCGCCCCGGGCGTAGACGAAGGAGGCCAGCACCGGCGCCAACGTCACCGAGAGCAACATCGCCCCCACCAGCGCGCTCACCACGGTGTTCGCCATCGGGCTGAAGATGCGGCCCTCCACCCGCTGCAGCATGAAGATGGGCAGGTACGCGGCGATGATGATCAGCTGCGCGAACACCGTCGGCCGCACCACCTCGAGGGTCGAGCGGCGAATGCGTTCCTTCGCGCTCAGGCCTGCGAACCGGCCCTCGTGCGCAGCCAGCGCCACCAGGATGCACTCGATGATCACCACGCCGCCATCGACGATCACGCCGAAGTCGACCGCGCCCATCGACAGCAGGTTGGCCGACATGCCGCGGCTGTGCAGGAAGACGAACGCCGCCGCGAGCGAGAGCGGAATGATGGTCGCCACGATGATCGCCGCGCGCAGATCGAGCAGGAAGACGAAGAGCACCAACATCACCAGCAAGGCGCCTTCGATCAGGTTGTGGCCCACCGTCTCCATGGTGGTGCCGACCAGCTCGCTGCGATCGTAGAACGGCTCGATGTGCGCGCCGTCGGTGACGAGCCGCAGGTTCACCTTCTTGATCTGCTCCCGCAGGCCCTCCAGCACCACCGTGGGGTTCTCTCCGCGGCGCATCAACACGATGCCCTGCACCGCGTCGTACTGGCGGCCGCGGGACACCACGCCCTGCCGGGGCGCCCAGCCTTCCGAGATGGTCGCCACGTCCCTCAGGAACACCGGCGTGCCCTCGTGCGTGCTCACTCTCACGTCGCCCAGGTTCTCGGTGTCGTGGAACAGGCCCTCACTGCGGAGCACGAACTGCTCGCTGCCGCGCTCCAGCACGCCGCCCGAGGCGTTGACCGAGCCGCCCCGAATCGCCTTCTCCAGATCGTCGAGGCTCAGGTTGAAGCTCGCCAGCGCCGCCGGCAGCGGCGCCACGTGGATCTCGCGCACCAGCCCACCGTATGACACCACGTCGGCCACTCCGTTGACGCGCATGAGCATGGGCTTGACCACCCAGTCGTTGAGCGTGCGCAGCTTCATCGGGTCGCCGTTCGCGCCCTCGAGGGTGAAGCGGTACACCTCGCCGATCGGCGTCGCGTAAGCGCCCAGCGACGGCGTGACGCCCGCGGGCAAATCGGCCTCGCGCAAGCGCTCGAGCGTTTGCTGCCGGGCCCACAGGCCGTCGGTGCCGTCGTTGAAAGTGAGGGTGATGCTCGACAGGCCGAACATCGAGGTGTTGCGCAGGCGCGAGAGCTGCGGCGTCGAGTTGAGCGCGCGCTCCAGCGGCAGGCCGATCTGCCGTTCCACTTCCTCGGCGGGCTGGCCGTCGAAGATGGTGATGATGTTCACCTGGGTGTCGGTGGGGTCGGGGAAGGCCTCGATCGTGAGATCGCTGAAGCTGAAGTAGCCACCGACGGCGAGCAGGGCAGTGCAGAAGAGCACCGCGCCGCGATTGGCGAGGCTGAAGCTGACGATTTTTTCGAACATGGCGCCTACTTGTTCAACGTGACCTGGTTGAGGAGCAGCAGCGCTCCCTTGGCAACGAAGCGCGTGCCCGCATCGAGCCCGGAGCGGATCTCGACTTCGCCATCGCGGCGCCTTCCTGGAATGACCGGGCGCGGCTCGAGCCGGCCGGGGTTGGTCACCACGAAGACCACCGTGCGGGCGCCGTCACTCACCGTCGCGCTCGCAGGCACCCGAATCGCCCGGGCCGTGGGATCGTTCGCGGGCACCGCTTCGACGAAGGCGTTGGGCCGCAGCACGCGGTCGTGGTTGATCACGCGCACGCGCACTTCGACGGTGCGGCGCCGCACGTCCATCACCTCGGAGATGTGCTCGATCACACCATCTCGCTCGACGCCGCCCACCTGGGTCTTGATCTTCGCGCTGATCCCCACCTTGAACTCGTTGACGTCGTTCTCAGGCACGTCGGCGAGCACCAGCACCTCGTCGAGATCGGAGATGCGCAGGAGCGGCTTGTCGCGATCGGGCGTCACCTCCTGGCTCGAGTAGGCGTCGAGCTCGACGATGGTCCCGGTGCGGGGGGCGCTGACCCAGAAGAGGTTGTCGCCGCCGCGCGCCACCGAGAAGCTGCGCCGCTTGGCCTCGGCCGCGCGCAGGGTCAGCTCGGCCTCGTGCAGCTCGGCTTCCGCCGCCAGCGATTCCTTCTCGGCGATCGCCTTGAGCGCGAGCAGGTCGTGCAGCCGCTCCACGATGCGCTTCTTCACGTCGACCGCCGCGCGCGCCGACTCGAACTCGCGATCGAGATCAGACCAGGCCGCCGAGCGCACCGAGAAGAGCCGGTCGCCCTGCTTGACCCGGTCTCCGGCGCGCACCTGGACCTCTTCGATGCGGCCCGCCAACGGCGTGCCCACGTTGGAGGTGCGCTTCTCGTCGATCTCCACCCGGCCCGGCGCCGGCAGGGGCGGCAGCGGCTGCCCCTCGGTGGCCGC
>JAYVNA010000286.1:0-5709 GCA_043758715.1 Archangium sp.
GCTTCACGAGAAGAGAATCACCAGCAGCAACCCGAACAGCACCACCGCCACGCCACCGACGATCCACCACGTCTTGGAGCTGGGTTGAGCGGGCAGCGCCGTGCGCGTGGGCGGCGGCGGAATCTCGATCTCGCGCGGCTCGGTCTGTTCCTCGTTGACCTCCACGGTCGAAGGCGAAGACGACGGCGCAGGGGCGGCCGCGAGCTTCGACGAGGGAATCTTGAGCGGCTCCATGCGCACCGTGGGCCGTTCCTGCGAGGTGCTGCTGCTCGGCCGCCTGGACTTCGTAGAAATCGTCTCCAGCGGCACCGTGGCCTGGTCTTCGGGCTGCGGGGGAGGGCGGGCCGGGACCGCGCGGGCAGGCCTGGGCGCCGTGGGGCGTTCGGGTTTCGGCCCGGCGATCTGCGGCAGCTGCACGCTCGCCCTCGCCGCGGCGAGTCTTCGCTCCACCCGCTCGAGGGCGGCCCGCACCTCGGTCGCAGAAGCCGGCCGCTGCGCCGGCGCCTTCGCCAGCAGCGAGCTCACCAGTTCCCTCAGCAGCGGTTGCACTTCCCCGCTGAGCGCCGGGGGGGCCACCTCGCGGTGTTGCCTCAGCAGCTCGTTGATGTCGGGCTCGGTGAACGGCGGCCGGCCCTCGAGCAGCTCGAACGCGATGCAGCCCGCGGCGTAGAGATCGCTGGCCGGCGTGCACGGGTCACCCACGGTCTGCTCGGGCGACATGTAGAGGGGCGTGCCCACCACGATGCCGCGCGTGCCTTCTGACGCGGGGTCGACGCGCTTCGACAACCCGAAGTCGAGAATCTTCAGAAAGTGGGTGCCGTCGGCCAGCCTGGCCATGAAGAGGTTGCTGGGTTTCAGATCGCGGTGAACCACGTTGGCCGCGTGCGCCGCCGCCAACCCCGAGAAGAGCTGCTTCAAGATGCCCACCGTGTCCACCGCTGCCAGCGGAAGCCGCGCGCGCAACCAGAGATCGAGCGCGTCGCCTTCGAGCAGCTCCATCACGAAGTAGGGCTGGCCCTCGTCGGTGGTGCCGAAGCCGAAGATGTCGATGATGTTCGGGTGGCGCGCCTGAGCCACCAGCCGCGCTTCGGCCAGCAGCTGCGCGGCGGCGTCGGGCGACTCGCTTCGCAGCACCTTCACGGCCGCCTGCCGGCCGAGCAGCGGGTGAACGCCCCGGTAGACGATGCCCATCGCGCCTTCGCCGATGCGCGCGCCCACGAGCGTTCGGCCGTCGCTTTCCGGCAAGAGGGCAGGCGAGTAGCTGCTGGACCCTGAAGCCTGAGTCGCCCGCGTCCCTCTCCCCCGGGCGGGGAGAGGGACCGAAAAGCATCAGCCCGGGCTGCCGCAGACGTTGGCCAGACCGCCACCGCCGCAGGTGTCCTGCGGGCCGCACACGCCGCAGTTGAGCGTGCCGCCGCAGCCATCACCCACCAGGCCGCAGTTCGCGCCCGGAGGGGGACCGATCATCGAACACGTGCGCGGGGTGCAGGGCAGGTTGCCGCAGACCCCGGGCACGCCGGCGCCGCCGCACGACTGACCCGCGGGGCACGAGCCGCACTGGATGATGTTGCCGCAGCCGTCGCCGGCCGGACCACAGCCGATGCTCTGCGCTGCGCACGTCAGCGGCGTGCACTGGTTGGCACCGCACAAGCCGGGACCCTGGGCCCCGCAGACCTGTCCGGGGGGACACAGGCCGCAGTCGATCTGCGTGCCGCAGCCATTCCCCTGCAGCCCGCAGTTGAAGCCCTGCACCAGGCAGCTTCGCGCAGCGCAGGTACCGCCGCCGCCGCACACGCCAGGCACGCCGCCACCACCGCAGGTCTGCGGCGTGGTGCAGGTGCCGCAGGCGATGGTGCCGCCGCAGCCGTCACCCTGGGTGCCGCAGTTGAAGCCCTGCTGCACGCAGCTGCGCGCAGTACACGCGCCGCCTCCGCACTGGCCGGGCACGCCGCCACCGCCGCAGGTCTGCGGACTGGTGCAGGGGCCGCAGTTGAGCGTGTTCCCACAACCATCGCCCCACTGGCCGCAGCTGACGTTGAGGGTGGTGCAGGTCTTCGCGGTGCAGGTCGCGCCGCCGCACTGGCCGGTCACGCCGCCACCGCCGCAGGTCTGGGGCATCACGCAGGGGCCGCAGTTGAGGGTGCCGCCGCAGCCATCGCCCTGCTGACCGCAGGTGAAGCCCAGCGCCGTGCAGGTGGTGGGCACGCACTGGCCACCGCCGCAGACGTTGGGCGTACCGCCACCGCCGCAGGTCTGCGGCGCGGTGCAGGTGCCGCAGCTCAGCGTGCCGCCGCAGCCGTCACCCTGGCTGCCGCAGTTCGAGCCGAGCTGAGCGCAGGTGCGCGCCACGCAGGGCACGCCGCACTGGCCCTGCACGCCCGCGCCGCCGCAGGTCTGGGGCGCGGTGCAGTTGCCGCAGCTGAGGCTGCCACCGCACCCGTCAGCGGCCGGGCCACAGGAAAGGCCCAGCTGCGCGCAGGTCTTGGGCGTGCACGATTGCGGGGGCGGCACGTCGGGCTTGATGCACGAAGAGAGGTCGAAGATCAGGTACTCGAACACCTTCTCCTGCGGAGTCATCACCGCCGCCGCGCCGCACTGCGCGGGGAAGGTGCCCGTGCCGCTGATGTTGCTGACGTGGAAGTCGCTGAAGAGCACCCGGCCACACTGGTTTTCCGGCGTCGCCGTGGTGGGGGTGTTGAAGGTGAACTGGAAGGGCGTGCTGTCGGTGTTCGAGCCCGAGGCCTTGCCGTAGACCCAGGTTTGACCCGGCGGGTTGTTGACCGCCGAGAGATCGTTACGAACGTTGATGATGCGAATGCGTGGCGCCGCCGGAGTCGAGGTGGCGGCCTGCGCGTTCACCAACTGAATCCAGTCGGCGAAGGTGACGCCCTTGGCGAACGAGGTGTCGATGCGCGCGTCCTGGCTGGCCGGGTTTGCCTGGGCCGGCGTCCAGTTCGCCGAGGCGGTGAACGAGATCGCGCTGGGCAGGTTGTAGAGCCACGTGTAGGCGAAGTGGCTGGTGAACACCCGGCCGCCCTGGTTGGCGTAGAGCTCGAGGTTCTGGCGCTGGACGAAGGTCTTCTGCTGCTCGCCGCCGACGCAGTCGAGAATGATCATGTCGTACTTCTTCATCTCGGTGAGGCTGTCGAAGAGCGTGGTGGCCGCGGGCGCGGTGCCCGCGAACTGGGCGCCATTATCCCGGTAGAACTTCACCCGGCCCGCGCCGCTGGGTAGCGAGTACTGATCAGGCGCGACGCCAATCTTTGGAAGCACGCACTCGATCGAGTCGGCGCTGCCCGTCACCACCGCGATGCGGGGAATGTTGTCGTTGGGGTGGAACTCGCCCTGCTTGCGCGGCAGGCGCGTCTGATCAGGGGTCAGCGCGGTAGTGGTGCAACACGCGGGTGACGGCACGGTGATGCGCCGGCGCCACTTGCCCAGCTGAATCACCACGGGCACGTTCACGCCGCAGGGCACGTTGGTCAGCTTGAACGAGCCGTTGGTCGCCGAGTACGTCGAGACGAGCGGGCTGCCGCTGACGCCGTCGGCGCACTGGTCGCAAGTCACGCCGCCGTCGCCGTCGAGCGATTCAACAGTGCCGTTCGGAACGTAGATCAACGCTCCGGGAATCGGGTCAGGTTGGCCGTAGCCGGCGTCGGCCTGGGTGGGCGCGTACACCACGCCGGTCAGCGCGGTGTTGTCGGGCACCCCGGGGCAGGCCGACTGGTTCTGGCAGAGGTTGGTGCAGGTGCCTGCGTCAATGCCGATCGCGCCGCACACGCTGGGGTTGCCGGCCCCGCCGCAGATGTCGGGCAGGGTGCAGGTGCCGCACTGAATGAGGTTGTTGCAGCCGTCGTTGACCGGCCCGCAGTTCGCGCCGACCTGCTGGCAGGTCTTCGGCACGCAGGCGGGAGGGGCGCCGCACACGTTGGCCGTGCCCGCGCCGCCGCAGGTGTTGGGGGTGGTGCAGGTGCCGCATTGGATGATGGTGCCGCAGCCATCGCTCACCGGGCCGCAGTTCTTGCCCAGCTGCGTGCAGGTCTTGGGTAGGCAGGTGACCGAGCCGCCGCACTGGTTGGCCACGCCGCCGGCGCCACAGCCTTGGCCCCCGGGGCAGGAGGTGCCGCATTGGATGACCGCGCCGCAGCCGTCGCTGGCAAAGCCGCAGTTGGCGTTGAGCTGGGTACAGGTCTTGGGAGTGCAGGGCGCCGCGCCGCCGCAGGTGTTCGCCACGCCGCCGCCGCCGCAGGTCTGGCCTCCAGCGCAGGCGCCGCAGGGAATGACGTTGCCGCAGCCGTCGCCGACCGAGCCGCAGGTCGCGCCCAGCTGAGCGCACGTCCTGGGCACGCAGGTCACTCCACCGCCGCACTCGTTGGGCACGCCGCCACCGCCGCACACCTGGGGCGCGGTGCAGCTGCCGCAGGGCATTGTCTGGCCGCAGCCGTTGCCGACCTGGCCGCAAGTGGCGTTGAGCTGAGCGCAGGTCAGCGGCGTGCAGATCGCAGCGCCGCCGCACTTGTACGGAATGCCGCCGGCGCCGCAGGAAAGGCCCGCTGCGCAGCCGCCGCAGTTGATCAACCCGCCGCAGCCATCGCCGATGACGCCGCAGGAGGCGCCCGCGATGGCGCAGGTGGTGGGAATGCACATGCCCGCGTCGTTCAAGTTGTTGCCGAGCAGGCCGCACTTGCCGGGCACGCCGCCACCGCCGCAGATCTCAGGCAGCGCGCACGAGCCGCAGTTCATCAGGTTGCCGCAGCGATCAGCCATGGGGCCGCACTCCGCGCCGAGGTTGGCGCAGGTGGTGGGAATGCAGCCGGCGTCGCCGCCGCAGGAAGAAGGGAGCCCGCCGCCGCCGCACGTCTGGGGCAGGGTGCACGAACCACAGTTGATCAGCGCGCCGCAGCCGTCACCGATGGGGCCGCAGTTCGCGCTGGCCAGCGCGCAGGTGTTGAGCCCGCAGCCGCCGTCGCCGCTCATGATGATGCCGCCGCCGCCGGTGCCGCCGCCCGCGCCGCCGCCGGTGTCCCCACCGCCGCTCCCGCCGCCGACCTCGCCGCCGCCGCCCACTCCGCCACCACCACCATCGGTGGGATTGACGGGCGTCACACAGGACTCACAGCCAGAGATGAACAGGCCGAGCATGAGCACAGCACTTCGGAACGAGATCCGCATTTGCATTGACTCCCAGCGGGCGATGGCCGCCGAGAAGCGTAGCCCGGGTTGGTGAGCGCTCGCCCGTTTCCTTTGCTTTTCCCCAACACCCACACGCCATCACCGGTTTTGAGGTGACTCGGTGCTTGCGTTCCGGCCCCACATCCACGACCTTTCCGCACGCCCATGCATCTTCGTGTGACGCGGTTGGTGCTGCTCTGCGCAGCCATGCTCGCCCTTCTCATTTCCTGCTCCGTCACCTTCTCAGACGAGGTAAAATACGCGTGCGCGAAGGACGCTGACTGCGCTGGTGACCTCTTCGTCTGCGCGAAGAACGCGAACACCGGACGCGCCGTCTGCTGCAAGCCCACGGGCCCCGAGGTGTGCGACAAGGTGGACAACGACTGCGACGGCTTCGTCGACAACTCCGGCAAGCAGGAAACCTGCAACGGCGAAGACGACGACTGCAACGGCCGCGTCGATGACGGCTTCGACCTGAAGACGAACTCGAACCACTGCGGCATGTGCAACCACGCCTGCGCGGGCAACGAGTTCTGC
>JAYVNA010000287.1:0-16794 GCA_043758715.1 Archangium sp.
GTCTATTTCCACCACACCTCGGTGAGCTTCGACTGGATGTTGCGCCGCTATTACGAAGAGGCGCCCGGTGAGTTCGAGATCCCTGCCGACCCCGAGGCGTTCCTCGCGTGCGACGACATGACGTTGCACCTGACCTTGCGCAAGTCGAAGAACCGCTGGGCCCAACGCATCGCGCAGCGGCGTGGCTTCAAGCGGGTGGCCCAGTTCACCGAGCGCGACGACGCGTACGACGTGGGCGTGTTGTCGAAGGCCCTCGATGAAGCGGGCATCGAGCACTTCACCCTCGAGTCGCGCGGCGTGCTCTCGAAGTATTTCGACGAAGGCACCAGCCCTTCACTCTTCGTGGTCGATCGCTCGAACGGCCGGCTGACCGAGGTCTCGAAGTACACCTCTTTGTATGAACGCTTCGCGGGAGCGGTACGGCTCTCGCGCGTGTACGTGCGGCCTGATCAGGCGATCGCCGGGCGGGGGCTCATTCAGAAGCTCACCGGCGGAATTCCAGAGCATGAGTGAGGCGCTCCCCGGCGTTCCGCCTGCGCCACCGAGCCGGCCGCCGCGTGACGCCGCCGCCGTGGTGCTCTTTCAACGCACCTTCAAGGGCGTCGAGGTGTTCTGGCTCGAGCGCGAGGCGAAGCTGCGGTTCGCCGGCGGCTTCTACGCTTTCCCCGGTGGGCGGGTCGACGTGGCCGACGCCAGCGTGCCGGTGACGGGGCTCTCGGGCGCCGAAGCGAAGTGGATCGTGACGGCCGCGCGCGAGTTGTTCGAAGAGACGGGCGTGCTCAAGGCGCGCGGCGCCGAGCGGTTGGTGCCGCTCGAACTCGACGAACTGCGGCGCGCGCTGTTGGCCGAGACCCTGGGGTTTGGCGAGCTGTTGCAGCAGCGCGGCCTCACCCTTCACGCCGAGGACTTCGTTCCCGCGGGCCGGTGGATCACGCCGCCCTCCGTTCCGGGCGGCTTCGACGCGCGTTTCTACCTGGTCGAGTCGGTGCCTTCGCACCACGCCCACGTGTGGAAGGGCGAGCTCGCTTCGGGCGAGTGGATTGGCCCGGCAGAGGCGATCGCGCGGTGGGAAGCGGGCACGGCGCTGCTCCACCCGCCGAACCTGCACGCGGTGCGGGTGATGTCGAAGTTCGAGAACGTGCTCGCCGCGGCCCAGTTGATGCGGGACGCGCCGCTCTGCAACGCCTTCTTCGCCGAGCGCATCGAGTTCCAGCGGGGCATCACGCTCTACGCGTTGCTCACACCCACGCTGCCTCCGGCCACTCACACCAACGCGTATCTGCTCGGCACCGGTGAGTTGCTCATCGTCGACCCCGGTTCGCCCGACGACGAGGAGATCGATCGGCTGATTAAATTCCTGCGCGCGCTCGAACCCGAAGGTCTGAAGGCGAAGGCGATCGTACTGACCCATCACCATGGCGATCACGTCGGCGGAGTTCGCCGCCTCGTCGAGGTGCTCGGTCTGCCGGTCTGGGCCCACGAGCGCACCGCTGATCGCTCACCGGTGCCGGTCTCTCGATTGCTGCATGACGGCGAGGTGCTCGAACTCGCTGGGCCGATGCCGATGAAATGGCGCGTGCTCCACACCCCCGGTCACGCCCGCGGCCACATCACGCTCGTCGATGAGCGCACGAAGGCCGCGGTGGTGGGCGACATGGTCGCCGGCTTCGGCACCATCGTCATCGATCCACCCGAAGGCGAGATGGCGGAATACCTGCGTCAGCTCGCTCGCCTCGAGCAGTTACCGGTGGGCACCATCTACGCCGCGCACGGTCCGGTGATCCCCGATGGCCCCGCCAAGTTGCAGGAATACGCCGCCCACCGCGCGTGGCGCGAGGCGAAGGTGTTCGAGGCGGTCGCGTCTTTCGGCAAGCCCGTCGCGCTCGCCGACGTGGTGCCGCGCGCCTACGACGACGTGGCTGCGTTCGTCTGGCCCATCGCCGAGCGGAACACCGAGGCCATCGTGGAAAAGTTGATCGCAGAAGGCCGCGTCACCCGGGCCGGCGAGCTGATCAGCCTGGCGGGCGCGGCCGCGGCCGAATGATCGGCTGCTCAAGGAAAACGCAGCGCCCCGACTGACAGACCGCGCTTCCTTCGGCAGGCGCCGGGCAGGGTGAACAATTTGGTGAGGGCGGCGCATTCGACCCACCCGTGGACAACCCGAAGTTCGGCTTGCCCGGCTTGTCGGGCGACGCGTCGTTCCTTCTCTTTTGCAACGGCACCACGGCGTCGACCGGCACCGCCCGGCTCACCGGACAACACCCGCAGGGGCTCTGCTGACACGAATCACCCGGCGCTGCCGACGTCACCACCCGGCACTCGGAGTTCGCGCGGCACTCGGCGGGCGCTTCGGTCCTCTGCACGGCGACGCACTGCCCCGCGCGGCACGCAGCCACGAACGAGGCGGGATCAGGCGGCTTGGCGCAGCGCACCGCTGAGCAGTTCGGCTTCGCGCAATCGACCATGGCGCAGATCTCACCTTCCTTCGTTCCCTTGCGCACCGCGTGCGGAGCGACGCCGCAACAACCGCCGCAACACCCCTGGAACGTGCTCAGCACACACTGATCGTCGGCGCTGCACTGGGCCGGCTGCCGGGGAAACGGAGCGACATCGCCAAGCAGGCTCAAGGTGAAGAGCGTGAGGAGCATGAAGCGAGTGTGCCTCCATTTCGCGGCGGTGTGCCAACCTGATGCGCCTTGTTCCGTTTCGCCGTCACGGTCGTGCTCAGCGCGTTCCTGCTCTTCCTGGTGCAGCCGCTGGTCGGGAAGGTCGTGCTGCCCTGGTTCGGGGGCGCACCCGCTGTGTGGACGACCTGCCTGCTCTTCTTTCAGCTGGTGCTGCTGGGCGGCTACGCGTGGTCCCACCTGGTCGTGCGGCGGCTGAAAGGCGAATGGCAGCGCCGGGCGCACGTCGCGTTGCTGGCTGCCGCCGTGCTCGCGTTGATCGTCACCACCGCCCTCTGGGGCACGCCGCTTGTGCCCGCGCTCTCACTTCGCCCCGAAGGCAGTGACGCGCCGACGCTCCGGCTCCTGGTGTTGCTGAGCCTCTCGGTCGGACTGCCGTATTTCGCGCTCTCATCGACTGGCCCGCTGTTGCAGGCGTGGGTCTCGCAGCAGGTGCCCGCGGCCACGGCGATGCGTTTGTACGCCGCCTCCAATGTCGGCTCGCTGGTGGGGCTGCTCGCGTTTCCCGTCTTCTTCGAGCCGCTCTGGCCCTTGCGCACGCTCGCGTGGGCCTGGGCTGCGGGCTTTGCTTTGTTCGCGATGCTGTGCGCGAGCCTCGCCTGGCGAGCACCGGTCGTCCCGCGAGACCCCGCGCGCGAAACGAAGCTGGAAGCGCGCACCGTGGCGGGGTGGATCATTCTCGCCGCGCTGCCTTCGGCCCTGTTGCTGGCGACCACCAACCACCTCACGCAAGACGTCGCGCCCATTCCGTTTCTCTGGGTGTTGCCGCTGGTGCTCTATCTGGCGAGCTTCGTCATCACCTTCGACAGCGATCGCTGGTACCGGCGCGGTTGGGCGCTGCCGGCGCTCGCCGTGTTCGGCCTCTTCGTGTCGGGACTGCTGCTGTATCCGACGGAGCCCTCTGCGTTGGTGGCCTTGCTGGGCTACCTGGGGTTCCTCGCGCTCGCCTGCGTCGCGGGCCACGGAGAGCTCGTTCGCCTTCGCCCCGCAGGCGAGCACCTCACTGCTTTTTATCTCGCGGTCTCGGTGGGCGGCGCGCTCGGCGGCTTTTTCATCGCGATCGTCGCACCGCGGCTGCTGAAGGACTTCTTCGAGTTGCCCATCGTCGCCGGCCTGATTCTGGTGGCCATCGCCGCGGCCGTGCTGCGTAGGAATGAGGGACGCCTCGGGCGCCTGTTTTTTCCTGCGAGCCTGCTGATCGCAATTCTCCTGGGCTGGAGCATCAAGTCGCATGGCCACGGCGTGCTCGACACCCGGCGCGATTTCTTCGGCGTGTTGCGCGTCGAAACGGATCCACGCGGGCTGGTGTTGATGCACGGCCGGGTGCTGCACGGGGCCCAGCTCGCCGACCCCGCCAAGCGCCGCCTCGCGACCACCTACTACGCACCGGCCAGCGGAGTGGGGCGCCTGCTGCGTTCCTTCACTGAGCCCGTGCACGTCGGCGCGATTGGCCTGGGAGTCGGCACGCTCGCGGCCTACGCGCGGCCCGGTGACAGCTATCGCTTCTATGAGATCAGCCCCACGGTGGTCGCCCTCGCCCGGGGTGACGGAGGTCACTTCACCTGGCTCTCCGGCGCTCCCAGCAGCCCCGAGGTGGTGCTGGGCGACGCGCGCACGTCGCTCGAACGCGAAACCCCCAACGCCTACGACGTGCTCGTGGTCGACGCGTTCAGCGGTGACTCCGTGCCCACGCACCTGCTCACCAAGGAGGCCTTCGAGCTGTACCGCACGCACCTCAAGTCAGACGCGTCGGTGCTCGCGCTGCATCTGTCCAACCGCTACCTGAACCTCGTCCCGGTCGTCGCGCGGCTGGCGCGTGAGCTCGGCTTGCATTCGCTGGTGGTGGACATCGACAAGGGCCCCTCTGAAGACTGGGCGCTCAGCTCGTTGTGGGTGCTGCTCTCGAAGGACCCCGCGTCGTTGAAGCTCGACGTGCCCGCCGAAGACGCCTCGACCCTCGCCAGCTACGCCGAGGGCCCGCTGTGGACCGACGAGTTCACGTCGCTGTGGGGCCTCGTCGTGTGGTGATGCTGCCCGCGAACTTCCACGCGACCGCCGCGAGCGCCAACGCCAGCTGAGGAAACAGCGACCACGCGTCGGCGAAGATTCCCAGCGCGTCGACTTCGAAGAAGGGGAAGGGCGCGAGCGGCAACACCCCGAGCTCCTGCAAGCCGTGCATGCCCTTGCCGAGCAGCATCACCGCCGTCACCACCAGCAACACCGTCGAGGCGGTGAAGAGCGCCTTCATCGGCAGCCGGAAGCCGACTCGCCGCACCATCAACACCAGGCCCAGCAGCACCACCAGGCCCGCACACGCGCCCCAGGTCACGCCGCTGCGTGAATCGACCGCGAGGCCCTGAAGGAACAACGCCGTCTCAATGCTCTCCCGGCCCGCGGAAGTGAAGGCGATGAAGAAGAGGCTCATGGCGCTGCCGCTCCCCAGGGCGCTCGTCATCTTTCCGCGCAGTGAGCCCATGTACCGGCTGATGTTCGCGCGCGCGTTGAGCCAGAGCGCCGCGTAGAGCAAGAGCCCGACCGCGCCGAGCGCGACGATGGTCTCGAGCCACTCGCGGTTGGCACCGGCGAAGAACGCCTGCCCGAAGACGAACGCCATGGCCCCGACCACGAGCGCAGAGACCCAGCCCGCGTGCACCACCTTCGCTTGCTCGCTGGCGCCCATCTTCCGCAGCACCGCCAGCAAGGCGCCCACCACCACCACCGCCTCGAACCCTTCGCGCAACAAGATGAGCAGCGCGGTGATGAACACCGCCCAGAACCCCGATGCGCCGGTGCCGTGCTGGGCCTTCTGCAGGAGCGCCCGCGTCACCCCGACCTCGGCCTCGAAGTGGTGGCCGCTCTGGGCGGCCAGGCGGGTGCGCGTGAACGCGCGTTCCAGATTGGCGACGAGCTGGCCATCGCGGGCGCGCAGCTTCGGCTCCACCGGCTCGAGCCCGTTCAGGTACGCATCGACTACCGCTTGCCGCGCGGCTTCGACGTCCCCCTGCTCGTAGAGCGCGAGCGCATCATCGAGGCCGGCCTGCGCGATCGACAACGAGTCCTCCGCGCGCCGGGGCAGCACCCGTCGCAAGCACGCCACTTCGTTCTGCCCATACTTCGCCGCGAGCTGCCCGTCGGTCGAGGTGGCGAGCTCGAACAGGCTCACGCTCGGTGGGGCGCGCGTGCACGGCGGCTGGCGCAAGGTGAAGACGTGAAAGGCCTGCGCCCACCGCACCGCTTCGGGCAGCGACTCGAAGCCCACCATGCCCGTGCCCTGGATGCCGAAGGTCGAGGTGTTGAACACCTTGTACGGCGTGAGCGTGTCCATTCGCGCAGCGTCGAGGAAGTTGGCCGGCCGCGGGGTGAGCGCCTTCGCGGCCTCCGTGTTCGCCGCCCCATCGGCGCCATGACAGACCGCGCAGTTCGTCTCGTACTGTTGGCGGCCCAGCTCGAGCGAAGGCACCTCCCGCGGCGCCTGCACGACGGCTTGTTCCAGCACGATCGTCCG
Source organism: Archangium sp. (assembly GCA_043758715.1). Classification (GTDB taxonomy): domain Bacteria; phylum Myxococcota; class Myxococcia; order Myxococcales; family Myxococcaceae; genus Archangium_A. The sequence continues at coordinate 6,190 of JAYVNA010000287.1, forward strand.
GGCCAGCGCGCCCGCTTGCGCGGTGACCTCGGGCCAAGGCTTTCCAGCGCCGATGGCGGCCTGGAGCGACTGCGCCCGCTCCAGGTACCCGGCGCCCGCTGCCCCCGCGCGCGTCAGCTGCTTGACCACCTCGTCAGCCAGCCCACGCTGTTCTTCCAACTCGGCGTGGTCGCCCGACGCGATCGCCTTGGCGTAGTCGCCCTCGAGGTACTCGAGCAGCCCGACCACCCGGTGCCAGACCTGGGGGTTTCCCGCAGGCGCCGGGGCAGCAGCGACGATCACGGTCAGGAGCAGGGCGTTCATGGCTGAAACCTAAGTCTATTTTGATATTGAAAGTCAAAGTCATGATGCCGATGCTGGCTGTTGCCCCCTCGCGCTGTTAGTTCGCACCCCATGTCGGAAGCCGCGTACCTCTCGTTGCTCAGGGACGTCCTCGAGAAGGGGAAGGAGCGAAAGGACCGCACCGGCGTCGGCACGCGCGGTCTCTTTGGTGCCCAGCTTCGATTCGATCTGCGGGACTCATTCCCACTGCTGACGACCAAGAAGGTGCACCTCAAGTCGATCATCCATGAGCTGCTCTGGTTCGTTCGGGGAGAGACCCAGGTCGGCCCCCTGAAGCAGGCCGGCGTCAGCATCTGGGACGAGTGGGCCACCGCCGAGCAGACCGCGCGCTTCGGCCGCCAGGCGGGGGATTTGGGCCCCGTGTACGGCCACCAGTGGCGCAACTTCGGCGCGACGAAGAACCCCGATGGCAGCTACGCCCGCGATGGCGTCGACCAGCTCGCCCGCGTGGTGCACGACCTTCACGAGAAGCCCTTCAGCCGGCGCCTGCTCGTCACGGGTTGGAACCCGAAGGAAGCCGACGAAGTCGCGCTGCCGCCCTGCCACACGCTCTTTCAGTTCCACGTGCAGGACGACGAGGTGTCGTGTCACCTCTACCAACGCAGCGCCGATCTCTTCCTTGGCGTTCCCTTCAACATCGCCAGCTACGCCCTGCTCACGTTGATGGTCGCGCAGGCCACCGGCAAGAAGCCCGGTGACTTCGTGCACAGCTTTGGCGACGTGCACCTGTATTCGAACCACCTCGAGCAGGCGAAGGAACAGCTGTCGCGCACGCCGCGCGCGTTCCCGAAGATGAAGGTGAACCCCGCGCGCCCGGGGCTCTTCGACTTCCAGTTCGAAGACTTCACCCTCGAAGGCTACGACCCGCACCCGGCGATCAAAGCGAGCGTCGCCGTTTGAAGCCGTTGGCGTTGATCGTCGGTCTCGCGCGCAACCGCGGCATCGGGCTCAAAGGCGCGTTGCCCTGGCACGTGCCGGAAGATCTCAAGCGCTTCAAGGCGCTCACCATGAGCCACGCGATCATCATGGGCCGCAAGACGCACGAGTCGATCGGCAAGCCGTTGCCCGGTCGCCGGAACATCGTGGTCACCCGCGGTGCTGCGACCTTTCCCGGCTGCGAAGCGGTGAGTTCACTCGACCAGGCCCTCGCGCTGACTGCGCAAGACGAGCTGCCCTTCATCATCGGGGGAGCTCAGCTGTATGCCGACGCCTTGCCGAAGGTGACGCACCTGTTCCTCACGCAGCTCGACCAGGACGTCGAAGCCGACACTTTTTTCCCCGCGCTGGTCCCTCTCGATTGGACCGAGGTGAAACGTGAGCCAGGCACCACGCCGGGCGTCACCTTCATCGACCTGCGCCGCAACGAGACCTCATGAAGATCTATACGAAGACGGGTGATGAAGGTGACACGGGCCTCTTTGGCGGAGGGCGCGTCGGCAAAGACGATCCCCGCGTCGAGGCCTATGGCCAGGTCGACGAGCTCAACTCGGTGCTCGGCATGGCCCGCGCCGAGGGCCTGGGCCCCCTCGACCCGCTCGCGCAGTCGCTGCAAGACCAGCTGTTCACGGTCGGTTCCATCCTGGCGACTCCGAACGACACCAAGGCCGCCGCGCACATTCCCCGCGTTCAAGACTCGTGGATCACCGCGATGGAGCAGGCCATCGACTCGTACGATCTCGAGCTCGCGCCGCTGACCGCCTTCATTCTGCCCGGTGGCACCAGGGCCGCTTCGGCGCTCCACCTCGCTCGCACCGTCTGCCGGCGCGCGGAGCGTCACGTGGTGCCCCTGTTCCGCCAGAAGCTGGTCGACGGGCAAGTGGTGGTCTTCTTGAATCGCCTCTCAGATCTGCTCTTCGCCATGGCCCGCTACGCCAACCATCATGCAGGCGTGAAGGATGTGCCGTGGGTGGCGCCGAAGAACTCGTGACGCTGCCCGCCTCGCAGCTCGCGGCGCTCGCCCGGCGCGCGGGGTTCGAGCTGGTCGGCTTCGCCAGGGCGGAACCGATTCCGGGCGAGGTGCTGCTCGATTGGCTCGCTGACGGGCACCACGCCGATCTCGATTGGATGGCGCAGCGGGTCGAAGAGCGCCTCGATGTGACCAAGCTCCTTCCGGGCGCGCGCACGGTGATGGCGCTGGCCTGCAACTACTGGCACTCCGATGATCCGTCGCCGGTGGCCCGGTACGCGCGCGGCCGCGACTACCACGCGACCATGCGCGATCGCATGCGGGCGCTGCGCCGCGAGCTGCGGGTGAAGTTTCCCGGGGTGAATGACTACGGCTCAGTCGATGCCAGCCCGCTGATGGAAAAGGTGTGGGCGGTGCGCGCGGGCCTGGGCACGGTGACCAAGAACGGGTGCTTCAGCACGCAGGAATTCGGCTCCTACGTGGTGCTCTCCGCCATGGTGCTCGACGCGCCCGTCGACGTGTACGCCACCCCACTCGATCAAGATCCCTGTGGCCGCTGCCGCATCTGCATCGATGCCTGCCCCACCTCGGCGATCGTCGCGGACCGGGTGATCGACGCCGGCGCGTGTCTCTCGTACCAGACCATCGAGAACGACCATTCCGCGCCTGAGCCCCTGCGCGAGTTCTTCAAGGACACCGTCTTCGGCTGCGACATCTGCCAGGACGTCTGCCCGCTCAACAAGACGCCGGTGAAGGCGGGGCCCCGCTTCGAGCCGAGGTCGCTGGCGCAGCAATCGGTGCGGGGGCTCGCGGCGATGACCCGCGCTGAGTACGACGCCTGGGTGCCGGGTTCTCCGCTGGCGCGCGCGGGTTTCGATGGGCTGCGCCGCAACGCCGCCTACGCGCTGGGCGCTGCCAAAGACACCGGTGCGCGGCCGCTGCTCGAACGCCTCTCAGAAGATCCAGACGAGCGCGTTCGCGAAGCCGCGCAGTGGGCCCTCACGAGGCTCTGAGGAGGGCTCAACGACACGTCGACGCTCGCGCACCTCGGTGGGCATGGCGGACCAGGCAAGAAGGGGCTAGCGCACAGCGACGACCCATGGGTATGGGTCGAATGACCCCATGGACAATCTCACCAGACTGCTCGACCTCAACAAGGCCTGGGCTTCCGAGCGGGTGAAGGAAGACCCCGACTACTTCAACCGGCTGGTCAAGATGCAGACGCCCGAGTTTCTCTGGGTGGGTTGCAGCGATTCGCGCGTCGCCGCGAACGTGATCACCGGAACTCAGCCCGGCGAAGTGTTCGTGCACCGAAACATCGCGAACATGGTCGTCCACACCGATCTCAACCTGCTCTCGGTGCTCGAGTACGGCGTCAACGTGCTCAAGGTGAAGCACATCATCGTGTGTGGCCACTACGGCTGTGGCGGCGTGCGTGCAGCGGCCGGGCACCTCAACCTCGGCATCATCAACAACTGGCTGCGGAACATCGAAGACGTCTTCCGTTTTCACAACGACGAGTTGATGAACATCGAGAACGAGGACCAGCGCGTCGATCGCCTGGTCGAGCTCAACGTCGAAGAGCAGGTGCTCAACCTGGCCAAGACCACCATCGTGCAGGGCGCGTGGAAGCGGGAGCAGCCGCTCACGCTGCACGGGTGGGTCTACGGAATCGACAACGGCATCATCAAGCCGCTCAGCCAGATCGAGTCGGCTGAGGCGCTTGATCCCGTCTACCGCTACACGAACTTGTAGATCAGTAGTTCCGCAGGTCGTCGTGATCCTCTTCCTGCTTCTTCGGAGGCGGGTCCTTCTTCACTTCGGTCTTCTTCTTCGGCGGAGGCGCGTCCTCTTCACGCGGGGCACTGGCGCGCGGCTTGTCGTCGCGAATGTCTTCCTCATCCTTGCGCGGGGTCATCTTCATCTCGATGACTTCCTTCTTCGATTCTTCCTTCGGCGGGTCCTTCTCCTTCTTCGGAGGCGGCGCGTCGTCGGTCTTGAGCGTGGTGCGATCTGACTTCGGCAACTCGGATTCGCTCAGCGCTTCCTTCTTCCGCACCGGCTCGTCGTCGGACGCGGTGTCTTCCGCGGCGGGCTCAGCGGCGGTCTTCTTCTTCTTCTTGGAAACCCGGTCCTGATCGCTGGCGGGCGTGCCCTCGAGGGCGCCTTCATCGAGGCCGCTGGCCTTCGTTTCCATGACGCGCTCACCGCAACGGTTGGCGGTCTTGGTGCACTTCTTCATGCACTTGTCGTAGCGCTTCTTCACCTCGACCCTGATCGACCCGCCGAACTCGATCAGGCAGTCGTCTTTGCACTCGAAAAAGGTGTCTTCACAGTCGCTCTGCGCGAGCGCGGTGGCGGGCAGCAGCAACAACGACAACGCGAGGGAGAACCGGAACACGTTCATGAGCCTACCTGAGGCGGGGGGCACGGACATTGCTCCGACGGAGCCCATGGGCACTTTGTTCCGTCTCGTGTGGCTGAGCACCCTCATCGGCGTGGCCGAAGGCACCCAACCCCCTGAAGTCGCGTTGCAGAATGGCGACGTGGTGTTGCAAGCGTCGACCTCCGAGGGGTCGGCGTTGATCCGAAAAGCCAGCCGCTCGCCGTACTCGCACGTGGGCGTGGTCGAGCGCGCGAAGGACGGGGTGTTCGTGCTGGAAGCCTTGCAGCCGGTCTCGCGCACGCCGCTCGCGGCCTGGGTGAAGCGGGGTGAGGGGGCCTGGGTCACGGTGCTGCGACCCAAAGGGCTCGATGCCGCCGCCCGCAATCGCGTGGTGGCCGCCGCGAAGAAGGAGCTCGGAAAACCCTACGATGCCCGCTATCGCTGGGATGACGAGCGGCTCTATTGCAGCGAGTTGGTGGTGAAGGCCTTCGCCCGCGGGGCAGGGCTGTCGGTCGGCAAGCAGGAACTCGTCAACACCTTGCAGCTGAGTGACGAAGAGCTCGCCCTGGCCGCGAAGCGCGGAGTCTCTCCATCTCAATCGCTGGTGACGCCCGGAAGCCTGGCCGAAGACGAGTCGTTCGAAGTGCTCGCGGAGCAGACCACTCAGGTGAAGTGATTCAGGGCGCGAGCGGCAACTCGAGGCGCGCCTGGCCTTCGCCCAGCAGCAGCGTCTGGGTGGCGACGTCGAAGCCGGTCTGAAGCTGCCAGGGGCCTGCGCGGTTGGAGTGCACGTGCAGCGCGGGGAAACTCGAGGAGGTCACGTCGACTCGCCAACGGCCGCCCGGCGGGAGCACCCATTCGATCGGCCAGAAATCGATGTCCAACACGACCGGCGTTCCCGGCGTCACGGTCTGCGGCGTGCGAACTTCAGCGGTGGGGTAGGCGAGCGTCGCAGCGTTTTCACGCACCAGCAGCGCCTGGCCATTTTGTTCGGCGATCAACCGCGCCACGAAGGCGGTGTCGGGGGCTGAAGACGTCACCGTCAGGTGCAGCCGCGCCGCGCCCGAGAGCCGGGTCTTCACCGAAACGGGCTCGGTGCGAAAGGTGAGCACGTCGTCGCGGGTGCAGCTGTCGCCCTGCGCCACCGGTCCCGGCGTGATGCCGAGGTTGCGGAAGAAGGCGAAGGACAACAGCGAGGCGCCCCCGCGGGTGGGCACCGGGTTGGCGGGGTCGAACGTGAACTCGATCTTTTCACTCGGGGTCGCGCTGGCCGACAACACCCCACCGGTGCACGCGTTGGCCTGCGCTGCGCCACCCAGCTCAAAGGTGGTGCGCGTGACGTCCTTCGAAGGCCAGGTGGAGTGGAATTGGTACGCCTCGTCGCCCACGCCCCAGGTCTGCACCTGGCCGGGAACCAGCTTGCGCAGCGGCTGCCCCTTGAGCGTGTGGTCGAACCACTCGAGCATCATCGGCCACTGATCGAGCCGCCCCGGTGAACTCGAGAAATCGAAGTCTCCCGAAGTGAGCCCGAGGTGATTCCACGGGCCGATGACGAACACGCTCTGGTCGCGGCTCGGCAGGCGCTCCCAGGTGTCGCGCTGCGCTTCGAAGAAGGGATCGAAGAAGGCGCCCACGAAGAGCATCGGGACTTTTGTCTTCTCGGGAATCTCGCGGAACTCCTTCATCTGCGCGGTTTCCCAGTACGGGTCATCGGGCGAGCTGGCCGCCAGTGTGTCCCGATACCAGGGCAACTTCTTGGTCATGAACTTCGCGTCGGCGTCGATCGCAGGTTGGAAGCGCGCGGCCGCGAGGTAGTCCTTGCCCGCGGTCTGTCGCATGCCCCGGCCCGGCATCAACGTCGCCCAGGCCGTGAGCACGTCGTCGCGCAAGAGGCCTCGTTCGTAGAAGACCTTCCGCAGATCGGTCCCGAACACCGAAGGAATGAGGGTCTTCACCTCGGGCGGGAGCACGTCGGCGACAGCCCACTGCGTGCAGGTCAGATAGCTCGGCCCGCGCATGCCGATGTTCCCATCGATGAATGGCTGCTTCACCAGCCACGCAAGCGTGTCGAGGCCGTCGTCACGTTCGTGAAGCACGGGCTCCCAATCGCCCTCGCTCGCCATCTGGCCGCGCACGTCCTGAAGCACGCAGGCGTAACCAAACCGCGTCAGCGTCTGGCACTGCATCGCTTCGATCGGCTTCAAGTACTCGTAGGGGCTGCGCACCAGGATGGTGGGGGCGCGCTCGAGGCCCTGGGGCAGGTAGATCTCGGTGTGCAGCTTCACCCCATCGCGCATGGGGAGCTCGACCGTGCTGGCCACCCAGTTGGCGGTGGTGAACTCCGGCAGGCCCGCGGCGCGGCGGAACAGCTCATGCCGGGCATACAGCGCCCCCCCGAGCAGGAGGATCAGCAACCCGAGCACTCCGAGGACGTACTTCTTCACTCTGTCTCCCTAGCAGATGACGCCGCCCCCCTCGTCGGTTACAGCCCTGTCCATGCCCGAGCTTCCAGAGGTCGAGTTCGCCCGCCGCAGCCTGGAGCGTTGGTTCGAGGGCCGCAAACTCGTACGCACCGAGGCTGAGCCCGGGGTGCGCACGTTTCGCGATTGCGACCTCGGCATCTTCAAGGCGCTCAAGGGCTCGCTCGCCGGCATCGATCGCAAAGGCAAGTACCTGATGGTGCGCTTCAGCAACAAGCTGGGCTTCGTGGGGCACCTCGGCATGACGGGGAAGTTCCTCAAGCGCGCCCCCGGTGAAGAGGTGAAGTGGAGCCGCGCTCGCTTCATTCTCGACGACGGCGAAGTGATTCACTTTCAGGACATGCGCATGTTCGGCCGCATCGACGCGGTGCCGGCCACCGAGCTCGAAGGCCGCCCCGGCGTCGCCAAGCTCGGCGTCGACCCCCTGGGCGATGGGCTCTCGGTCGCGGGGCTTCAAGAAGCGTTCAGTGGCAGCAACCAGGAACTCAAAGTCGCGCTGATGGACCAGGAGCGCATCGCGGGACTGGGCAACATTCACGCGGCCGAGGCACTCTTCCGCGCGAAGCTGAACCCGGAACGCTCGGTGTCCTCGCTCTCTCCGCCGGAATGGAAGGCGTTGGTGAAAGGCATTCAGGCCACCATCGCCTTCGCGCTCGACGTGGAAGGTGATGGTGAAGAGATCACCTACGTCGAAGAAGGCGCGCCCAACCCGTTCCTCATCTACGGGCGCGCTGGAAGCCCGTGTCAGAAGTGCAAGACGATCGTGAAGTCATTCACCCAGGCTGGCCGGACGACGTTCTTCTGTCCGACGTGTCAGCCCAAGCAACGGAGAGTCGATGGAGACCAGATGCGCAAAAGGCCTCGAGCACGTCGCTATCGCGGTTAAGGATCTCGACGCCGCCGTTCACTACTACGTGCACGTGCTGGGCTTCGCGCCACCCGAGTTGGAGGTGGTGGCTGAGCAGAAGGTTCGCACGGCGATCTTCGGTCACGGCATGGGCCGCATCGAGCTCATCTGTCCGACCGACGCGAGCTCGAGCGTCGCGAAGTTCCTCGAGAAGCGCGGCGAGGGGCTGCATCACATCTGCGTCGAGGTCGACGACATCGTCGCCACGCTGGCTGAGTTGAAGGCCAAGGGCGCCGCGCTCATCGACGAGGTCCCGAAGATCGGTGCCGGTGGCGCGAAGGTGGCGTTCATTCACCCGAAGGGCGCTCACGGCGTGCTCACCGAACTCCGCCAGGGTGGACGGTAGGCGCGACGGCAGGGCTGTCTTTTCAAGAAGTTCGGGTGGCACGGGCAGTGCTCATGCGGCACGCCCGTGCCCCTTCACTCTTTTGTCGTTCGGCAGCTGACGCAGGTTGGCCGTCCACAGCGCGAAGCGCGCTCGGTGGAGGGCTACCGGGATCCGCTCGGAACCGCGGCCTCAGCGGCGGGTCCGGTCTACGAAATCGAAGCCAGGGAGCTCAGGCTCTCGGCTGAGGAAGTCGTGGGATGGCTCCAGTCGCGAAGCCTGCACACCACTGATCTCATCCTCATCGATGGATCGTGGATGACCATCGCTGAATCACCGCCGTTCTTCGAACTCGCCGAGCCGCATGCGCGCAGGGAACGGCGAATTCAGACCGCGAAGGGCGCGCTGCTCATCCTCGCCTTCGCCGCCATTTTCGCGGGGAGGCTCTGCCTGAGCCTCGCTCACGTCCACTGATCCGTCCTTTCCAACAACCAAGGAGTACTCATGTCCCGCATTGGAAGCAGTCCATCTGAATTGAGCGTTGTCCCTCTCGACAGCGAGCCAGCTGCCGCGCCCCCGAGACCAAGTTCACGGCAGAGCACGAGCCAGGTGGAATCGTGGGTGCCGCAACAGCGCCCGCTCGATTTCAATGGGCCCGAGTTCAAGGCCGCCAGCGAGATCGGCGCCCGCAGCGGCCCCGATCTGGCCGCGCAAGCTGCGAAAGAAACCGAAGAGCGAATCACAGACATGAAGGTGCTCACCCGGCTCGGAGGCCCCCTTTCGCAGCTGGCCGCGAAGCACGCGGAGCCCCTGGGCAAGAACCCCTTCGGCTCGAAAGAGGTTGCGCTGAGCGCCTTCGGCGACACGCTTCGTGAGCCGGCGCTCGTTCGAGCGTTTTCGCGGCTCTCTCCCAGCGACGTCCGTGTGGCCGTACAAGAGCAGGTGCGCTTGGCTTGGCCGCGGCAGTCTCCGGCGGAGGTCGTGAAAATCAGGCAGTACCTCATGGAGCAACTCACGGAGAATCTCCGCGAGAACACTGCGCCGCGATTGCAGAGCCTCGCGACGAGGATGTTGTCCGACACTGCCCGCTCCTTCGATTCGGCTGCTTCCGATCCGAACGGGATCGCAAAGATGTCCGCGCGGCTCAATGAAATGGCGCACCCGCTGGCTGACCCTGCCGACCAGGCCGCGGTTCGCGATCTTCGCGCTGGGTTCGGGCTTTCCCCAGATGACTCAAGGGTGACTCCCGAGAAGCTCGGCGAGGCGCTGAAGGAGCGCGCGAAGGTCCTGCACGAAGAAGCGGACAAGATGAAGAACCACGCTCGCCCCACGCTCTTTCGCGCGCTCGCTGAGCAGGACGTCGGGTCGAGCTTCAAGCAGGCCGCCGGAATTCGTGAAGGGAGTCTGCTCGCCGCGCAGATCGACGCGGTGAAGGCCGAGGGTGAATCGGGCCAGACGGCAATCGGCGCGGCGAAGTTCATGAGCGTCGTGGCTGGAGCAGCAGCAACCGGAGGCATGGGTCTGGGGGTCTTGGCCGGGGCAAGCATCTCTTCGGCGCTGGCGGCCCCGAGCCTGGTCCACGCATGGGAAGGCGTGGGATCTGCGCAGGCAGGCGAGTCAGCAGGGACGATGAAGGCGGGAGCGGCTGAAGAAGCGAATCGAAAGGCGATCATCGAGACCGCTGGCGCAGTGGTGAGCTTCGCGGGCGCGGCTGGAATCGGCCAGGCGCTCCACCACTCCGTCAGTCACCTCGCGGAATCCGTCGCCGTACCCGAGCTCGTTCATGCCGTGAGCCACGCGGCCATCGAAGGCACGACGGAGTACGCCACTGAGCCCATCGGTGAAAAGTTCAGTGAGGCGCTGGCATCAGAAGGTGAACCTAGCGGACGCAACGTGTTCGAGCGCATGCAGCCGTGACCGACTCCACTCACACTGGAAGGTCAGTGGAACCCTGCTGCGAAGTGGAGGCGTTGAGAGGGGGTTGGTACAACCCCACCATGCCCGCAAGCGATCCGGCCCTCGGAACCCCGCCTCCTTCAGTTCAGGTCCAGGAGATGGATCCGCTCATCGGTCTCGAGCTGGGCGGCTTCAAGGTCGTCAAACTGCTGGCTGCCGGCGGAATGGGGCTCGTCTACGAGGCGCTGCATCCCGCGATCGGACGCCGCGCCGCGGTGAAGGTGCTCAAGCCCGAGGTGGCCGCCGACGCAGAATGGACCAAGCGGTTCCTCTCCGAGGCGCGGGCGCTGGGCGCCATCAAGC
>JAYVNA010000288.1:0-5696 GCA_043758715.1 Archangium sp.
ATCCGTTGTAATGGACGCCGACTCGTTCGGCAACAGCGGTTCAGATCACCCAGTCGTACTCTTCGAAGCCCGCACCCGGCTGCCGGGGCCGCACTTCGCTGCGCCGGCTCACGATGGAGTTGGGCGGCACCGACTGGGTAAGCCAGGCGTTGCCCGCGACGACCGAGTGATGCCCGACCACCGTCGTGCCTCCCAGAATGGTGGCGCCGGCGTAGATGACCACTTCATCTTCGATGGTCGGGTGCCGCTTGCGATCGGCGAGCGCCTTTTCCACCGTGAGCGCTCCGAGGGTGACGCCCTGGTACAGCTTCACCCCGTCGCCGATCTCCGTGGTCTCGCCCACCACCACGCCGGTGCCGTGATCGATGCAGAAGCGGCGGCCGATGGTGGCGCCCGGGTGAATGTCGATGCCCGTCTTCTCGTGCGCGAACTCGGTGAGCAGGCGAGGGAGCAACGGCAGGCCCAGGGTCCAGAGCAGGTGCGCGATGCGGTAGACGGCGATCGCGTAGAAGCCCGGGTAGGTGAGCACGACTTCGTCGTAGCTGCGCGCGGCGGGGTCGCCTTCCAGAATGGCCTGGGCATCGGCTTCGAGGGTGTGGAGCACCGCAGGCAGGCCCTCGAGAAAACGTTCCACCAGCTGCTCGGGCATCACCTCGTGCAAGGTGCCGATGGCGCGCTCGAGATGCGCCAGCGCTTCGCCCACCCGAATCACGTCGTCTTCGACGGCCTCTTCGCTGCACACCACCGAGCCCGAGTAGTGCGGAAACAACATGCCCAGCACCTGGGGGGCGAACTGCAGGGCCATCGGCCGCAGCTGCGCGGGCAGGGAGTACTTGCGGCGGGTGAGGAGCAACTGCTCCAGCAACGCAGACGGCGCGGAACGCATGACGGGTGACTCACCACCTGTCGCCAGCCCTGACAACAGTTGCGCGCACCGTCGAATCAAGTCACTATAACTCAATATGAACGCAGCGGCGCTGATGCAGAGGTCGTTGGAAGGGCTGTCGGTGGGCGACGCGTTCGGCGAGCGGTTCTTTCAGCCGCCCGGGATCCTCGGGGCCGCCTTGCAGGAGCGGCGGGTGCCGGGGCAGGCGCCCTGGACGTGGACTGACGACACCGCGATGGCGATCTCCATCGTGGAGACGCTCACGGCCCAAGGCACCATCGAGCCCAACGAGCTGGCGGGCCGCTTCGGCCGCCGCTACTCGGCGGAGCCTTCGCGCGATGGGCTGCAGAAGGCCTCCCGGCTCGGCTTCGACGTGCCCGCGACTCACGCGGCTGCTGAACTGGGCAGCGGCGCGAAGGTGCTCAGCTCCGACACCGTACCGTTCTCGATGTGGTGCGCGCTCAAACACCACGACGACTTCGTGGAAGCGATGTGGACCACCGTCTCGGGCCTGGGAGATCGCGACACCACCTGCGCGATCGTCGGAGGGCTGGTGGCGCTCAACGACCCACCTCCTGCCCAGTGGGTGCGGGCGCGCGAGCCCTTGCCGCTGTGAGTTGGTAACAAGTCGACCATGCGTACTGTCCTGCTGGCTGGTTCGTCGCACCCGGTCCTGGCGAAGGAGCTCGCCGTCGAACTGCAGCTGCCGCTCGCCCGTTGCGCGATCGAGCGGTTCCCCGATGGTGAGCTCGACATTCAGCTGCACGAAGACGTGAGGGGGGCCGAGGTCTTCATTCTTCAGTCGCTGCACGCGCCCGTGGGCGAAAACCTGCTCGAGCTGACGCTGCTGTCCGATGCCTGTCAGCGCTGCGGCGCAGCCTCGGTCACCGCCGTCATTCCGTATCTGGGTTACGCGCGCCACGATCGCCGGGTGTCCGGCACCGAGCCGCTGGGGGCGCGCGTGGTGGCGGAGTTGATCGCCGCGGGCCGCGTCGATCGCGTGATCTGCCTCGATCTCCACAGCCGCGCGGTCGAGGGCTGCTTTCCCCGCCCCGTCGAGCACGCCGACGCCGTGCCGCTGTTGATCGCGCACGTGAAGTCGACGCTCATCTTGCCCGCGGTCGTCATCTCACCCGACCTGGGCGCGGTGAAGAGGGCCGAGGCGTTCGCGCGGCCCTTGGGCCTTCCGGTGGCGGTGGTGCACAAGCAGCGGCTGTCCGGCGCGGAAGTCAAAGCGATGGGGGTGGTGGGCGACGTCGCCGGCCGGCACGCGATCGTCGTCGACGACATGATCTCCACCGGCGGTACCCTGGTGGCCGCGGTGCAGACCGTGCTCGCCCATGGCGCGCTCGCGCCGGTCACGGTGGTCGCCTCGCACGGCTTGTTCGCCGGCCCCGCGCAGGAACGCCTCGCCGCCTTGCCGCTGGCCCGCGTGGTGGTGACCGACAGCGTGCCCTTTCACGGCAAAGCGCTCTTCCCCCTCGAGGTGGTGCGCGCCGCGCCCGCGCTCGCTGATGTCATTCGACGATTGGTCGCCTCGTCGTCCGGTGCCTAAGCTCGCCAGTTCATGGCCACCATCAAAGGCGTCGAAGGGTTGTCAGTCGGAGAAGTGCAGGACCAGGTTCGGCAGGGCGCGAAGTTCGTGCTCTTCGGCTACTGCATGTCGTTTCTGGTGATCACCCTCAAGCGCTCGAGCGACGTGACGTTCGTGCGCGCGGGGCAGAGCGCGGTGGTGGTGGGCTTGCCGTACACCCTGCTCTCGCTCTTCCTCGGGTGGTGGGGCTTTCCCTGGGGCTTCATCTACACGCCGATGGTGCTCATTCAAAACCTCGGAGGCGGAAAAGACGTCACCGCGGAGGTGATGTCGGCCTTCGGTGTAAGTGCGGCACCCCAGGGTCTTCCGCCAGTGCAGATGAAATAATTTTTCCGCCGACGACGCGCTTGATCCGTACTCTCGGGCCATGCGAACCAAAACTCTGATCGTGCTCGCCTCGTTGGTTTCGGTGCCTGCTTTTGCGCAGGTCGAGATCAGCGTTCAGCTGCCCACCATCACCTTCAACGCGCCTCCGCCGCTCGTGGTCGTCGAGCCCGGCGTGCAGGTGGTCGAGGACAATGACGAAGAGGTCTACTTCGTCGACAACTACTACTGGGTGCGCCGCGGGCCGCGATGGTACCGCACCCGCGATCACCACGGCGGCTGGGCGGTCGTCGATGGGCCGGGCGTGCCGCCCTCAATCGTGCGCATGCCCGAGGGCAAGTACCGCCGCTACAAGCGCGGCAAGGCGGTGGTGATCGACACGCCGGGGCCGGGCAAGGTGATGATGAAAGAGAAGCACCACGGCAAGCACTGAGTCTGCCGAGTTCTAATGTTCCAAAGGCCGGGGCGCGGCGATCTCAATCGTCGCGCGCTCGGTCGCTTTGTTTCCGGCGGCGTCGTACAGCTCGAGCGTGAGCTTGTAGGCGCGGCCATCGTCGAACCCGAAGTTCCCGCTGCAGGCGTCGTGACCGATGGTGAAGGTGTCTCCCTCGAGCGCGACCGGGTACTGCTGACGCGCCGAGCCACCACGCGCGCGCTGCATGCTCACCAAAAACCACGCGGGGCTGCTCTCGTCGACCAGCGTGCGCAGCCGCAGCTTGCGCGTGAGCCCGCCGTTGGAATCCTGCTCGTAGAAACCCTCTGACGACGACGGGCGCTCCTTGAACTTCGGCGCCTTCTTGTCGCTCCCCACGCCCGCCAGCCACCGCAGCGTTCCGTCACCCAGTTGATCATTGAGCAGGCGCACGCCCGCCAGCTCCGAAGGCAACGCCAGCGAGTACTCGACGTTCGGCTCGAGGGGCTTGAGCGGCCGCAGGCGAATCGCCACCCGCGACACCTGGCTGACGAAGCCCTTCTCGGCCTTCACCTGAATCGCGTCTTTGCCCTCGGCCACCAGCGCGATCACGTTGCTCGAGAGCAGCGCCTGCACCTTCGCTTGAACCTCGCCGGTGCCCTGCAGAATGAACTGCACGTTGGTCGGCACCACCGCGCCCGGAGCCGGGAAGAGCAGAATGCCATCTTTCACGCACGGCTCGGCAGCCCCCGCGGGAATGGCGAACAGCAGCACCAGCGCGAGGGAGCAGACCTTCATTTCAGTGAACCGGCGTGCCGGGATCGGTCACTTCGATCGACCCGAACTTCTGTTCGAACTTGGCCACGTTGTCCTGCATCGCCAGCATCAAGCGCTTCATGTGCTTGGGGTTGGTGATGATGCGCGAGAGCACCTTCGCGCGCGGCTGCTGCGGCTGCACGTAGATGAAGTCCAACGTGAACTCGGTCTCGGTGTGGTTCACCAGGGCCATGTTCACGTACTGGCCGTTGGCGATGGCGTCATCGAGCTGAATCTGAAGCTGCACTTCGGGCGGCTTGGGGTCGGACATGGTTGGTGCCTATTCCCGAAGGTGCCTTTCGTCGAGCGATGCGTGAGGGGCGCGCTAGGGTGTCGCAGCGATGTCGGAGCGACTGGACGAGGGGAAGACCGCGCCATTCACGCTGGGCCCCAGCCTCTCGGACGCGCCCTGCGCCGTGCTCCTGCTGCATGGCTTCACCGGCAGCCCCTGGGAACTGCGGCCGGTGGGCGAGGCCCTCGCGGCGCGCGGCATTCACGTCACCTGCCCGCGGCTGCCAGGTCACGGCACCACGCCCGAGGCGATGTTGTTCGCCACCCGGCTGCAGTGGCTCGAGGCGGCTGACGGCGCCTTGCAGTCGCTCCAGGGCGCCCCGCGGGTATTCATCGTGGGGCTCTCGATGGGCGCGCTGCTGGCGATGGTGCTCGCCGCCCGCCACCCGGGCCTGGTGAAGGGGCTGGTGCTGATGGCGCCCGCGCTCAAGCTCGCCAGCCGCGATGCGCGCCTGTTGCGGCGGCTGCGCTGGTTGCCCTTCGACGTGCGCGAAACGTGGCTCAAGAAGACCAGCACCGACATCGAGCTCGACGACGTGCGCAGCCAGTCACCGATTCTTCCCCGCTACCCGCTGTCCCGGGTGCTCGATCTCTTCTCGCTGGGCGAGCTCGCGCACCAGTCTGAAGCGCGCATCAGCTGTCCCTCGCTGGTCATCGGCGCGGTCCATGATCACGTGGTCGACACCAACGAGGTGATGGCGCTGCAGAAGCGCCTGCCCTCGTCCCGGCGGCTGTTGTTGCAGCGGGGCTTTCACATCATTCCGCGCGACACTGATCGCGCCGTCGCGCTCAGCGCGATCGCCCACTTCGTCGAGGAGCTGTCGAAATGAGCACGGTGTTCGCGGGCCGCTACACGCTCTTGCAGAAGCTCGCCGCGGGCGGCATGGCCGAGGTGTTCCTCGCGCGCCAGGCCGGCATCGACGGGTTCGAGAAGCTGGTGGTGATGAAGCGCATTCTGCCGCACCAGTCGGACAACCCCGACTTCGTGCGCATGTTCCTCGACGAGGCGCGCATCGCCGCCGACTTGAGTCACCCGAACGTGGTGAACATCTTCGACGCAGGCCAGGCCGACGGCCTGTATTTTATCACCATGGAGTACCTGCGCGGCCGCGACGTCGCCTCGGTGTTCCACGAGATGGGAAAGCGCAACGAGCTGCTCCCCTTGCCCGTCGCGCTGCACTGCCTCATCGACGCCGCGCGCGGGCTGCACGCCGCCCACACCAAGACCGATCTCGAAAATCGCGCACTGCACATCGTGCACCGCGACATCTCGCCGCCGAACCTGTTCGTCACCTGGGACGGCATCACCAAGGTGCTCGACTTCGGCATCGCCCACGCCGCCACCCGCAGCACCAAGACCGACGTCGGGGTGG
>JAYVNA010000289.1:0-5688 GCA_043758715.1 Archangium sp.
AACCTTCAGCCGCGCCGGTTGCCTCGGTCAAAGCAGAACCGATCGCCCTGACGGTCCCTGCCGAAGCACTCGCCGCGATACCGGAACCCGTCGAAGCGAAGTCGGAGCCGGTTGCCGCAAAGCCCGAGCCCGTCATCGCGATCCCCGAGCCCATTGCAGCGAAGCCCGAGCCCGTTGCTGCGCTGCCGGAGCCCGTTGCTGCGCTGCCGGAGCCCTTAGCTGAGAAGCCCGAGCCCATCGCAGCGAAGCCGGAACCCGTGGCCGCAAAGCGCGAGCCCATTGCAGCGAAGCCGGAGCCGACCACCAAGTCGAAGCCTGAGCCCGCGCCGAAAGCCACCTCCCCCAGGGTCGCCGTAGCCGGCCAGAAGG
Source organism: Archangium sp. (assembly GCA_043758715.1). Lineage (GTDB taxonomy): Bacteria > Myxococcota > Myxococcia > Myxococcales > Myxococcaceae > Archangium_A. The sequence continues at coordinate 370 of JAYVNA010000289.1, forward strand.
GCACAGTTCCGCTTCCCTCCGGTGCCGCCGCGAGCCTCAAGTGGACGCTCACCGGCAATGAGCTTCGCCTCGCTCCCGAGCTTTCGTCCGGCGCGCAGGTCACGAAGGCCTTCCTTCTCACCGGCCCCGCTCGCGCCGTCTTCGACCTGAGTGGAGCCGCGCCTTCGAAGAGTCACCAGGTCGCGGCGGCTCCTCCGTATTCGAGCGCGGTACGGCTCGGAAAGCCCGGCTCTGGCACGCGCATCGTGATCGATCTCGACAGCGCTCCGAAACGCAGCCGCCAGGACGGCGACGCCCTCGTGCTCTCGTTCTAGGGCGCAGATGCCCCGTCTCGGAGCGTCAGCGCCGCGCGAGGGTCCCAAGCGCGATCGGCCAGACGAAAGTCGCGGACGATTTTCCAGCAGAGAAGAAGCGCGATGAGCTCAGCAACGGTGGCTCCGAGCTGAACTGGCGAGAACCCAGCGGTGCCGCGCGTGACGCCACTGAAGACGCCGCCAAAGCTGCTGACCAGCACGCTCCCGGTGAAGAGCAGCCACCACGAGTCGAGTGGTGTGCGCACCCCCGTATGCTGCCGAATCGTGCTCAGCGTTGCCCAGGGGTGCCCGAAGTTGACCAGCGGAACGAACCACAGGCCAATCGCTGTGAGCGTTGGGGGCACGGGAGCGCCGCGGGCGCGCGCCCAGTCGAGGAGTGAGGCGTACCAAGCAAGCCATGTCCCCGCGAGCACCAGCCAGACTGCGGTGTAGCCGAGTTGGACGATGAGAAAGGTCAGCATCGGCCCCGAGGAAAGGCCTTCCTTCGTCAAGTTGCTCAGATTCAGCCGCCCCAGGGCGGCCGTCGTGAACACCGTGCACGCGGCGTACGGCACCGCGCAGAGTGCGATGATGACCTCGAACAGGCGCGAAAGTGGCGCCGTCGCGCCGCGCCGCAAGAGCTGACACTCCAGGCATGGGTCGCTCTTCGCGCAGGCCTCACACACAAACCGCCCACATCGACTGCACGTCCCCACCGACTGCCGCGACTGATGACTCGCGCACGCCCCGCCGTCTTGCATCGCGCGACTATCGCACCTGTTAGAAGCGCCTCGCCTTGGAGTTCTCCCCCGCGATCATCGTCGGCCTCTTCTTCGTCGCCCTGCTCGCGGGCCTCGTCGACGCGATCGCTGGCGGCGGAGGACTCCTCACCGTTCCTGCTCTCCTCGCGACCGGCATGCCGACCCCGATGGTGTTCGGCACCAACAAAGGCTCGGCGGTCTTCGGCAGCGGCGCGGCCCTGCTTCGCTTCTGGCGCGCGCGCCTGATCGACTCGAAGCGCGCCCGGGTGCTCTTCGCCCTGGGCATGCTCGGCTCTTGCGCAGGCGTGCTGCTGCTCACCGCGCTCGACCCGAAGATCCTCAAGCCACTCGTCCTGATCCTCCTGGTGGTCGCCGGGTTCATCGTGGCGTTCATCCGCCCGCCCGCGGTGCAGGAAGGCGCGCCCTCGAAGAGCGCCGGGCTCAAGGCCGGAATCCTCGCCCTGGTGATCGGCGCTTATGACGGCTTCTTCGGCCCCGGTACCGGCACCTTCCTGATCATCGGCTTCGTGGTGCTCCTGCACCTCAGGCTTCAGGAAGCTTCAGCCAACGCCAAGGTGGTGAACTTCGCCTCCAACCTCGCCGCCATGGCCTTCCTCGCCTGGAAGGGCCTGGTCATCTGGAAGGTCTCCATTCCCATGGCGGCCGGCCAATTCATCGGCGGCACCATCGGCGCCCACCTCGCGGTCAAGGGTGGTGACACCTTGGTGCGACGGGTGGTCCTCTTGGTGGTCTTGGCGCTCGTGACCAAGCTCGGTTACGAATTGGTTCACACCACCTGAAGGAGCATCGACATGGCGAAGATCACCATCACCTACTGCACGTCCTGAGGCTACTTGAGCAGAGCTGCCCGTGCGGCAGACGCGCTGAAGGAAGAGCTGGAAGTGGATGCGGAGCTGCTCAAAGGCTCTGGTGGAATCTTCGAAGTGGCCGTCGACGGCAAGGTCGTCACGAAGAAGGAGCTGGGCCGGTTCCCCACGGAGCATGACGTGGTCGACGCCGTCTCAAAAGCACTGAGCCCATGAGTTCTCTGCAGTCGCTGCACATCAACCGCCCCAGCCTCGGGCTGACCGCGCGCATGCGCCGCCGTCTGGGCGCTGCCGTGACCGACGGCTTTTTCCTCGGCGCGGCGAAGGGGGCGGGTTGGCTGCCCGTCGCTTCGCCTCGTTTCCACAACGTGGTGGTCGAAAAGAACATCGCCTACCGCCACACCGGCCGCGACGCGCACCGCCTCGACGTCTACCGGCCCACCAACGCCAAAGGTCCGCTGCCGATCGTCCTCTACGTGCACGGCGGCGGCTTCCGCTTCATGTCGAAGGACACGCACTGGATCTTCGGCCTGGCCTACGCGCGGCGCGGGTACCTGGTGGTGAACGTGAACTACCACCTCGCGCCGGCCCACCCCTTCCCGGGCGCCGTCGAAGACATCAGCGCGGCCTGGCAGTGGCTGGTGCTCAACGCCGAGCGGCTGGGCGGAGATCTCTTGCGGGTGGTGGTGGCCGGGGAATCTGCCGGGGCGAACCTCGCTGCTTCGCTCACCTTGATGACCCACCAGCGGCGCGACGAGCCCTACGCGCGAGATGCCTTCGCGACGGGCGTCACTCCGAAAGCAGTGGTGGCCGCCTGCGGGCTGTTCGAGGTGAGCAACCCCGAGCGGTTCTCACAGCACGCGACCTTCTTCCGCGATCGCATCGAAGAGGTGACCGACGCCTACCTGCACGGCGTTCGGCTGCGCGATCGGCGCACGCTCGAGCTGGCAGACCCGGTGATCGCCTACGAAAACCTCACCACCGTCGAACGACCCCTGCCTCCGTTCTTCCTGCCGTGCGGCACCTGGGACCTGCTGATGGGTGACACCCAGCGCATGGTGAAGGCGCTGCACCGCCTGGGGTCCACAAACAGTGAAGCCCGCGAGTATCCCCGCGGGCCCCATGCATTTCATGCCTTCGTGGTCACGCCGCAGGCACGGCGCTGTTGGCAGGACACCTTCGCCTTCCTCGACGCAGCGCTCTGATTCAGCGGGCGCAAACGAGTGCTTCGGGCGCCTCGGGCTGCTGGGCGCGCGCGATCAGCTGGTTGCGCGTATCGGCGCTCAGCTCGACCAGCGTCCAGTGACCGTCTTCGCCGAGCGCGAGCGCGGTGTTGGGCGTCAGCTTCTTCTCTTCGATCAGAATCTTCAGCTCGGCGATGGCGATCTTCTGCTGCGTCTCACCCAGCTGCTTGAACTGCGGGGTGTCGAGCATCGCGACCGAGTTTCCCAGCGCGTCGCTGGGATCGTTCCAGGGGAAGTTGTCACCGAGGATCACCACCAGCAGCGCTTGGATGGGGAAGGTGGCGACGTCGATCACGAAGGTGAAGGGCAGCAGGAAGACACCCGTCGTCTTGCGATCGATGTACGTCGGGCGGCGCACCGTGATCCCGAGGAAGGCGCGATCGACCAGGCGCGACATCAAGCAGCCAGAGGAGAACAGGACAGTGGCCATCGAGATGGCCAGGGTGCGGAAGATGCGGCTCTTCATGGGAACTCCTTGTCAGCGGCGTGGCGGCGGTCGTGATTGTGAGAGCCGGACCGAGCGCGGATCAAGCAAATCACCTCAACAATCCGCTCTCCCACAGGGTGCTACAGACTCGATCACGTGTTCGCGCGCTGCTCTTTGGGTGCTTCCAGCGTGGGGGTCTCACCCGTCGAGGTCTTCTCGGGCTTGACCTTGAGGCTGTACCGGTTGGCGGCCGACTCGATGATCTGCTCGATCAGCTGCGCGTAGTTGAAGCCGCGGTGCTCGGCGGCCATCGCCAGCTCGCTGTCTTTCTCGAGGTACGGGTTCGGGTTCACCTCGAGCACGAAGGGCTCGCCCGTCTTGTTCGAGATGCGGAAGTCGACGCGCGCGTAGTCGCGAATTTTCAGGGCGCGATAGGCGAGCAGGGCGCTGCGCTCGATGCGGGCCTTGAGCTCTGACGAGATGTCCTGCGCGATCACCAGGTGCGGGTGATCTTCGCCGGTGTCGCCAAACTTCACCTCGCGGTCGCTCACCTTGGGCACCGCGGGATCCCAGCTGCCCCAGTTGAGCTCGACGATGGGCAGAATTTCCGGGCGGGTGGGGGTGCCGATCACGCCCACGTAGACTTCGCGGCCGTCGATGAACTCCTCGGCGAGCGCCTCGTCGTTGAGCGTCTTGCGAATTTCACGCACCCGCTTGGTCAGCTCGTCCCAGTCTTTGACCACCGAGTGCTGCCCGATGCCGATCGACGCGTCGCTGCGCGCCGGCTTGACGATCAGGGGGAAGTTCATGCGCCCGAAGGCCTCGAACGCTTCGCCATCGAAGGTGAGGAAGTTGGGCGTGTTGACCTCGTGGTACTCGAGCAGCTGCTTGGTCAAGATCTTGTCCTGAGCCAGGAGCAGCCCCGCGGTGCCAGAGCCGGTGAACTGCACGCGCGCCAGTTCGAGCACGGCGGCCACGTTCACTTCGAGCCGGTAGTCGTCTGCGAAAGTCTCGCAGACGTTGAAGACCAGGTCGGGCTTCTGCTTTTCGATCGCCTTGAGCAGGTCGAAGACCCGGTCATGCACGGCGATCTGGGTGATGGTGTGACCGAGCGAGGTGAGCGCGTCACTCACGTCTTGGACGACGGGATCCACTGGATCGCCAGACGGTTGGTAATGGAGGACTGCGATCTTCAGCGGAGGAACTGTGGCGGCTGCCATTCGCCGATCACTGTAATCCCGAATCGTTCAGTCGGCGTCGAAGAACTTGTCGGTGTACAGGTAGTTCATCGCGAGCGTGGTGAGCAGCACGGTGAGTTTGGTCGTGTAGTCGCGCGCTTTGTCACGATGCACGGTGACTTTGAGCTCGGTGACGCGCTCGAGCAGATGATCGAGCACTGACTTCACCACGCCGCGCGAAACCCCTGAGTACTGGGTGACCGCGTGAATGAGCGCCTGGCGTTCTGCCCGCAGCAGGGTGTCGGCGCCGGTGGCCCCGGTGCTCTCGGGCTCGAAGAGCGCAACGAGATCCTGGTCGAGCTGATCACCGATGGAGAGATCGATCTTCTCCTCGAGCGCGCGCTGCCGGTAGTGATCGAGCACCGTCTCTTCCATCTGCGCCACGTCCATGTCGCGCTCGTCGAGGGTGACGGGCGGCTCGGTGCGGCCGACGCGGGTGATCATTTCCTGCACGTACTGAAGTTTCTTGAGCGCGCCCCAGCCCTTGTAGCGCTCCTGCCAGTTGCTGGCCGGGGTCAGGAGCACCGCG
>JAYVNA010000290.1:0-5665 GCA_043758715.1 Archangium sp.
CTGCTGCGCCACGGCGTCACCACCGTCGAAGTGAAGAGCGGCTACGGCCTGGACCTCGAGTCCGAGCTGCGCATGCTCAAGGTGATCGCAAGGCTCGGCCACCGCACCCCGATGACGCTGATCGGCACCGTGCTCGCGCTCCACGCGGTCCCCCCGGAGTTCAAGACCGACCGCGCCGGTTGGGTGCAGAAGGTGATCACCGAGCTGCTGCCGGTGGTGGCGCAACAAAATCGCGCGCGCTTCAACGACGTCTTCGTCGAGCAGACCGCCTTCACCCACGACGAAGCACGCGCCTGCATGGAAGCGGGTCGGGCACTGGGCCTACTCCCCCGACTGCACGTCGATCAGCTGACCGCGAACGGGGGCGCGCAGCTGGCGGCGTCACTGGGCGCGGTGACGGCCGATCACCTCGAGCAGATCTCTCCCGAAGGCATCGCGGCTCTGGCCAAGTCGGGCACCATTGCCGTGCTCGCGCCCACCTCGACCTTGTTCGCGAAGGCGCGCCCCTTCGCCCCCGGCCGCGCGTTGGCCGACGCAGGCGTGAAGGTCGCGCTGTGCAGCAACCTGAACCCCGGCAGCTCGCATTCCGAGAACGTGTTCCTCGCGATGGGCCTGGCCTGCGTCGAAAACGGGCTCACCCCCGCGGAGGCCTACCTGGGCTTCACCCGCCATGCCGCCGACGCGCTGGTCGAACCGTCGCTGGGCCGGCTGCAGGTGGGTGGCCCTGCCGATCTCACGCTCTTCAGCAGCGAGAGTTATCGCGCCCTGCCCTACCACTTCGCCATGAACGACGTGTCGCACGTGGTCAAAGCCGGACAGCTGCTCTTCTAGGTCGCCCACTTCCGGGGACTGCCACGGACTGTTTGGAATCAGGGCCTCCCGGGCGTTACAAAGCCCCCATCGATGTGCCGAATCTTCGCCGTGCGGGCCAGCGCGCCCATCTCAGTTCGCCCCGCCTTTGACGGGCTCCGAAAGCTCGCTGCCGAACACAAAGACGGCTGGGGGGTCGCGGCGTTTCCTGAATCGGGCCCGTGGGTCGAGACCGGCGTGATGTCCGCGGAGAGCTGTGCCCGCTTCGATGCCCTGGGCGATCTCACGACCCAGGCGATGCTCGTTCACATTCGCCTGGCCTCGGTCGGCACCGTGAACGAACGCAACAACCACCCGTTCTCAGCCGGGAAATGGGTGTTCATGCACAACGGCACCCTCAAACACTTCGACCAGGCGCGCGCGCGTTTCGAAGCAGAGATCGCGCCCCAGTTTCGCAAGGAGCTCCGGGGCGAGACCGATTCTGAGCGGTGCTTCGCGCTCTTCCGCACCTACCTCGAGGATCGCACCAGCTCAGACGACGTGGTGACCGCGCTGACCCGCGTCTTCCGCACCGCCGAAAGGATCTGCGACGACGAGACCCCCGGCAAGCGCTCGGCCATGAACTTCCTGGTCAGCGATGGCCTGCGGGTGTTCGCTACCCGCCGCGATCGTTCGCTCTACACCCTCTCCCGCCCGGACCTCGCGGCGATCGCCAGCGCCGAGCTGCTTCCCGATCAGCGCTGGAGCGAGGTCCCTGACGATACGTTCGTCACCATCGACGAGGGGCTCCACCTTCACACGAGGCCCATCGCATGAGGCCCTCCGAACTCAACGTCACGCACCACTTCGTCCAGCTGCCTCACCTGCGCATGCACTACGTCGAGGCCGGCCAGGGACCGCTGGTGATCCTGCTGCACGGCTTCCCTGAGAACTGGTGGTCGTGGCGCTATCAAGTGCAGCCGCTCGCCGACGCCGGCTTCCGGGTGATCGCGCCCGATCTGCGCGGCTACGGCGATACCGACAAGCAGGGCCCGTACGATCTCGACACCATCGTCGCCGACGTCTGCAACCTCATCGAGTCATTGGGCGCCGAGCAGCGCGCGGTGATCATCGGCCATGACTGGGGTGGAGCGGTCGCCTGGCATCTCGCTTCGACCCGGCCCGAGTTCTGCGATCGCCTGGTGGTGCTCAACTGCCCGCACCCGGTGTTGATGCAGCGAGCGTTGCTGGGCAAGCGGCTCTCGCTCAATCAGCTGCGGCGCAGCTGGTACTTCTTCTTCTTCCTGCTCCCGGTGGTGCCGGAATGGGTGCTCACCCGGAAAGATGCGGCGGCGACCCGGCGCACCATCTCCAGCGCTTCGATCGATCGTTCGCACTTCACCGAAGACGAGCTGCGGCCGTTTCGCGATGGCATTCAGCGGCCCGGTGCGGCGAGCGCGATGATTGGTTGGTACCGGGCGGCGGTGCTCGACGGCTTCCGGCGGGTGCTCTCTCCGAAGAAGTACCAGGAGATCGCCCAGAAGACCTTGCTGGTCTGGGGTCTCGAGGATCCCGCGCTCGACTACGACGTGCTGGTGCCGGGCACCGAAGAGTTCGTGCCGAAGCTCCAGGTCGCCGAGATTCCCGGCACCGGTCACTTCGTGCACGCGGAACGGCCCGAGGTGGTCAACGCGGCGTTGCTGGAGTTCTTGCGGCGTCCCAACGCCTCAGCAGTGCCGAGCTCCTGGGGCCAGACGTCGTCACCTTCAGCGTCCGCGCCTCGGGCGTCGTGACCTCGATGGTGATGCGCAGCACGTCTTCGGGCGCAGCCCCGGGGATCTGATCGATCCACTCTACCAGGAACGCGCCGTCGCCCTCCTCCACCAGTTCGTGAAAGCCGGTGGAGAAGAGATCGTTCTCGCTGGTCAGCCGGTAGAGATCGGCGTGGTGCAGCCTCAGCCGCCCCACGTACGACTGAATGATCGAATACGTCGGGCTGGAGACGTCATCGAGCGGCACCCCCGCCCCTTCCGCCACCCCGCGCGAGAAGAGCGTCTTGCCGGCGCCCAGCTGGCCCGTGAGCCCCACGAAGTCACCTGACTCCAGCACCGTGCCCAGCGCCCGCCCGAGCGCGAAGGTCTGCGAAATGTCAGTCGAGTGCAGTTCCACGTCGGCTCACCTTGACCAGCGCCGCCAGACTTCGCCCAGGCCCTGCAGCAGATCGCTGGCGATCAGCCCCATCTCGCCGCGCTGTTCCTTCGCGAGATCGCCCGCCAACCCGTGCACCCAGGTCCCTGCCACGGCCGCGTCTTCGGTCGAGAGGCCCTGGGCGAGCAAGGCGCCGCACAGGCCCGCCAACACGTCGCCTGTGCCACCCGTGGCCATGCCGGGGTTGCCCGTCTGGTTGATGAACACCGTGCCGTCGTCGCGGCCGATCAACGTGCGCGCGCCCTTGAGCACCAACACCACCTGGTGATCCTTCGCGAACGCGCTGGTGAGAGCCACCCGGTTCTTCTGCACTTCGGCGGTGGTGATGTTGAGCAGGCGCGACATCTCGCCCGGGTGTGGCGTGAGCAACAGCTCGCTCTTCGCCTTCTGCAGCAGCTCGAGGTGACCTGCGAGGGCGTTGAGCCCGTCGGCGTCGAGCACGCAGGGGCAGGTCAGCTCTTCGAGGAAGGGCCCCAGCAGCTTCCAGGTGTCATCGTCACGCTCGATGCCCGGCCCGAACACCACCGCTTGCTTGCCTTCAGCGGCGTCGAGCAGCGAGTTGAGATCGCGGGGACCGAGCGCGCCTTCGTTCACCAGCTCGAGCCCCATGATCTCAGGCGCGTGCTGCATCACCGGCACCAGCGCTTCAGGCCGGGTCGCCACGGTCACCAGTCCCGCGCCGCCGCGGAGTGCAGCCAGCGCCGCCAACGAAGCCGCGCCGGTCTTGCCCCAGCTGCCGCCGATCACCAGCACGTGGCCGTACGTGCCCTTGTGCGAGTCAGCCCGGCGCTTCGGAATGCGGCCGCGCACGTCGCCCTCTTCGAGCAGGTACACGCCTGGGCCGTTGAGCACCTTCTCCGTGGCGCGGGGAATGCCGATGTCGATGATCTCCAGCCGGCCACACCGGCTCGCACCGGGCTCGCTCACCTGGCCGCGCTTCACGTACCCGAAGGTCGTCGTCACGTCGGCAGTGACGCAGGGGGAAAGCGGCAACCCCGAATCACTGTCGAGCCCGGAGGGAAGATCGGCCGCCACCACCCGGGCGCCCGCCGCCCGCCAGGCCGAGATCCGCCCGATCGCTTCGGCGATGCGGCCTTCAGGGGCCCGGCTCAGTCCCGTGCCCAGCAGCGCGTCGATCACCACATCACCAGGACCGGCGCCGAGCTCTGGAGGAATCGGAGCCGGCGTGATTCCACACGCTTTGAGCGCCTCGAAGTTCCGAGCCGCGTCGTGCTGCAGCGCGGTGCCTTCACCGGTCAACTCGACGAAGACCGTCTTCCCCAGCGCGGCCAACTTGCGCGCCACCACCAGCCCATCGCCCCCGTTGTTGCCAAGGCCGCACAGAATGAAGAAGCGGCCGCCCTCCCCTGCTTCCTTCAGCGCGGCCCGGGCGAGCGCCTCGCCCGCGTTCTCCATCAACACGGAGCCGGGCATGCCGAAGTCGGCCGACGCGGCATCGACGGCGCGCATCTCGGCGGCGGTGAGCGCGCGTTTCACGGGTTCCTCAGGATCTCCACCATCTCGCGCACGGCCCGATCGAAGCCGACCATCACCGCGCGGGCGACGATGGCGTGGCCGATGTTGAGCTCGTCGATCTCCGGCAACTTCGCGATCGCGCGCACGTTCTCGTAGTGCAGGCCGTGACCGGCCGCGCAGCCCAGCCCCAGCTTGCCGGCGGTCTTGGCGGCGTCGACGATGCGGTTGAACTCGCGCTGCTTGTCTTTCTCGGTGCGCGCTTCGCAGTACCGGCCGGTGTGCAGCTCGATGCGATCGGCGCTGACCTTGTGCGAGGCCTTCACCTGATCGACGTCGGGGTCGATGAAGAGCGAGGTGATGATGTCGCCGTCTTTGAGGTTCTTCACGATCTTCGCGATCGCTTCTTTCTGCGAGTTCACGTCGAGGCCACCTTCGGTGGTCACCTCCTCGCGGCGCTCGGGCACCAACGTCACCATGTCGGGCTTGTGCTCGTAAGCCATCTTCACCATCTCTGCGGTGGCGGCCATCTCGAGGTTGAGCAACGTCTGCACCGTCTGGCGCAGCACGCGCAGATCGCGTTCCTGAATGTGACGCCGATCTTCACGCAGGTGAATGGTGATCTGCGCGGCGCCCGCGAGCTCGGCAATCGCCGCGGCGGTGACGGGGTCCGGGTAGGTGGTGCGGCGTGCCTGCCGCAAGGTGGCGACATGATCGACGTTGACTCCAAGACGCTGGGGCATGGGCGTTTTCTACACCCGAACTTCCAACCCGTCGCATTCGCGAATGGAACCGCCAATGCCTGGGGGGCATCCTCTCTTCATGTTCACGTTGGTCGCGCTGATACTTGCCGCTCCGCTGCAGTGGAAACAGCTCGCACCGGGCATCGACTACGCCACCACTGCCTGGACGGACGAGGGCCAGCTGCACGTGGTGCGCATCGACCCGAAAAAGGCCGAGCTCAAGGTGGGGCTGGCGTCGGAAAACCAGGCGCAGAGCCGCACCGCGGGCGACTGGGCCGACGGGCTGGGCTTCACCGTGGTCATCAACGCCGGCATGTTCGCAAAAGACCAACGCTCGAACGTGGGCTACCTCCGCAACGGCACGCACGAGAACAACCCGCGCTGGAACGACTACCGCTCCGCGCTGGGCTTCGGCCCGACGGGCGCTGCGATGGTGGATCTCGACGTCGAGG
>JAYVNA010000291.1:0-16663 GCA_043758715.1 Archangium sp.
CGTCTTGACCCTGAGCGCCTGTGAAGGCGTCATCGTCGGCGCGCGCGGCTCGCCCATCGAACTCCCGGGCGCTCGCCCCGACTGCGCGACGAGAGGACAGGGCAGTGCGCCCCGCCTGAGGCTGTTGTGGCGCTCGGCCTACCTGGCCGAGGTCAGCGCACGGCTGGGCCCGGGAGCGGCCACTGCGGCCCAGTCCGTCGGCCTCTCGCCTGCCACCGACAAGCAATTCAACTTCGAGACCGCGGGCTCGTTGATGACCGACGCGAGCCTCGCGTCGCTGGCAGCCACCGCTGATGCCATCGCGGTGTGGGCGCTGTCGAGTGACCAGAACGCCACCGCGGTGTTCGGGTGCAACGCCCGGGCGGTGACCGGCGCCGAAGCCGAGGCGTGCTTCACCACGTTCCTACGCCGCACGGGGCCGCGTCTGCAGCGCCGGCCGATGAGCGCCGCGCAGGTCGACGAGACGCTGACCTTCTTCCGCGCGCAGGCGCTCGAAGGGCAGAGCGACGGCACGCAGGAAGGGTTTCGCATGGGCCTCGCGAGCCTGCTGATGCACCCCGACTTTCTCTACGTACACGACGTGGGCGACCCTCAAGCGCCAGCGCTCGATGCGTTCTCGGTGGCCTCGCGCGTGGCGTTCGCGCTGACGGGCCAGGGGCCCGACGATGCGCTCTTCGCCGCGGCCGACGACGGCAGTTTGCTGAGCCCCGGCGTGCTCGAGGCGCAGGTCGAGCGCCTGCTGCGCACCCCCGAAGCGAGGGTGCGCTCGCTGGCGTTCTTCCGCCAGTGGCTGCGTTACGATGGCTGGTCAACTGCCTACAGCCCCGCGTTCCTCTCCGGCCTCGACGTGACGACCGTGAGAGCCGACGCGGTGGCCGAACTCGACGGCTTCGTCAGCGAGCAACTGTGGGCGGCGCAGGCAAGCCCGGCGGCCTTGCTGACCTCACGCGGCACGGGGGGCCTCACGCCGACGATGGCGCAGCTCTACGGCGCGAGTGTGGGCGACACCACACTGCCCGCGAACCGGGCGGGGCTCTTGACCCGCGTCGGTCTGCTCGCCTCGGGCACCGATGACTGGCACGTCGTCGCGCGCGGGCTGACCGTGGTGCGGAAGCTGCTTTGCCGCGACATGACGCCGCCGAACATCAACCTCGCCGACGCGGCGAAGCAGGCCGAGCAGCTGCGCGTCTCGAACGCCGACCGCATCGCCGCAGTCACCGCCGCGCCCGCCTGCGCAGGCTGTCACCGCACCATCAACCCGTTGGGCTCGGCGCGGTCCGACTTCGACGCCGTGGGGCGCGCGGTCACCGTCGAGAAGCACTACGCGGGCGGGGTGTTCGACTTCGAGGTGCCGGTGTTCTCGAGCGCCGACGTCACGGTGCCGCTGGGGCGCGCGGCGCAGGTCGACGGCTCGGTGGCGCTCTCCGGGTTCATCGCCGAATCACCCGAGTATGCGCAGTGCTTCGCCACCCAATTCGTACGCGCCGTGATGGGCCGGGCTGACGCGAGCGACGCGTGCCTCGCAGCCGACGCGACGACGGCGCTGGCGCAGGGTGGCTCGATGCTCGACGCGATGCGCGCGGCGATGACCTCGCCCGACTTTCTTCTCTTTCGAGAGTGACCATGCCCCGACTGTCACGCCGAGAGCTGCTGCGCACCGTGGGCCTCGCCGCCGCGAGCCTGCCGATGCTCGACGCGCTGGGAAACAAGGCATGGGCCGACGGCGCGCCGCCCCGACGGTTGGTGAGCATCGTGCTCGAGCACGGCGTCTTCGCGCAGCACTGGCTCCCGTTGGTGCCTTCCACGCTGCCGATTTCCACGCAGTCACCGGGCAGCCTGCTCAAGGCGCCCAGTACCTTTCTGCGCCCGGTGCCCTTCACGCAGCGCAGCGGCTGCACCGCCATCGACCTCTCGGGGTACACCGGGGCGCTCTCGCCCGTCTTCAGCCAGAAGTGGCAGGCGCTCAAGTCGAAGACCGCGTTCATCAACAACCTCGGCTGCTCGAACCACCTGGTGCAGGGCCACACCTCGACCGCGATGCTCGGTGGCTACAAGGCGCCGGACGACCCCGGTGACCAGTATGGCGGCTTCGTGGGGCTCATCGGCGAGAGCATCGACGTGGTCATCGGCCGCAAGCTCAACGGAAAGCTGCCGCTCACCTTGAAGGCGCCCGATCGCCTCGACGACGTGCGCTTTCTTCAGTCTGCCGATCGCCGCGGAGGGCAGGCCTCGTTCATCAAGAACGCCGCGGGCAAGTACGAGGTGCTGCCCTTTCTCACCGACCCCCTCAAGACGTGGGACCAGCTCTTCGCCGACTACCTGCCGCCGATGCCAGGGGTGCCCAGGCGTGACCCCAACCAGCGCCGCGTCGCGCTGCTCGAGCGCAGCCTTCAGAACACCGCGGCGGTGAAGCGCGACCAGCGCCTCTCAGCCATCGATCGCCAGCGCCTCGACGCCCACGCGGCGCTGCTCGAAGGCCAGCGCGCGAACCTCGCGAGCATGACGCTGGCGCCCCCTGCACCCACCGCGATGCCCCCGGCGCGGCCGGCCGGTGACCCCACCCTTTCAGTCGACGTCTTCAACGAGGCCAAGGGGCGGCTGTACCGCGCGCAGTTCATGAACGCCGCGGCAGCGCTCAAGATGAACAAAGCCCAGGTCATCACCCTCGACGCCGGCCTCGAGAACGAATGGGTGACCGAGGGCATCTCGCTGGGCGGCTCGCAGGCGTACCACGGCAGCGCGGGCCACCTCGCCAACCCCTCGCTGGCCATCATCGAGGCGTGCCGCCAGACGCAGCAGTTCGTCTTCGACACCATCGCCGACTTCCTCACCGCGCTCGACGTGGTGGAAGACCCGGCGACCGGCGCGACCTACCTGGACAACACGCTGGTGCTGATCACCACCGAGCACGATGGCCGGCCCAACGGGCACCTGCGAGGCGCCGTGTCTTCGGTGTTGGTGGGCGGGTTCGGCACCTTCCAGGGCGGCTTTTGCTACGACTTCTCGCGGCCCCAACTTCAGACCGCCGAGCCCAGCTGCATCTACACGGGGTTCTCGTACTCGCGGCTGTTGTACTCGGTGCTCACAGCCTTCGGCGTCACCCTGCCCGAGCAATCGACCCTGGCCATTCAAGGCGAGGCGCAGTCGTGGCAGGGCGCCGACCTCACGGACTGGCAGCAGCCGCTGCCCGGGTTGACGTGAGGCTGCGTCTCGTCGCGCTGCTGCCGCTGGTCGCGGGCTGCATGGGGCTGGTGGCGGACGTCGCGGCGCCAGACGGTGCAGGGCGGGTGGACGAAGGCATTCCCGATGCGGCGATCGCGATGGGCGACGCGGGGTTTCTGAACGGCGTGACAGACGCGGCGGTCGATGCGTCGGTCGCCGACGCCGCGGTGAGCGCCCCCGATGCTTCGCTCGACGCGGGGTGGCCGGTGTTCATCGTCGGAATGAACCCTTCGGGCTTCGCGCGCTCACGCGACGGCCACACGTGGACCGAAATCCAGACACTTGCCCGTGGTGACGCCGGTGTGGTGTCGGGCGACAACGCGGTGACGGGGCTGGCCTTTGGCCTGGGCCTGGTGGTCGCGGTGGGTGACTCGGGCATCTCGGTGAGCCGTGACGGGAAGACCTGGTCGCTCGTCTACCCCGGCCGGCTGCACGCCTCGGTGGTCGCCTTCGGTCTCGGGCGCTTCGTGGTGCTCTCGGGCGACCTCGTGCTCACCTCGACCGATGGCCTGGCGTGGCAGCCCATCACCGGCACAGGCGACGCCACGCACTGGCACACCCTCGACTTCGGGGTCGTCGGCGGCGTCGCGCAGTTCGTCGCGGTCGGCGATCAATGGGAATTTCTGCCCGGCGCGCCGGACAAGGCGCCGCATCGGCTCAAGCGCTCGTTCGACGGCCTCGCGTGGGACTACCTCGCTGCGCATCGCGACACGCCCGAAGGCGACGCGCAGATCGACCAGGCGGTGATCGGCAATGGGCTCGCGGTCGGGCTCTCGAGTCGTCAGCGCGCAGGCATCGGCTACGTCTACGACGGCACCAACTGGACCTCGTGGACCCCCTTTCTCGTAGCCACCGACGCGGGCGGGGTGGTCGATCTCTCGGGTATCGCGTTTCATGACGGGCGATTCGTGGCCGTCGGCGGGGCGCAGGCCGAGTCCGGCGATGGGCTGCGCTGGGCGGTCAGTCAGCTCACCATCGGCGACGGTGGCCTGTCCGACGGGTTTCCTCCGCGGCCCTCGTATGGGGGCCTCACCTGGGCTGGAGATCGCCTGATGGGCCCCTTTCCGTTTCACGTCGACGCGTGGCTCGCCGAGTCGCCTGACGGTGTCGCGTGGGTCGCTCGTTGGCGCCCGACCACGGAAGAACGCGCGTTCGGCGAGCCATCGGTGTTCCGTTTCGGCCGGGTCGCAGCCCCCTGACAGGTCTCGAGCCCCGGCATCTTCTTCAACCGACCTTCACCGCTGCAGGGGTCCAGTTCTTCGCGCGACGCGCTTCGCGGGCGGCTGCGTCTTCCGAGTCGGACGCACTGAACTGCGTCGAAGGTGACGTGAACGACGAGTCAGGCTCCGCGCCCGGCTCTCGGCTCTCGGCTCTCGGTTCGGCGCGTTGACGCATCCGGAGGTCCGCGGTGCTCAGGGCTTCGAGGAACGCTTCAGGAAGTCGTCAAACATCGGAACCGTGAAGGCGGTCTCACCGTGCTGTGCCCCGGCGGCGCAGAGAACAGCGGCTGCTGCAGCGGGCTCGTCTGCTTCGGAGGCCTGTGCAAGCCGCCGAACACCGTGCAGTGCGACCCCGCGGGAGAAGCCTGCCTGCTCGACACCTGCTGCAGCGGCTTGTTCTGCAACGCCCACAGCGGCTTGTGCGAGGTACCGCAGACCGGGTGCGGCCCGCTCTACACCTCGTGCACCACATCCACCCAGTGCTGCACCAGCACCGGGCTCTTCTGCAACAATGGCATCTGCGACTACGGCACCGCCTGCCGCATCACCGGCCAGAGCTGCGCGGGCGGGGAGGCGTGCTGCTCGGGACTCTCGTGCACCTCGGGCAGTTGCCAACCTTCGTCGACCTGCCGGCTGTCGGGCACCACGTGTTCGGCCTCCAGCCCCTGCTGCACCGGGCTCACGTGCCTGAGCGGCACCTGCCAGGTGCAGACGAGCTGCCGCAGCAACGGCCAGACGTGCGGAGGTGGAACGCAGTGCTGCAACCAGCTCGCGTGCACCAACGGCGTCTGCCAGTCGGCCCCCACCTGTGGCTCCGCCGGCACCGGGTGCACGAGCGCGAGCGAATGTTGCACCAGCGCGAAGTTCTGCCGGGGCACCTCCGCCACTTCGGCGAATGCCT
Source organism: Archangium sp. (assembly GCA_043758715.1). Lineage (GTDB taxonomy): Bacteria > Myxococcota > Myxococcia > Myxococcales > Myxococcaceae > Archangium_A. Next base: position 5,344 of record JAYVNA010000291.1, read on the forward strand.
GCACCAGCACCTGCGCGCCCAATGGAGCGAAGGCGGCCTCGCAAGGTGATTGCTGCGCGGGGTTGAGCATCGATGCCTCGGGGGTGTGCCGTTCGGCGCCCACCTGTCTGGCCTCGGGAACCGCGTGTCTCTCGAGCCCCACGCCGTGCTGCTCCACCCGTCGCGGTTCGTCTGCAACTGAGGAGGTTGTCTCCGCGCCTTACCATCTGGTAGGCAGTTGCCGTCCACATGGTCGCCGCCCGCAAACTCCCCGCTGAAGTGCTCGCCGCCGCCACCCGGCTGTTCGCCGCCAGGGGCTTCGATGGCACCGCTCTGCAAGACGTGGCCAGCGCCGTGGGGGTGAGCAAACCCGCGGTGCTGCACCACTTCCCCTCGAAGGAAGCGCTGCGGTCGGCGGTGCTGGAAGCGATGCTCGCGCATTGGAAAGACCGGTTGCCGAAGCTGCTGCTCGCCGCCACCGCGAGCACGGATCGCTTCGACGCAGTCTACGGTGAACTCTACCGATTCTTCGCCGAGGAGCCGGACCGCGCCCGCCTGGTGATGCGCGAGCTGCTCGATCGCCCCGCCGAGATGCGGGTGCTGCTCAAGGGTGCGGTGCGGCCCTGGCTGTGGGCCATCGTCAGCTACATCCGCGAGGGGCAGGCGCACGGCCGTCACCAGGCCGACGTCGATGCCGAGGCGTACGTCATTCAGATCCTGCTGCTGGTGATCTCCGCGGTGGCCACCGGTGAGGTGCTCGGCGCCTTGTTGCCCAAAGATGGCAAGGCCCGCCAGGCGAAGGAACTGGCTCGCCTGAGCCGCTCCAGTCTCTTCAGTCCTGGCCTTCCTTCCACGCGCAAGAGCCCGCGCCGCCGTTCAACCTCGAGGTGACCCGTGGCCAACTTCTTCGACGACAACGCAGACCTGCAGTTCTACCTGGGCGCCGGCGCTGACTGGGCTCGCCTCGCCGAGGTCACCGAGTACGGCTGGCGCGCGCCGGGCGGCTTCAAGAACTTCGAGGAAGCGAGCGCGTTCTACCGGGAGGTGGCGAAGACCTTCGGCCAGCTCGCTGCCGAGGTGGTGGCGCCGCGCGCCACGAAGATCGATCGCGAAGAGCCGCACCTGGTCAACGGCGAAGCGGTCGAAGGCGAGGCCATGCGCACCGCCTTTGCCATCATCAAGGAAGCGCAGCTGCACGGCTTGTGTCTGCCGCGCGAGCTGGGCGGGTTGCAGGCGCCGCTGCTCCTCTACTTCCTGGGCGCGGAGATGATGGCGCGCGCCGACGTCTCGGCGATGACGCACTTCTCGTTTCACGGCGGGCTCGCGATGGCGATGCTCGTGTATTCGATTCACGAGGGCACCACCGAGTTCGACACCGTTCAGGCGCGCATCAAGCACACCCGCTTTGGCAAGCAGATCGAAGACATCGCCAGCGGCGCTGCGTGGGGCTGCATGGACATCACCGAGCCCGACGCCGGCAGTGACATGGCGAAGCTGCGCACCCGCGCGGAGCAAGACTCCGCAGGCCACTGGTTCGTCACCGGCCAGAAGATCTTCATCAGCTCGGGTCACGGCAAGTACCACTTCGTGATCGCCCGCACCGAAGCGGCCACCAACCCAGAGAATCCCTTCGCGGGCCTGGGCGGCCTCTCGATGTTCCTGGTGCAGACCTACGAAGACCTTCCCGACGGCACCCGCAAGCGCTTCGTCACCATCGATCGCCTCGAGGAAAAGCTGGGCCACCACGGTTCGGTGACCGCGGCCCTCGACTTCGACCACGTGCCTGCGCAGCTCATCGGCAAACGCGGTGAGGGCTTCAAGTACATGCTGGTGCTGATGAACAACGCCCGGGTGGGCGTGAGCTTCGAGGGCATCGGGCTGGCCGAGAACGCCACCCGCCTCGCGCACGCGTACGCCGCCGAGCGCACCTCGATGGGCAAGTCGATCGCCCGCCACGAGCTGATCGCCGACCTGCTCGAGGAGATGCGCACCGACGTGCAGGCCCTGCGCGCGCTCGCGGTGAAGGCCGCGTTCCACGAAGAGCTCGCCCAGAAGCTGCCCCTGATGCAGCGCTTCGGGGAGCTGCTCAGCGACGAAGAGAAGGAGCGCATCGAAGAAGAGCTGCCCCGGCACCGCGCCGCCTCGCGCCGCTACACCCCGTTGCTCAAGTACCTCGCCGCCGAGAAGGCCGTCGAGATCGCCCGCCGCGCCATGCAGATTCACGGCGGGGTCGGCTACACCCGCGACTACGGCGCCGAAAAGCTGCTGCGTGATGCGTTGGTGCTGCCCATCTACGAAGGCACCAGCCAGATCCAATCGCTGATGGCGATGAAGGACACCCTGATGGGGCTCATTAAGAAGCCCGCGGCCTTCGTGGCGAAGCTCGGTCAGGCCCGCTGGCGCTCGGTGTCAGCGGCCGATGCGTTGGAGCGCGGGGTGGCGCGGGTGCAGCACCGTTCGTTGTCGGCCCAGCAGTTCCTCCTCACCCGCACCGCGGCCGGCAAGCTGCGTTCGCTCTCGTCGGTGCCGATGGGCAGCTGGCGGGAAGTGATGACGAAGCAGTGGGATCCCAAACGCGACTTCGCCCTGGCGATGCTGCACGCAGAGCGGCTCACCCGGCTGCTGGCCGACGAGGCGATAGGCGAGCTGCTGCTCGAGCAGGCCCGCCAGTTTCCCGAGCGGCGCGAGCTGTTGGAGCGCTGGCTGGAAAAGGCCGAAGTGCGCTCGAAGTCGCTGCTGGAGGAGATCACCACCACCGGCGATCGCCTGCTCGGGACGCTCGCGCCCCCTCCCGAGGCGACCGCCCGCGCGAGCTGAGCGTTCACGGGCGAACGTCGGGAAAAGCGCATTCCCCGTTCAGCGGGTCACTGGCGACCTGTTTACCGAGTACGGTGATGCGCTGGTGCGGGCAGCTCGCTTTCGCCTCGGCCTTCCGCGCCGCTTTCCCACTCACACCTCCGGTCTTCTCCTTGCCAGACAACGCAGATCTGCGGCCACGCCAGTCCCCCGTCAAGAGCGGGCTGCAGAGCGCGATCTTGAGCAGCTCGAACTTTTCCAGCATCGCCACCGACGAGAAGGGCGTGATTCAGCTCTTCAACCACGGGGCGGAGCGCATGCTGGGGTACTCGGCGGCCGAGGTGCAGAACCAGCTCACCCCCGCAGACCTCTCCGATCCGCTGGAGCTGGTCGCGCGCGCCGGAGCCCTCAGCCTGGAGCAGGGCGCCACCATTCACCCCGGCTTCGAGACGCTGGTCTTCAAAGCGTCTCGGGGAATCGAAGACATCTACGAGCTGACCTACGTCCGCAAAGACGGCAGCCGCTTTCCCGCGGTCGTCTCGGTCACCGCGCTGCGCAACGAGCAGGAAGCGATCATCGGCTACCTGCTGATCGGCACTGACAACAGCACCCGCAAGCGCGCCGAGGAGAACGCCCAGCTCACCCTGCTCAAGGCCGGCGCCCTGCAGAACGCCATCTTCAACAGCCCGAACTTCTCGAGCATCGCCACCGACGAGAAGGGCGTCATTCAGATCTTCAACGTCGGCGCCGAGCGAATGCTCGGTTACACGGTCGCCGACGTCCTCAACAAGATCACCCCGGCTGACATCTCCGATCCGCAGGAACTGCTGGCACGGGCCGGGGCGCTCAGCGTGGAGCTGGGCACCACCATCAAGCCCGGCTTCGAGGCCCTGGTGTTCAAGGCTTCGCGTGGGATCGAAGACATCTACGAGCTGACCTACATCCGCAAGGATGGCAGCCGCTTCCCCGCGGTGGTCTCGGTCACCGCGCTGCGCGACGACCAGGGGTCGATCATCGGTTACCTGCTGATCGGCACCGACAACTCCGCCCGCAAGCGCGCCGAGGCCGAGCTGCTCAAGGCCGGCGCCCTGCAGAGCGCCATCTTCAACAGCGCCAACTTCTCCAGCATCGCGACCGACGAGAAGGGCGTCATCCAGATCTTCAACGTCGGCGCCGAGCGCATGCTCGGGTACACGGTCGCCGACGTCCTCAACAAGATCACCCCCGCGGACATCTCCGATCCCCAGGAGTTGCTGGCCCGCGCCCGGGTCCTGAGCGAGGAGCTGGGCACGGACATCAAGCCCGGCTTCGAGGCCCTGGTGTTCAAGGCGTCTCGCGGGATCGAAGACATCTACGAGCTGACCTACGTCCGCAAAGACGGCAGCCGCTTCCCCGCGGTGGTCTCGGTCACCGCGTTGCGCGACGCCGCCGGGGCGATCATCGGCTATCTGTTGATCGGCACTGACAACTCGGCCCGCAAGCGCGCCGAGGCCGAGCTGCTCAAGGCCGGCGCCCTGCAGAGCGCCATCTTCAACAGCGCCAACTTCTCGAGCATCGCCACCGACGACAAGGGGGTCATTCAGCTCTTCAACGTCGGCGCCGAGCGCATGCTCGGGTACACCGCGGCCGACGTCCTCAACAAGATCACCCCGGCCGACATCTCAGATCCGCAAGAGGTGGTGGCGCGCGCCAAGGCGCTCAGCCAGGAGCTGGCCACGCCCATTCGCCCCGGGTTCGAGGCGCTGGTCTTCAAGGCCTCCCGTGGGATCGAAGACATCTATGAGCTGACCTACATCCGCAAAGACGGCAGCCGCTTCCCCGCGATCGTCTCGGTGACCGCGCTGCGCGACCCGGACGGGGAGATCATCGGCTACCTCCTGATCGGTACCGACAACACCGCGCGCAAGCAGGTGGAGGCTGAGCAGAAGAAGCTCGATCAGCGGCTGCGTGATCAGCAGTTCTACACCCGCTCGCTCATCGAATCGAACGTCGACGCGTTGATAGGCACCGACGCCTCCGGCATCATCACCGACGTCAACAAGCAGATGGAGGCCCTCACCGGCTGCACCCGCGACGAGCTGATCGGCGCGCCCTTGAAGAACTACTTCGTGGATCCCGAGAAGGCGGCGGAGGTCATTCAGAAGGTGCTGCGGGAGAAGAAGGTCACCGACTACGAGCTGACCGCCCGCGCGCGCGACGGCAAGCAGACGGTGGTCTCGCTCAACGCCACTACTTTCTACGATCGCGATCGCACCCTGCAGGGAGTGTTCGCGGCAGCCCGCGACGTCACTGAACGCAAACGGCTCGACGCGGTCCTGCAGGAAAAAAACGAAGAGCTGGAGAGCGCCCGCTCAGTGGCGGAGAAGGCCAACCTCGCCAAGTCTGACTTCCTGTCGAGCATGAGCCACGAGCTGCGCAGCCCGCTCAACGCCATCCTGGGGTTCGCGCAGTTGATGGATACGGACGCCGCCCAGCCCTCGGGACAGAAGGAGAGCATCGCGCAGATCCTCCAGGCGGGTTGGCACCTGCTCAAGCTGATCAACGAGATCCTCGATCTGGCCAAGGTGGAGTCGCGCCAGGTGCCGCTCTCTGAGGAGCCGGTGTCGCTGGCCGAGGTGCTGGCCGAATGCCAGGGCATGGTGGAGCCCCAGGCGCAGCAGCGCGAGCTGCAGTTGCGCTTTCCCACGTTCGAGGTGCCGTGCTTCGTGCAGGCCGATCGCACCCGGCTCAAGCAGGTGCTGATCAACCTGCTGACGAACGCGGTGAAGTACAACCGCAAGCGCGGGCTGGTGACGGTCACGGTGGAGACGGCCGGGGATCGCACCCGGGTGAAGATTACGGACACCGGCGAGGGCCTGCGGCCGGAGCAGGTGGGCCAGCTCTTCCAGGCGTTCAACCGCCTGGGGCAGGAAGCGGGCGGCGAAGAAGGCACCGGCATCGGCCTGGTGGTGGCCAAGCGCCTGGTGGAGTTGATGGGCGGCACCATCGGGGTGGAGAGCAAGGTCGACGAGGGCTCTACGTTCTGGCTGGAGCTGTTGGCCGTGGCCGAGCCGGACCTCGCGAGCGCCAGTGCGCACGCGGACGCGCTCCTGACCCCGGAAACGAAGACCAAGCGGCACACCGTGCTCTACGTGGAGGACAACCCAGCCAACCTCAAGCTGGTGGAGCAGATCATCGCGCGCCACCCGCACCTCACGCTGATCACCGCCACCAACGGGGACCTCGGGGTGGCGCTCGCGCGCAGCGCCCTGCCGGACCTCATCTTGATGGACATCAACCTTCCGGGCATCAGCGGGTTCGAGGCGATGAACATCATCCGGGCGCACCCGGAGACCGCGCACATTCCGGTGGTGGCGGTGAGCGCCAACGCCATGCCGCTCGACGTGAAGCGCGGGCTCAAGGCGGGCTTCTTTCGCTACATCACCAAGCCGATTCGGGTCAGCGAGTTCATGGAAGCGGTGAACCTCGCCTTGGAGTTCGTGGACACCGCGCCGCGCCGCTGACTTCGTTATTTCTCCTGACATGACGCAGGAGAAGGTCGCGGTCGACGTCGAGGGGCACACGCTCACGCTCTCGAACCTGCCCAAGGTGCTGTACCCCGAGGCAGGGTTCACCAAGGCCGCGGTGATCGATTATTACCGCTGCATCGCGCCGGTGCTGGTGCCGCACCTCGAGAACCGGCCGCTCACGCTCAAGCGCTACCCGAACGGCGTGGACTCGATGTTCTTCTTCGAGAAGAACGCCGGCCGCTCCACGCCCGCATGGGTGAAGACGGTGGGCATCTGGGGCAACGGCCGCGGCGAAGATCTGCAGTTCATTCTATGCAACGACGCCGCGACGCTCGTCTACCTCGCGAACCTCGCTTCGCTCGAGCTGCACCCGGCGCTGGCCTGCACTCCGAAGCTCGAGAGCCCCACCATGGTCGTCTTCGACCTCGACCCGGGTCCACCCGCGGATCTCGCCGCCTGCTGCAAGGCCGCGGTGGTGCTGCGCGAATACTTCGAGCGTGCCGGATTGATCTCGTTCGCCAAGACGTCCGGCAACAAGGGCCTGCAGCTGTACGTGCCGTTGAACACCCCGACCACCTATGACGACACCAAGGCCTGGGCGCGCGGCGTGGCGGAGCACTTCGAGGCACGTTTCCCCGAGTTCTTCATCTCGGAGATGAAGAAGAGCCTGCGCGCGGGGAAGATCTTCGTCGACTGGAGCCAGAACGACGCCAACAAGACGACCATCAGCGTCTACAGCCTGCGCGCGCGCGAGCGCCCGACGGTCTCGACGCCTGTCGCCTCTGAGGAGATCGAAGAGGTGGCCCGTTCGGGCGACGCACGTCCGTTGATCTTCGAAGCGGAGCAGGTGTTGCAGCGGGTCGAAAGAGACGGCGATCTCTTCGCGCCCACCCTCACGCTCGAGCAAAAGCTTCCCGATTCCCCGCGCGTCGAGACGAAGAAGCGCGGACGTTCCGGGCTACGCTGAGCCATGCACGTCAAAGGCAATGCCTGGCTCTCCCGGCTGGAAGCGATGGAGAAGGCCTTTGGCGCCGAGCGCTGGAAGGCGTTTCTGCAAGCGTGGTCGCCGCGGGTGCCGTTTCTCGCAACCCCGGTGATGCCGATCAGCCGCCTGCCGGTGGTCGACTTCCTCACGGTGCACGACGCGCTGGTGAAGGAGTTCTATGGCGGCGATGAGCAAGCGTACTGGCGCTTCGGCGAGAGCTCGGCGGAGTGGGCGCTCACGCACCAGCTTCGCGGTCGGTGGGCTGCGCGTGCTGGGCGTGCCGACCGAAGCGAAGTGCATCAGCGGCTTCTCCAAGGGTGACCCCGAGGTGCGCTATCGCTTCGAGGTGTTGAAGTAAGACGGCGCGCCCGCGGGATACGATTCGTACGAGAGCTCCAGCAGCCCCTTGAGTGAGCGGAGCATCGCCTTCCAATTCTCCTCGGAGTGCGCGCGCGTCTCGTCGTCGCGATTGCCGTCTTGCGTGAGGGTGACGCCGGTGTCCGGCCCCTCGGGCGTCAGCTCGATGGTGACGCGGTGGTAGTTCTCGGGCGCGTCAGGCAGGCCGCTCAGCGGGCTGTAGTGGCTGTAGCTGAGCAACTGCAGCGGCCTGACGGCGAGAATGACGCCCCTGTCCTCGTAGTGACGGCCCTTCCACTCGCCTTGCCAGGTGATCGAATGACCGACGTGCCAGTCACTGACGACGCGGGTGCCGAACATGTACCGCTCGATCGCTTCGGGGTTGGTGAGGGCGTTCCACACGACCTCCGCGGGAGCGTGAATCTTCGTAGAGGCCTGCGCGAGCGCTTGCTGGGGCATGCGCATTGATTGATCAGCACAGGGCCCATCAGCAACCGACCGTTCATCCCCCGGCTCAACGGCCGGGGTCCTTCATTGGTCGAGCACCACCAGCTGGTCACACGGCGCGGGCACGCTGTCCTTCAGCTCCGAGAGCACGATGCACTGAAACGAAGTCGACCGATCTCCGACCAGGCCCACGCCGATGAGAATGCTGAACACCGAACGATTCGCGGTGCCTCGCAGCACGCTGCAGGTCGAGGGTTTGCCTCCGATGCGGCACTTTCGTTCAGCGCTGGTCGAGCCGGGCGGCATCTGCCGCAGCGCGAGTTCTGCGAGCACCTTCTGGCTGTTGAGGGGCCCTTCTGAAGGGCGGTCGCCCCACATCAACGAGGCGCTCTTGCACTGAATCGATCCCGCCTCAGCTTGCTTACAGTCGGCGGGCACCTTGAGCTGCGCCCCGGACCACGGGCGTGGCGCCTCTGCGAGCGAGGGCTCGGGGGCCGTCGGGTTCGGCACGGTCAGGCCCGCTTCGAACGCCGGCTGGCACTGCTCCGGGGGAATGTTCGGCTCTCGAATGCACACGAGCACGCGCGAGACGCCGTCGCGTTCCTTCACCGCGGTGACGCGCGCGATGCCGATCGGCTTGAGGTCGGCAGCCGAGTTCATCAACGTGAGCTCGATCGCCGGCAGCTTCTGCTTGCCCAGCACCACCTCGGCGTTTCGCTTCTCGGTGGCGGAATAGAGGCTCGCCATGCCCTCGACCACCTTGGGCAGCGTCTCGAAGGGGAGGCCGGCGGCGAGCGAGACCAGCACCTTGGCGCCTGCGCAGGTGATGACGGTGCCGCCGTCGGTGGTGGTGGTGCAGGGCGCAGCGGCGAGGACCAGGCTCAGGAGCAACGACATGATGGGAAAATCCTAGCGTCGATACGCATCGGGGTTCTCGACGAACCGGGCCTTGCACCACTCAGAACAGAAATGCGCCGGCGTCCCGGCATCGGTCGGCGAGGTGAAGGCGTTGTCCGTGACGCGCACCTTCATGTGACACACGGGATCGATCTCGACCTTGATGTTGGGATCGGAGATCGGAGGGGGCAGGGCCTTGACGTATTCGACCAATGAGTCGAGCTCTTCGGCCGACAGGTGCCCGGAGAACGACGGCATCATCAGCGGGTAGCCGACCACGCGCTTGGCCACCGGCGCGACGATGGACTCCTTGAGGTACGCGTCGTCGGCAGTGATGAGGGCGCGGGTCTCGAGTTCGCGCTGCTTTCCGATCAGCCCACCCAGCGGCGGCGCGAGCTCAGGGTGCTCGTGACAGTTCGCGCACGACAGCTCGTGAAACAGCACCACGCCGGAGCGCGCCTTCGCGACCTGAACGGGCTCCGCGCCTTCGGGGCCGAGCAACGTGCGCGCGTCACGGACCAGCGACTTGAACTCGCCGCTCTCTTCCGAGTTGTAGACGCCGCGCACCACGCCGTTCTTGTCGATCAGCATGAACACCGCGCTGTGCATCACGGCGTCGATGCCGCCATCGGTCTTCTGCGCGGTGACGTGAAAGCCTTCAGCCGCCGCCGCGAGTCCCGCCGGGGTGGTCTCGAGCAGCAGCCAGCGTCTCTCATCAGGGTTCCACTGGTCCGCGTACTTCGAGAGCGCTTCGACGGTGTCGTGTTCGGGGTCGACCGAGAAGCTGACGAAGTGCAGGGGCAGCCCCGGCAGATCGCGCTGCAGCCGCACCATCTTGGAGGTGAGCAGCGGGCACACGGTGCGGCAGGTGGTGAAGATGAAGTTCGCGATGTACGGCTCGCCGGTGAGCGAGGCCCTGGTCGCCGGTTGTCCGTGTTGATCGGTGAAGGCGAAGTCTGGCGAGTTGAAGAGCGCGGTGGGGCTCTCTGACCTGGGCAGATGCGCGAAGTCTTCGGCTTCCGAGGGCGTGTGGGCGCCGAAGCGCACGGCGAAGAGAATCGCGAACGAGCCGGAGAACGCGACCGCCAGCAGAATGGGAATCAGCTTCTTCATCGGAGCCCGCGCAACGTAGTGCCCTGCGAGCGAAAGCGCTCACCTCACTGCGGGCGCTTCGAGAGTGACGGAGTGATAGCGATCGATAGCCAGCCTGCGCGTCTCGGTAGGTCCGTGGTGCCAGGCGATGGTGACCTCGACCTCCGGGGCGCTCTGGTTGCCGAGGCCGAACAACAAGCGGGGATCGGCCTGGGCGGCGAAGCCCGCCATCAGCCCGAGCTCCTTCGTTTGACCTGCGATGGTGACGCGGGTGCCGAGCGCCGCCGGGTTCGTCGCTCCGGTGCCATGCAATGACAGGCCGATGAAGTGCGGCTTCACCAGTCCATCGCGCAGCGTGTTCCGGTAGAGCGACAGGGGCGCATGCTGGTTCGTAATCAGCGCGTCGAGATCTCCGTCGTCATCGAGATCTGCCAGCAACACGCCGCGTGAATTGTCAGGCGCGTCGACCCCGAGCTGCTTCGCCACGTCGATGAACGTTCCGGGCCCCGCGAGCCCGCGGTTCAGGTACGCCCGGCGCGCTTCGTTCGGGTACAGATCGCGCCCGCGGATGTCGCCCCAGCGATCCGCATAGGTGTGAATCTCAGGGCCCGACTGCATCAGCTTTTGATTCACGTACCAGTAGTCATGGCGCCGGGTCTTCAGCTCCACCGGGTCGAGCCGCGCATCGACCATGCCGTTGGCCTGCAGCAGATCGTCCCAGCCATCGAGGTTGAGGTCTCCGGCCGCCGCGCCCCACGCAAAGCGACGTTCATTGAGCGCACCGCGCTGCGTGGCTTCGTCGGTGAAGTCCGGCACGAACGGGTCTTTCGAGGCGCTCACCATCCACAGAATGCTGCCTTCTGATTGCAGCGCGTGGTGCACGTTGGACACGTAGACGTCGCCGAAGCCGTTGTGATCGAAGTCGGCGATCGACACGTTCATGCCCTTGTAGGTGTCCTTGCCGATGTCGCCGAAGCGGCTGCCCACGATGTGGCGGAAGTGTTTGCCGCCTTCGTTCAAGTAGAGATCGTCGGGCCCGAAGTCGCTGGCCACGTAGAGATCGGTGAAGCCGTCGTGGTTGAAGTCCTGCGTGCCGAGCGCCAGCGACCAGTGCGTCTCGGGCATGCCCATCGCGTCTTGATCGAGCCGCTCGTAGGTGCCGTCGCCCTTGCCCCGATAGAGGTGATTCTTCCCGCCGTTGTCCGCGTCGTGCCAGCCGTTGTGCATGAAGCGCAGCGCGCGGCGATCTCCCTCGTAG
>JAYVNA010000292.1:0-1729 GCA_043758715.1 Archangium sp.
CCCTCGAACTCCATCGAGACCGGAGCCGCCGCCAGCGCCATCGCTGCCATCATGGTCATCAACATCACGACACCGCCTTCGCATGCGCAGGCTGCACCAGTCGCCGGAACGCCGTGAGCGTCGCAGCGAGGAGCAGGGACAACCCCAGGACCATCGGAAGCGCGGCGGTGGTCCACAGGGCGAGCAGCGCGCTCCCCGAGGCGACCAGGGCTTCACGCAGCTTCACCACCATCGAGGCGAGGGCAAGACCAACACCGCCCGTGACGCCGCCACTGGCCAACAGGGCGACCACCGCCAAAGAGATCGTCACGCCGATGATCGCCACCGCGGACCACACGTCGGCGCGCGAGAGGGCGCGCACGGGGGCCTCGGCCACCCGGGTCATCACCTGGCTCAAGAAGTCGGGGGGCGGCAGCGGGTCAGCCAGCCGCAGCAGGTCTTTCTCGAGCTGCCGGTGTTCTTCGAGCAGGGTGACCCGCTCTTCGTCGGAAGGCGCGAGCTCGGCGAGCAGCGCTTCGAGTTCGGGATCGTTCATTTCACTCATCACGCAGCTCCTTTCGTTTCGGCTTCCTGCATCTTGTTGCGCAGCTTTTCGCGGGCACGAAACAGCCGGGCCATGATCGTGCCGGGGGCGACATCCATCACTTCGGCGATCTCCTTCGTGGTGCGCTTCTGCACGTAATAGAGCGCGAGCACTTCACGGTCGTCGACCGAGAGGGTGTTCATCGCGTCTTCGAGCGACCTGCGTTCCTGCTTGGCGATCGCGCCTTCTTCGAGCGAGGGCTCACCGCTGGTCAACGAGTGGGCGTGATCCTCCACGTCGTCGGTCTTCATCTTGGTGCGGCGGCGCAGCAGATCGAGGCACTGGTTTCGCGCGATCGTCAGCACCCACAGATCGAAGGGGCGCGAGTCGTCGTAGCGCTCGAGGTTCTGGTAGGCGCGCAGGAAGGTCTCCTGCGCCACTTCGCTGGCCTCGGCCTCGGTGCGGAGCAGCCGCAGGCACAAGCCGTACACCTGGCGCTGAACCGACTTCACCAGGGCCGCGAACGCGTTGTTGTCACCGCGGCGCGCGCGGCGAACGTCATCGACCCAGGGGTGAGCGGGTTCGGTGGCCATGATGCCCAGCGACATCGAGGACAGCGGGGAGAGGGCGTTCATCGCATGCACGCCCATCACTACGGAACGCCGTGGCCCTCATTGCGGCCACTTTCCCGCTCTTCAGGGAGCCCCACTCAACCCCCTGAAACTTCAGCGCTTTGTGTTTTCCATTCGGCGGGAGGCCTTGAGCTTCTTGGCTTCCTTCTGCTGGGCCAGAAAGCCCTGGGGGCGCGGCGGGAGGGTGGCGACCGGACGGGCGGGCGGGAGGTTCGTCTTCTCTTCGCCGCTCTTGTGGTCGACCTTCGAGCGCGAGATCTGCTGATCGCGCAGGCGCGGCTTCTTGGTCGCGCCCGACTTGTGATCGAGCTTGATCTTCTCGGGCTGGACGGCGTTCCCCGGGTAGTCGGCGTACGGCCGCGGAGCCACGTCCTCGGGCTCTTCCTTCTTCACTCCGAAGTGGAAGAGGCGCTTGACCACCAGGGTGGCGTAGCTCCCAGGCGGCAGGGTGAAGGCGATGTTCACCTTGATGAAGCCGCGGTTGAGCTCGTCGGGGCGGGGCTTGCCGATCACCAGCTTCTGCGGGTGCACCAGCACGGGGCGGTCCTCGTGCCTGAAGTAGAGCAGCCGCGGC
>JAYVNA010000293.1:0-5642 GCA_043758715.1 Archangium sp.
CGGGTGCGAGATCGATCGGTGTCGGCGACCGCCGTGCAATTCGAGCACACCCGCTTTCGGTGCGCCGAAGTGAAGTTGCCCGACGCCGCGCACAGCCGCGAGGCCGGCGCTGCCCTGGCCGCGGAGCTTGATCAGCCCGGCCTTACGCACGTCTTCGTGATCTCCGAGGGGCTCAACGTCAACGGGAGCGAGCTCGTCAGGGGTCTGACCTCGCGGTTGCCAGCGGGCGTCGCCGTCACCGGTGGGCTGTCGGGCGATGGTGATCGTTTTGGCCAGACCCTGGTGTGGCTGGAACGCAGCGGCACCACAAGCGCTCCTTCCGAAGGAAAGGTGATCGGCATCGGCTTCGCGGGCGATCGGTTGCGGGTGGGCTGCGGCTCGGTGGGCGGGTGGGACGCCTTTGGCCCGGAGCGGCTGGTGACGAAGTCGCAGGGCAACGTCCTCTTCGAGCTCGACGGTCGCCCAGCGCTCGAACTCTACAAACGCTACCTGGGTGATCACGCGGCGGCGCTCCCTGCGAGCGCCTTGCTCTTTCCGCTCTCGCTGCGCGCACCGGGGTCATCGCAACCGGTGGTGCGTACGATTCTTAGGGTGGATGAACGCGAAGGGTTCATGACCTTCGCCGGCGATCTGCCAATGGGTTCGTCGGTGAGATTGATGCGATCGAACTTCGATCGGTTGATCGATGGCGCGACCGACGCGGCGAAGGCGGGCCTGCGAGGCCTGGGTGACGACGAACCCGGGCTCGCGATTCTGGTCAGCTGCGTGGGCCGCAAGCTGGTGCTCAAGCAGCGCATCGAAGAAGAGGTCGAGAGCGTGCAGGAAGTGTTGGGCCCCGGGGCGGTGCTCTGCGGGTTCTATTCCTACGGAGAGATCGCTCCGTTCGTCTCGGAGTCCCGCTGCGAACTTCACAACCAGACGATGAGCCTCACCCTCCTGAGCGAGCGGTAGGCGCGATGCACAAGCTCCTTCAACGACAGCTCAAGCGCGCGTTCGGCGCCGACGGCGCGATTCCCGAGGGGCTGCAGCCGCTGCTGGCGATGGTCGACGAGGCGTACCGGCAGTCCGACTCCGAACGCGAGCTGCAGGAAAGGGCGCTCGACCTCACCTGTCAGGAACTCCTCGAGGGCAACCGCGCGCTGCAGAAGGAACGGCTGGAGTTCTTGCTGCTGATTGAGGGAATGCCGCACCTGGTGGCGATTTGCCGAGCGGGCCGCCTTCTCTACATCAACCCCGCGGGCGTTCAGCTGCTCGGCTCTCCCAGCGCGAAAGAGGTGATGACGAAGGCGGTGATCGAGCTGATTCACCCCGACGACCACGCGTTGGTCGCCGTTCAGATGCAGGCCGTCGAGCAGGCCGGTTCTCGAGCGCTGGCCGCTGAAGCCCGCTTTCTTCGCCCTGGCGGCGACGCGGTGACCCTCGAGCTTCAGGCGCTCGAGCGGGTGCAGTTCGAGGGCGTCGAGGGCGTGCTCTTCATCGGCACTGACGTGAGCGAACGCAAGAAGATGCAGGAACGGCTGATGATCGCCGACCGCATGGCCTCGGTCGGCACGCTTGCGGCCGGCGTGGCGCACGAGATCAACAACCCGCTGTCGTACGTGGTCGCGAACCTGGCCCACCTCGAGGCTGGTGCCGGCAAGATCTTCAGCGAAGAAGAGCTGGCCGATCGCGCGTGTGCCCTGAGCGAAGCCCGGGAAGGCGCCGAGCGGGTGCGCACCATCGTGCGTGACCTCAAGGCGTTCTCGCGCACCAGCGAAGAGAAGGGCAGCTCGGTCGACGTGCGCCGCACGCTCGAGTCATCGACCAAGTTGGCGTGGAACGAGGTGAGGCATCGCGCGCGGCTGGTGCGCGAGTACGGCGAAATCGAGCCGGTGCTCGCCAACGAGGGTCAGCTCGGCCAGGTGTTCCTGAACCTGTTGATCAACGCCGCGCAGGCGCTCCCCGATGGCCAGGCCGACCAGCACGAGATCCACGCGAAGACGTACATGCGCGGCGAGAAGGTGGTGGTGGAAATCTCAGACACCGGCCCCGGAATTCCGGCGCACGTGCTGCCGCGCATCTTCGACCCCTTCTTCACCACCAAGCCCATCGGGGCCGGCACCGGGCTGGGGTTGTCGATCTGCCATGGCATCGTGACCTCGGTGGGTGGCGAGATCGAGGTCGACAGCGTGATTGGGCGTGGCAGCACCTTCCGGGTCGTGCTGCCAGCCGACGCCGAAGCCGAGGTCATCTGCCTGCCAGAGCCCAAAGTGGTGCGGTCTTCGCGACGGCTCGAGGTGCTGGTGATCGACGACGAGCCCAACGTCGGGGCGGCGCTGTGCCGGCTGGTCGGAACGCAGCACCAGGTCGTTCACGAGCCGAAGGCCTCCGGCGCGCTGCGCCGGCTGATCGCGGGTGAACGTTTCGACGTGATCCTCTGCGACCTGATGATGCCGGAGATCACCGGAATGGACTTCTTCGAGCGCGTCAGCAGCGAGTGGCCCGAGCAGGCCGATCACGTCGTCTTTTGCTCAGCCGGGGCCTTCACGCCCCGCGCGCGCGCCTTTCTCGAGAGCACCCCCAATCCCTTCCTGGAAAAGCCCTTCGACTTGTGCGCGCTGCGAACCCTGCTGGACTGCGTAGCGCAACGGCTCGACCGTCAGCGCGCGGGGTAGACGGCCCGACCGACGAGGTCGAGCTCGATTCAGCTGGCGTAGCGCTTGACCATTCGCGCGCAAAACTCGGCGAAGTGATCGACGTTTCGCGGTGGGCTGGTGTGATGGGGCCTGATGCCTTCGTGCTCGGGCGTGAAGCAGAACGTCACCGTCACCTCGAACTCTTCCAGCGCCTTCATCTGCCGATCGAACCAGGCCTGGGCGTTCGGCCGGAAGCTGTCGGCCCAGCTCAAGCCCGTGCGCAGGTGCTTGACCCCGAGCCGGCGCAGCCACTTCACCGCGTCATCGAGCCGGTCATCTTCGTAGTCAAACCACTGGCAGATGCCGAGTTCGGGCGTGAAGCCGGCGAAGTCGCTCACCGCGCGCTTGGGCGTGCCGTCCTCGCGCAGCAGGCCCATGTGGAAGTGGCGGTCATACGCCGAGCCTTCGGCCTCGCGATGCCGCTGGGTCGCGGGCCTGGCAGCAGGCAAATCATACAGGCTGAACCAATGGACCCGCGGCGTGCGGCCCTCGAGCAGCTCGGCGGTGCGCTGCAAGCCGAATTGCTGCACTTCTTCCGCACCGAAGCTCGAGACCCCGACCTCGGTGACCCAGACCGGTTGGTGCACCATCGCCTGAATCTCGGCGAGCTTTCGCGGCCACTCGGCCAATTGCCAGTGGTTCCAGTCGAGGGGAAAGCCGTGCACCGCGAGCACGTCGAATTCCCCCAGCACGTGATGTGCGTCGAGGCGCTTCACGAACGCCGGATCGATGGGCGACATGCCCCCGAGCACGCGCGTGAGGCGCCTGTTCACGCCGCTCACCGCCTGCGCGGCGGTCTTCACCATTTTGGAAAAGGTCTCCCATTCCGGATCGATCTCGAAATCCCAGTGCGACTTGTTGTTGGGCTGGTTCCAGAACATCGCCGCTTCGATCATCGGTTGGGCTCCATGGGCAGGTCTTCAGCAGCGGTCATGCGGCCACGTCCTCTCCGGCCGTCATGGAAGCCGGGGTCTTGCGCGCCGACTCTCCGACGCAGAGGTAGCCGTACCCGGCCTGAATCAAGACAGACGCATCGGCCAACATGCGGCGGCCGTCGATCACCGCGTACGGCGGCGCGACGGTCTGGCGGATGACGCGGGTCAGCCCGTGAAACTCGTCGCTGTCATTCGAGATGAAGAGCGCCTCGCTGCCCTCGATGGCCCGCTGGGCCGCGCGAAAATATTCGACCCGCTCGAACGCCGGGTTTCTGCCGCAGTCCAGGTGCCGGCGGGCGCATTCCCCGGTGACGAGGGGATCGTAGGCGCGAATCGACTTCACCCCGCGCGCGAGCAGCGACTCGATCAGCGTCACCGCCGGCGAATCATGCAGGTCGTTCGTATTCTTCTTGAACGAGAGCCCGGCGATCGCCACCGTCTTGCCCTCGAAGCTGACGCCCAGTTCCTGTTCGGCGCGCTCGATGAGGTGAGTCTTCTGCACCTCGTTGATCGCCAGCACGTCGCTGAGCAGGTCGGTGTCGAGGCCCAGCGCGCGCATCTGGAAAGCCAGAGAACGCAGGTCTTTGCCGAAACAACTTCCACCGGCGCCATTGCCGACGTGAGAGCCCCAGTCGCTGATGCGCGTGTCACTGGTCACGCCCAGGCGCAGATCGTTCATGCGCACTGATTCGATCGTCTCGCCCAGGCGCGCGGCCACGCCGTTCCAGAACGAGACGTAAGTGAAGAGCAGGGCGTTGCTCACGTACTTCACCGCTTCAGCGGTCTCGGGCGTGGTCTCGAGGTAGCCGACGCGGCCGTGATCCACATAGGGCGCGTAGGGGCGCCGCATGATGGCGAAGTCGGCTTCGTGCTCGGCGCCCACCACCACGCGGCTGGGCCGGCGGCTCGCTTCGACCGCTTCGCCTTGCGGAAGAAACTCAGGGTTCGCGGCCACGCCGACTTCGCGAATGCCCGCGGCTTCGAGCTCCCGTACCAGGCCGCGGGTGGTGCCGATGGGCACTGTATTGTTGTTGATCAGAATCAGCCGCTCGACCCGGGGCGAGTTCGAGAGCGCCTTGATGAGCTCCCGGATCGAGGCGCGGTATTGGGTGAGGTTGGCGGCGCCGCTCTGGCTTGCCGGGGTCGGCAGGCAGAGGAACACCGCGGCGGCGTCCTTCAGGTGCGGGGTAGCGTCGGTAGAGAACTGCAGGCACCCGCTGTTCAGCGCCTGGCGCACGCAGCCCGACAGCCCCGGCTCGTTGACGTACTTCTCGATCTGCTCGGCTTCGCCAGAAGAGAACGCCGCCAGCTTCCTGGAGTCGAGGTCACAGGCGACGACGTTCAGCCCCCGCTCAGCGAGGACCGCCGCGTGAGTCAGCCCAACGAACCCGGTCCCCAGCACGATGACTTTCATGTGACTGCTCCAAACTGATGACGTTGATTGAGGCTCCGGCGGGCGTCAGCGATCGTCTCCGCCAGGCCTTCTTCAAGCGTGACCACCGGGGTCCACCCCAGCAGCCGCATCGCCTTCGAGATGTCGGGTCTTCGTCGAGTGGGGTCGTCAACGGGGAGCGGACGGTACGTGACGCCCGCGGTGCTGCCGGTCATGCGCAGCACCATTGAGGCGAGCTCCGAGACAGGCCGCTCGTCGGGGTTGCCGAGGTTGATTGGCCCCTCGAGCTCTGGCGCGAACATCACCCGCAGGAGCCCATCGACCAGATCGTTCACGAAGCAGAACGAGCGCGTCTGCTGGCCCTCTCCGTGGAGCGTGATCGGTTGGCCGCTGAGCGCCTGGTAGACGAAGTTCGAGACCACGCGCCCGTCGTCCCTGCACATGCGGGGCCCGTAGGTGTTGAAGATGCGAACGAGCCGCGCATCGACGCCGCGCTGCAACCGATACGCGGTGGCGAACGCTTCTGCGCAGCGCTTGCCTTCGTCGTAACAGGCGCGCGGCCCCCCGGGGTTGACGTTGCCCCCGCAGCTCTCGGGCTGAGGGTGGGCCAACGGCTCGCCGGAAACCTCACTGGTGCTG
>JAYVNA010000294.1:0-1727 GCA_043758715.1 Archangium sp.
CGGCTCGCGTAGACGGTGTACTTGCCCGGCCGCACCTGCGCGCCGCCAGCGCCCGTGGTCGCGTAGAAGACCTTCTCCAGGTACTTGCGCGTGGCGGGATCGCTCGGGTTGTCGGTGATCAGATCAGACTGGCGATAGCGCTCACCGACCCTCAAGTCGTAGAGGAACTGCCTGGGCTGCAACGTCGAGTCTTCGTTCTCGTACGTCCCCTCGACGGAGATCTTCGCCGGCATCGGGCTGCCGCGTTCATCGGTCACCACCACGCGCAGATCGCCCGGCTGCTGCAGGGTGAAGTTCATCGAAGCCGAACCGCCCGCCTCGATCGTCACCGCTTCGGTGCTGCTCGCCACGCTGCGAATCTTGTCGAGCGCCGAGCCGGTGTACTTCCCCGGAGGCACAGGCGCGGTCCACACCCCGCCCTTCCGTGAAGTGGCCTGCGAGACGTAGTTGCCCTTGTCGTCCTCGAGCACCACCGAAACGCCCTCGAGGGGCATGTTGGTCTTCTCTTCGCGCACGAAGCCCGAGATCGTTCCGTAGGCGGTGGAGTCACGCACCACGAACTCCTTGCCGTTCGGGCGAATGGTGACGTCCTTCATGTCGTAGACGACCTTCTGCACGCTGCCCACGTCGCCCGAGCCGACCGCGAGGTACGCGGTGTAGCTGTAGCTCGAGCCCGGCGGCAGGTTCTGCGGCGCCTTGGCGAAGTAGGTGCCCAGGAAGCTCGACGACGCGATGGGGATGAGGATCGAGTCCTTGGTGGCTGTCGGGTAAAACGGCGCCGCCTTGTCGCCCAGCAGGTAGCTGCCGTTGCTGTTCTGGCCGGCGACGAACGCGTAGCTGACGCCGTCGCCTTCGGTGGCCCACATCGAGGTCACTTCACCGGGGAGCGCGTCGAGCGAAGCGGGCCGCTTGTAGACGTCTTCCAGGTGGAAGCGCATGTCGAAGCCGGCTTCACCCGGCACGAACAGCCGCTGCCCTTCCCCGAGCAAGGTCACGAACCCGAAGGGCACGTTGAGCCCCCACGCCGCGGTGCGGGTGCCGTTGTTCGCCACCGTGACGACGATCTTCAGGTACTGCTTTCCCGGCTCGAGGATGTAGTCGCAGGTGAAGTCGAGCGGATCGGTGGGGTCGACCACCTCGGTGAACGCCTTGACCAGCGAGATGAACGCGCCGCTGCGGCCTGACACCCGAATCGCCGCCGCCTTGCCGTCACTGCCATCGGCGAGCACTTCGACCTTCGCGGGCTCGAGCGCGGTGAGGAAGAACGCGGGGAACATCTCGGTAAAGTAGTCGTTGCCCACCACGCCGCTGGTGGGGCTCGACTGCCCGCCGCGCACCAGATCGATGTCGATGAGCGAGCCGCCGAAGCTGCCGAAGCCGCGGCTGGTGCCCACGTTCTGAATGATCGCGTGGATGATCCCGTTGCTCACCTTGTAGTCGCCGTCGGCACCCGAGGCGCGCTTGCCTCCGATGAGATCGGTGGCGTCTTTGGGAGCGGAGTCGACGTCAGCGAGCGCGCGAACGCCGCCGATCAATTCCACCCGGCTGTTGATCTGAAAGGCCCGCGCGGGGGCTTCGGTCTTCGTGCACGCGGCCGAAAGGCAGAGCGCGCCCAGGAGCAGTCGTTTCATCAGCTCACCACACCGCGTGGAGCATCAAGTCCACGCTGTCGTTGGAATAGGTGGCCCGCGCCTCTTCGTTGCGGTGCGTGTACTGGAGCAGGACGC
>JAYVNA010000295.1:0-1722 GCA_043758715.1 Archangium sp.
CTGCGAAGCCGCCCAGCTCCCGCGCGAGCACGGCCAGCAGTTGGAGCGCGGTCGGTTCATCGAGTTGGCACCTCAGCCTTCGACGCCAGAGCCCGACTCCGAAGAGTGACTCGGCGCAGACGGTGCGCTGCTCGGGTGTGAAGTCACGGTGAGCGCGCAGCAGCTTGTCGAGGGCCCGCTCGGCGGGTTGACCCGCGAGGATGGCGTCGAGCGCAGGCGCGAGCACGGGCCCCAGGCCTTGGAGCGCGCGCCAGGGGACGGTGGTGAGGCGGCGCTCCGATTCAGTCGCCACGGCCCAGCGCCCGGCGAAGGTTGGCTCGCGCGGCGGCGTCGAGGCGGGCGTGAAACAGATCGCTGTGGAAGATGCGATGAGCCTCGAGCAGGTGGCGCAAGAAGCGCTTGCGGTTGAAGCGGTAGAGGATCTTCGGGACCTCGCTGTACTCCTCGGCGATGGCGGCGTCGTAGGCCTCGAACTGCTGCGCGGGCGCTCCGAGAATGGCCATGTCGCAATCGACGAAGTGGCGCTCGTCGTGGTCGAGCTTCTCGCGGGTCAGCTTGCCGTGCTTGGCGGTGAGCTCGATCAGGTGCCTCACCCGGGCCGCGTCGATCGATTCCTCTGGCAGGAAAGTCTCGATGGCTTGCAGGGCGAGGTCGGCGCTCTTGGTTTCGTTGTCGCTCTTACCGGCCAGGTACACGGCGTCGTGGAAGAGCACGGCCAGGTAGACCTCCCGCGGGTGCTGCCAGGCGGGCACGGTGGCGTAGTGGCAAAGAACCTCCTGAACGTGGGCGAACGAGTGGTACGCCCGAGGGGGATGGGCGTAGGCGGAAACCACCGAACGCAGCAGTCCTTCAGGAATCGCAAAGGGGGGCTCAGTCAGTGTTGACATGAAGGGCTCGTCAGATCTAGAAGGCGCGGCCGTAAGCACCCCATATTCCTTGATAGCTCAGTTGGTAGAGCAGGCGACTGTTAATCGCCGGGTCGTAGGTTCGAGTCCTACTCAGGGAGCTGGTCGGTTCAGAAGGCGAACTGGCCGCTTAACAGAAGCCCCTTGGCGGAAACGCCGAGGGGCTTCGACTTTCCCGAGCATCCGCGGGGTTTGGCGGGCTTCCCGCCCTTCCCCACTCCGGCCCGCAGAACGATGCGGGCGACCACCCTGCGAAGCGGGACCGGTGTCTGGCTCTCGCTCTTGGCCCGCCGGGCGAGAGGTTCAGAGAGAATTTAACAGCGCCATCGCCTCAGTCGGTCCCCAGCAGGCAAAGGACGTTCGCGACGATCGCGTGGCTTGCGGACCTGACCAGCATGCCAAGGGCGTCGTCCAGGTCCGCCTCACACTCCTTGAGCAATGGCCTGAGGTCATCAAGCGGCGCGGCAGGCCATCGAAGCCCACGTCGGTGCATGTCCGGTTTGACCTGATGGCGCGCCAGCCGGCTCATGAATCGGTCCCATCCCTCCTTGGAGACCCGGAACGCGGCCGAGTGGTGCCTTCCCTCGAAAAGGTCGGTGCCGTCGACTTGCCCTCCACAATGCGTGAAGAGGTTCCTCAGCTCGTAGGAAATGGCCAGCGGCCAACCGAACGTTGACCGAAGCATGGGCACCAGCCCCGCGGTGCTCTGGCCTTCCGCTCTGCGGAACCTGTCAACGTGAATGAGACAGCGTCAGTCAGAATTTAGGCTCCAACGTTTTCGGTCATGACCTCCTTCGGCGTCGCGGGCTTGTTGATC
>JAYVNA010000296.1:0-5621 GCA_043758715.1 Archangium sp.
CTGGCGTTCTTCTCGATCACCACGCCGTTCGGCAACACCACCTTCCGCTTCATTCAGCGCGACGGCTACGCGGCGCAGTACCCGGGCTACGTGGCGCACGCGGAACCGAAGGGCGGGAAGAACCGCTTCGGCTTCGCGAAGGTCGATCACATCACCTCGAACTTCCGAACCCTGCAGCCGATGGTGTTGTGGATGAAGCACGTGATGGGCTTCGAGGAGTTCTGGAACATTGCGTTCCACACTGAAGAGGACATCGCGCAGGGCAACCAGCACGGCACCGGCCTCAAGTCGATCGTGATGTGGGACCCGGTCAGCACCGTGAAGTTCGCGAACAACGAGCCCTCGCGCCCGCGGTTCAAGAACTCACAGATCAACGTGTACGTCGAAGATCAGCGCGGTGAAGGCATTCAGCACCTCGCGCTCGCGGTGAAGGAGATCGTGCCCACCGTGAAGGCGATGCGCGCCACCCCGGGGCTCGAGTTCCTCGGCACGCCGGCGTCGTATTACGACTACCTGCCGGAGCGCATTCAGAAGAGCGGCATCGTGCGCATCGACGAAGACTTAAAGGAACTGCGCGATCTGCAGATCCTGATCGACGGGCACAAAGAGCATCAGTACCTGCTGCAGATCTTCATGAAGGAAAACTCGCAGCTGCTCAAGGACCGCGAGTCGGGCCCGTTCTTCTACGAGATCATTCAGCGCAAGGGCGACAAGGGCTTTGGCGGCGGCAACTTCAAGGCGCTGTTCGAGAGCATCGAGCGCGCGCAGCAGGCCGAGAAGGCGCGCACCGAGCAGCGCTGAGCGAATGAACTCAGGTTCATGCGCGGACCAGGCGAGCGCGCCGTCACGTCAGATGCACGGCGTCTCCTTTCCTTCCCATGGAACGTCATTGCTCTACTTGAAGTCGTAGTTCTTCAGCGGCACGTGACCGAAGTTCTGCGGGTCCAACTCGACGCGATCACGGCGCGGGTTGAAGTGCAGCTGCGCGCGCACGTACCGCACGATGCCCACGATGGTCTCAGGCGGAAACGGGCTCGGCCCCAGCTGAGCCTCGAGGGCTGAACAGAAGACGGTCTCGTCGCGGCCTCGCGCGTTCAGCGCGATCGACACTTCCTCGACCAGCTGGAGCACCAGCGCGTCGAGGCGGCGGTTCTCATTCATCGCCGCCTCCAACTGGGCGACCAACATCCACCCGGCGTCGTTCATGAAGTACTCCGGATCGACGGTGAGCCCGAGTGCGGTCGCCAGGCGCAGCGCGATGATACGAACGGAGTCGGTCACGAGACCTCGAGCGTAGCCCGGACAAACGTAAGAGACCCGGCGCCACCCGAAAAGGGAAGCGGCCGGGTCCCGAAAGCGCGGTGCGTCGGTTGGTTTCAGAAGAGCGGCGCGGGGCCGATCTTCTCCCAGCTCGGCTTCGCGGTCGGCGAGAGAATGCTCGTCTTCACGTAGATCTCCCCCTTGATGACGTAGGCGATCTTCGAGACGCCCAGCAGGCGCGGCATGGTGATGTTGTACTGCGGCGCCTTCGAGTACCCGGCCGGCGCGTGCGCGAGCTTCTTCGCGGTGTGGTGCTTCTCGGCGTTGGTGGCGATCGAGCGGTAGGTGTTCACCAGCTGCTCGTGCGTCGGCATCATGATGCCCTGCTTCTTCGGCGCCACCACTGCGGTCTGCGTCTTCTTGATCGAGGTCATGGGAGAGGCTCCTACGGCGGGTGTGCTGCCATTCTCCGGGGCTTCGACGGAAAGTTGCGCACTGCATCGTACAATGTGCGCACGGCCGGAACACGGTGGGGCATTCCGGTGCTGCGCACCGCAGTCGTTTCGCGAAACCGCTGCTTTGCCTGCGGCGAGCCGCGGGCTCAGAATCACAGCGATGCCCGTGGTGAACCTGCTGACGACGCCCACCGCTCGAACCGGAGCGCTTGGCCCTCTGATCGTGACCGTGTTCTCGGACATCCCCACGGTGCCGCTGCTGACGCAAATCGAAGAGGCACAAACCAGGCACGCGGCTCAGAGCGGCAACCAGGTGTTGCTGTGCAACGTGGTGATCGCGCCGAAGTTGGCGCCCCCGTCGGCCGAGGTGCGTGAGTTCAGCTCCCAGATGCAACACCGCCTCGAGGCGTTCACCGTCGGCAGCGCGACCGTGCTGCGAATGGGCGGCCTGAGCGCAGTGCTCGCGCGCGGCTTCATGGCGGGGCTGGCGCTGCTCAGGCACACCCGGCACCCCACGAGCGTCTTCAAGGAGACCGACGAGGCCGTCACCTGGCTGCTGAGCCTGCCAGGCGGTGAACGGCTGGCGCGCGAGCCCGACGTGCAGGCGCAGGTGCGCGCCTACGTCGCAGGGTGACGCGAGGGCCGAACGTCCCCGTCGTTGCAGCACGCTGCGCTGTGTCGGGCTATTCGGTGCCGATGGGAAAGACCCGGCTCGAGGCTTTCAGCGACGGCGTGATCGCCATCATCATCACCATCATGGTGCTCGAGCTGAAGGTGCCCCATGAGCCCGATTGGCATGCGCTGCTCGAGCGCTGGCCGGTGTTCCTCAGCTACGTGCTCAGCTTCGTCTACGTCGGCATCTACTGGGGCAACCACCACCACCTCGTACACTCGGTCAAGCGCGTCACCCCCGGCGTCATCTGGGCCAACCTCCACCTGCTGTTCTGGTTGTCGGTCGTTCCCTTCGTGACCGAGTGGCTCGGCGAGACCCGCGCAGCCCCCGTGCCCACCGCGGTCTACGCGGCCGTGATGCTGCTCACCGGGCTCGGCTACCAGATTCTGCAGATGACCATCGCGCGGCAGCAAGACGAGCACGCCGGCGTGGTCGCGCACGCGCGCAACTCGCGCAAGGGCCTCGCATCTTTCGCGCTCTACGCCCTCTCCACGGTCTTCGCGTTCTTCGCGCCCGTCGTCTCGCTGGGGCTCTTCGTGCTCGTCGCGCTGGTGTGGCTGGTGCCGGAGCGCGCGTTCGAAAAGATTTCCCCGACGCGGGGCGAATAGCGACGTCCCGGCTCAGAAGAACCGCGTGAACCGCGTTGACACGATCGTCGGACAGTTTGGGACCGAGTGGAGCACTCATGTCCTGAAATTCGAGCGCGGCGCGCCGCGGCTGATCAGTGCGTCCGCTGGGTTCCGAGGTGGCACGCGTCGTGCGAAGGGAGCGCGCCCCACCGCAGCCAGGAGTTCTTCCTTTGAAGCTTCGAATTTCGTTGTCCCTCATTGCCTCGGTCGCCGCGCTTTCCTGCGGGCCGTCGTCCACCTCGCGGATCGCCGACTGCACCGGGGTCTGCGCAAGCGGAACCAGCTGCGACGTCGGCAGCGGCAAGTGCGTCGCCTTCCCGGGCACTGGCGGCGGCAACGGCGCGACCGGACTTCCCTGCGACGTGGCCGGCGTGCTGGCCGCGAAGTGCATCAGCTGTCACGGCACCACGCCCAGCGGCGGCGCTCCCAATTCGTTGACGACGCGCGAAAACCTCACCGCACAGAGCAACCTCGGGGGCACCGTGGCCTCGCGTTGCCTGGCGCGCGTGCAAGACCCGCAGGTACCCATGCCCCCGCGCGCGAGCGGTGTTTCGATCTCGGCGGCTGACGTCGCGGTGCTCCAGAGTTGGGTCAACGCGGGTCTTCCTGGTGGGGCGTGCTCGAGCGCGAGCCAGCCCCCGGGTGACGGCGCAGGCGGCGGTACCGGAGGGGGCCTTGCCACAGGCAGCGGTGGGGGTGCCAGTGGCGGAGGCGGTGGCTCGTCGACCGGTGGAGGCGCGGGCTCCGCCACCGGCGGCGGGACTGGTAGCGGCGGCGGGACTGGTAGCGGCGGGGGTACAGCGAGCGGCGGAGGAGGAGGCACGACGGCCTCTGCCTACTGCCGCGCCTGCACCACCGACGCGAGCTGCGGGGGCACCAACAACTACTGCCTCGGATTCTCCTTCGGTGATTTCTGCGGCTCGGACTGCAGCGCTACCGGCACCTGCGCCACCGGTCAGCGCTGCGCCAACATCATCGACAACACCACCATGGCGGTGATCGGCCGCAACTGCGTCCCCGTGACGGGCGCGACCTGCACCACTGCCAGCGGAGGCGGAAGCGGTACTACCGGCGGCGGCGCGGGCGGCGGCGGGGGAAGCACTCAGTGCACCACCGATACCTGGGCGAACTACGGCCAGGCCTTCTTCGCCAACCAGTGCGCCTCGTGCCACACGCACACCGGCCAGTTCTCCACGAAGTCTTTCGTGGTGACCAACAAGTCGATCATCACCTCGCGCATCAGCTCGGGGAGCATGCCGCCCAACGGCCTGACGGCCACCGACAAGGCGCGCATTCTCAAGTACCTCAGCTGCGGCGTGCCTTAGCCGTCGTTGCGTTTGCCGCAGTTCCTGGCGGCGTGAACTTCACTTCTTCTTCGGGGAGCGCTTTCGCGCCTTCGCCTTCGGTTCGTCTCTCAACAACTCGAGCGTGGCGCCGGGGCCGAACGGCAGCGCGCCGAGCTCACCCTTGAGCACGTTGGTGAGCAACTGCAGGGCCGCGGTGGCCTTGATGAAGTCGACGGCGCCCGGCTGATGAGCCCGCTGCTTCACGATGCGCGTCACCACCGGCGGGGGCACTCCGAACGGCTGAAACGAGGGGAGCAGGTACGGGTCTTGATCAGCGAGCACCGAGATGCCGCTCATGGGGAAGTGCTCACCGCTCCAGATGGCGTCGAAGGCGCGTTTGTCTTCGTAATACGCGAGCCCGTGCTCCAGGCCGGCCTGCCCCATCACCGCGAGTGAGCGCAGCGCTTCCTTCTTCCCCGTGCGCTCGACGGCCGTCAGTGACATCTCTGCGGGCATCTGGGTCCACAACTCGAGACGAAAGAAGTCGATCCACGCGCTGACGAAAGGCCGGAGCACCGCGTTCTCTTTGGGCAGGTCAGCGGCGATGCCCACGGCGATGGCGGCGCGCTCGAGGCACTGCTCGAGCGTCGGGGTCACCACCTTCCAGCCGAAACGGCGGCCCACGGTCGCCAACGCCTCGTCGCAATTCACCGGGCCCGTGAGCTCCGCCGCCAGGCGCTTCGCGGCATCGGCCCACGAATCGCCCAGCACCAGCGAGATGAGGCCGGAGGGCAACTCCGCGAGCAGCGCGTACCCATCGCCCTGTTTGGTAGGCACCGTCCCCAGCGGGAGTACCAGCGTTTCCATGCGGTGGGTCTACAACCGAAACCGTTTCAAAGCAGGGAGATCGCCACCCCCGCGGCGCCGAGCACCGCGGCATGGGTCAGGCTCAGCGCAACCGCGGCGAGGATGATGCGGGGCTCGACGCGATCGGCCTTCAAAAACCGCCGCG
This sequence comes from Archangium sp., assembly GCA_043758715.1. Classification (GTDB taxonomy): domain Bacteria; phylum Myxococcota; class Myxococcia; order Myxococcales; family Myxococcaceae; genus Archangium_A. The sequence continues at coordinate 5,316 of JAYVNA010000296.1, forward strand.
CTGCCACCGCCGTCGCCGTCGCGCCGATCACCACCAGGGTCGCCAGCATGAACGGGTCGAGGTTGGGCCAGGCTTCGAGGTTCATCGCCCGTTGCGCGCCATACGAGGTGAGGACCAGCAAGCCCACGTGGCTGACCAGCATCGCCGCGCCGAGGCCCAGGCCTGCCGCGAGCGCCGTGCCCACGCCGCGAAGATGCACGGCCACCGCGAGGCCGACCGTCCAGGCGAGCGACATCATGAGCGCGAGCATCAACGCATCGGAGAAGCTCTCGGGCGCCATCAGCGCCAACGGCATCACCACTGACG
>JAYVNA010000297.1:0-5618 GCA_043758715.1 Archangium sp.
CTCGAACCGAGGCGGCTTGATCAAGGGACAGACGAAGGCCTGGACCTCGAACCACTCTACCGCCGAGGAACTTGCTCACGAGATAGGCCACACCGAGGGAGCCGCCATTCTCACCGAGGGCAAAGCGGCCAACGTGCCCAAGGGGGATGCCGCGCAGCAGAAGCTCTTCAACAAGACGAACGCAAATGCCAAGGCGCTCGGAGAGAGCGTGCGGTCTGCCTACGGCCTCGACCCGGGGGAGCACTCGGAAGCTCAGACTCACTCTGCATCTGGGAGTCGCGCCGACGCACAAGCTGATCTCAAGAGAGAGGCCGCCAAGCGCGCAAAGGAAGCTGCCGACGAAAAGGGCAAGAGCGAATGAGGGTCGCGAGCGCGCGATCGACTGGAGTCGGCCTGGCGCTCGCTGTGTTCCTCGTCTCAACTACGGCGTCGGCGGATGGCCCGCCGATCGACTTCCCGACTGCGATATCCCTTTCTGACGTGGTCTTTCACGGCAGGTTGATCGGTTCGGTCAGGCTGCTTGGGTACGAGGTGATGTTGTTCTCGGCGGATCGCTCGTGGAAGGGGAACGTCACTCGCCACGAAGTCGTCCTCACCACGAAACAACACTCCTACTTCGACGCGGGCGGTTCCTACTTCGTCTGTGCCTCAACGAGCGAATTCCCGTGGCTCCCTTACTCCGGAGGATGGGAGTCCGTGCGAAACGCCACGGAGGCGGACCTGAGAACTCTTGGGCCTGGCACCGTCCCGGGAATCGGTCGGTTGATTCCGTCTTGCGTCGCCGCAGCGCTAGCGACGCTTGCGGGACTGATCTGGTTGGTTCGTCGCAGAAGGACGCACCGTCGAATGCCTCCGCCGCCCCTCGCTGCATCACCGTGAGAGCAGCCTTAGCCTCACCACAGGGGCGCCTGCGCTCGCGCTGCTCGCTCCGGCGGTCTCAACACCGCGCCGTCGATCACCAAGGATTGGCCGGTTAAATGTAAAGAAGTCACTTTCTCCGCTGGCCGATTCGGCGGAAAGTGCGCGTGGCCGTGACGCCTCCCCGGTGGTCACGGCCCGTGTCGTTTTGAGCAGAGTCGGAGGCCCGAGTGCGGTTGATGCGGTGGTTCCTGTTGGCGAGTCTGTTCTCTGCCCCCGCCTGGGCATTCCCGTGGATGGTGAAGCACAGCTACGGAAGCTGTGCGACGTGCCACGTCGACCCTTCGGGCTCGGGCCAGCTGTCGCCCTACGGCCGCGCGCAAGCCGACGTGTTGGTGCGGTGGCGAACCCAGCCTCGCAAAGACGAAGAAGAGGTGCCGCCCTCGGCCAACTTCCTCTGGTTCCTCGAATTGCCCGAGGTGATCAACCTCTCAGGCAACCTGCGTTACGGCTCGCTCATCCGGCCGCAGGCCGACACCGGCAAGTTCGTGCCGCTGATCATGGCGACCGATCTCTACGCCACCCTCAACATCGGCCCCATCGTCGCCCACGTCACCACGGGCGTCGGCACCTTCTCCACCCGGGCCATTCAGTATTCGGGGCCCGCGGCGATCGCGCCCCTCTGCGACCCGAGCAAGGGCGCGTGCAGCGTGCAGTGGCTCGCCCGCGAGTTCTGGCTGGGCGCGAAGTTCGCCGATGACGCGGTGATGGTGCGCGCCGGCCGCATGAACATGCCCTTTGGTCTGCGCAACAATGAGCACACCAGCTACGTGCGCTCGCTGACCCGCACCGACGTCAACGTCGGCCAGCAGGTGGGCCTGAGCGCGGCCTACAACTCCGAGGCGCTGCGCGGTGAGGTGATGGGCATCGCGGGCAACTTTCAGGTCGGCCCCGATGCGTACCGGGAGCGCGGGTACTCGGCGTTCGCCGAATATTCGATCGCGCACAACGCCTACGTCGGCGTGTCGAGCTTGATCGCCGCGGCCGCGGCCGACGTGTCCTCCGGGCTGCCCCAGGTGCGGCACGCCCACGGCCTGTTCGCGCGCGTGGCGCCCACCGACAAATTCGCGCTGCTGGGCGAAGCCGACTTCCTGGCGTGGCAGACGCCGCAGCAGCTCGATCGCCTCGGGTTCGCCGCGCTGGTGCAGGCCGACGTCGATCTGATGCAGGGCCTCCACCTGATGGGCACGCTGGAGGGCGCACACACGGGCTCGGGCGAAAAGGGGCCCTCGCTGGGCGCCTGGGCCTCGGCGGCCTGGTATTTTTTGCCGCACTGCGAGCTGCGCCTCGACAACATCTTCCGCAGAAACTCGAGCGCCACGGCGGCGACCTTCGAGTACCAGCTGCTCGTTCAGCTGCACCTGTTTCTCTGAGAGGACGACGCCCATGTACCGAACCTCTCTTCTCGTGCTGGTCCTCGCCGTTCCCGCCTGGGCCAGCGACGTCTTCCCGCCGTTCATCATGACCAAGTACGGCCTCTCGCAGATGCCGCCCGAGCTGTGCTCGCTGTGCCACACCAACGGCATCACGGGCCTGGGCACGGTCAACACGCCGTTCGGCAAGGCGGTGCGGGCGCACGGCGCGGTGGCCGGTGACACCGCTTCGCTCGGCGCCGCGCTCGACGCGATGGCCACCGAGAACGTCGACAGCGACGCCGATGGGGTCACCGACGTGGCCGAGTTGATGGCCGGCACCAGCCCCAACGTGGGCTCGATGGGCACTGGCGGAGGTGGTGGAGGCGGCACGGTGCTCCCCGGCCCGCGGTACGGCTGCGGCGCCACGGTAGTGCCTGAGCTGCTGTTCCTCGCCGGGTTGCTGCCGCTGCTCCGATCGCGGCGCCGCCGGGCCTGATAGAAGGCACCCGCATGAACGTCGACGATCTCAAGCAGCGCGTCACGGCCGCCTATGCCGATCGCGCGTTGGCGCAGGAACCGTTCTACGCGATGGCCATTCGCGAGACCTTGAACCTGGTCGACCGCGGCGTGCTGCGGGTCGCGCAGAAGGGCGTGAACGGCTGGGAGGTCAACGCCTGGGTGAAGGAAGCGATTCTGCTCTTCTTCACCATCAGCGAGATGAAGACGACCGAGGTGGGGCCCTTCGAGTTCCACGACAAGATTCCCTTGAAGAAGGGGCTGGCGGAAGCCGGCGTGCGGGTGGTGCCGCCGGGCGTGGTTCGTTTCGGCGCCTTCTGCGAGCGCGGCGTGGTGGTGATGCCGGGCTACGTGAACATCGGCGCCTGGGTCGGGTCGGGCACTATGGTCGACACCTGGGCCACGGTGGGCAGCTGCGCGCAGGTCGGGCGCAACGTGCACCTCTCGGGCGGGGTGGGGCTGGGCGGCGTGCTCGAGCCCTCGTCGGCCCGGCCGGTGATCATCGAAGACGGCGCCTTCATCGGCAGCCGCAGCGTGATCGTCGAGGGCGTGGTGGTCGAAGAGGAGGCGGTGATCGGCGCGAACACCGTGATCACCGCGTCGACGCCCATCATCGACGTCACCGGCGAACACGAAGTGGTGATGAAGGGCCGCGTGCCCGCCCGCAGCGTGGTGATCCCCGGGACGCGCGCCAAGAAATTCCCCGCCGGTGAGTACCAGCTGCCGTGCGCGTTGATCATCGGCAAGCGCAGCGCCTCGACTGATCAGAAGACCTCGCTCAACGCGGTGCTGCGCGACTTCAACGTGCCGGTCTGAAAGCGGTGATCGGCCAGCGCGCGCTCTCGTTGGTGCAGATCCCCTCGGTCATCGGGAACGAGGGAGCGATCGCCGATCACGTCGAGGCCTGGGCGGCGCGTCACTATCGAGCCGACGAGATCGTGCGCGTCTCTCATTCCTTCGTGCTCGGCCGCCGCGTCGATCCCCGCCCCACCATCGCGTTGGTCGGTCACCTCGACACCGTGCCCACCCACCCCGCCGGCAACCCCGCGCGCCTCGAAGGCGATCGGCTCTTCGGGCTGGGCAGCTCCGACATGAAGGGCGCGCTGGCGGTGATGATGGCGCTCGCCGAGGCGCTCCCGCGCGACACCCTGCCGGTGAACCTGCTGCTGGTGCTCTACGAACGCGAAGAGGGCCCTTTCCAGGAATCGGGGCTGGGTCCCTTGTTCGAGCGGGTGCCTGAGCTCGCCAAGGTGCGCTTCGCCATCGCCATGGAGCCCACCGACGGCGCGGTGCAGGTCGGCTGCGTCGGCACCCTGCACGCGACCTTGCGCTTCGAGGGCAAGGCAGCCCACTCCGCCCGGCCCTGGCAGGGGAAGAACGCCATTCACGCCGCAGGGCCACTGCTCACCGAGCTGGGCGCGAAGGAACGCACCGCCGTGCTGGTGCAGGGCCACACCTTCTACGAGGTGATGAGCGCCACGCTGGCCAAGGGCGGCCGCGCCCGCAACGTGGTGGCAGAGCACTTCGAGCTCAACTTGAACTACCGCTTTGCACCCGGGAAAACCCTGGAGCGCGCGCAGCAGGACGTGCACGAGCTGGTGGCCGGGCGCTGCGCGGTGAACTTCATCGACCTCGCACCCAGCGGCCGGCTCTGCGGTGACAACCCGTTCTTTCAGCGCCTCGAAAAACTCAGCGCGCGCCCGGCGGAAGCCAAGCAGGCGTGGACCGACGTGGCCCGCTTCTCGGAGCTCGGCGTCGACGCGGTGAACTTCGGCCCGGGTGAGACCGCGCAGGCGCACCAGCAAACCGAGAGCGCCAGCGTGGCAGCCCTCGACCACGCGTTCGAGGTGTTGAAGACCCTGCTCTCGACCGTGGGCTGAGGTGCGCTGCTGTGAGCAGCGGCCGTGATTCTTTCCGCGCGAGCGCGCGGGCGCCTACCATCGCGGCCATGTCACGGCTCCTGATGCTGTTCGCAGCGCTGCTCGGCGGAACCGCCGCTGCAGGATCGAAGGTGATCAAGAACGACACCTTCACCGGCGCCGGGAGCATCTATGCCAGCGTGAGCTTCGGCGAATACGAAGGCGCGGGCGTGCTCTTCGAGCCCCCCGCGTCGGAGTACCCGCTCAAGATCGTCGCCATTCAGGTGCTGCTGGTGCCCTATCAGCAGTCGGGCTTCGGCATCGGCCAGTACGAGTTCGACCTCTGGGACAGCTCGGGGGGGAGCGTGCCTCCGCCGCTGGTGCCCAACGATGGCGGGGTCGCCTACTACGGGCGCATCTCGATGCAGGCGCTGCAGCTGCAGACCTCGAACACGATGTTCAACCGCTACCCCTTCCCCGACCCGATCATCGTCACCAGCGGCAAGGTGTTCGTGAAGTTGTCGGAGATTCTCCAGACCTCGGCAGACGGCACCACCATCGCGCTCGACACCACCAACGCCAAGCCGGGCGCGAACTGGTTCTTCAACGGCGGCGGCGGGTGGGACCCGATGAACCTGCCTGACGGCGGCTTCTTCAACGGCGTCAACCACAACTGGATCATCCGCCTGGAACTCGAGGTGCCCGACGTGGCCGTGACGGTCACCTCGATCAGCCCCGCGAGCAGCCTCTCGAACGTCTCGACCAACGTGGTGCTCACCGGCACCAACTTCGAGCTGGGCGCGCGCGCCTTTCTCGGCACCAACGAGCTGACCTTGAGCAACGTCACCGCGCAGACCATCGGCGCGAACGTGCCCGCGGGTCTGACGCCCGGTCTCTACGACGTGAAGGTGCGAAACCCCGGCGGGCTCGAGGGAATATTGACCAACGGGTACGCGGTGCTCCAGATCGA
>JAYVNA010000298.1:0-16577 GCA_043758715.1 Archangium sp.
ATTCCACATTCTTTCGCAAGACAAGAGCGCGGCGCCAAACCCGCGGAACTCGATCGCTCTTGGTCACCCTCTCCACCCATCACACGAAGTCTGGTGCACCGTTACTCAGTGCCGTCGTTCATCTGACGGGGGGCCTCAACTTGGGCACGGAGTACGGGGCGCGGCTGTTGCTGTGGGGGTCGTTGCTGGGAATCGGAATCTTTTCGTGCCTGCCGGTGCTGACCGGCGCGCCTTGCGCGAGCGATGACAATTGTCCTTCGAGCCAACACTGCGCGAGGGGCCACTGCGAATCGGGTCCCTCCTCCGGTGGCGACGACGGAGCAGCCGTGCGCACCAACGCGCATGAATTGCGATGCGACGATGGTCTCGATGATGACGCCGATGGCCTGAGCGACTGCGCCGACCCCGACTGCGAAGGCGTGCTGTGCAGGCCCGGCGCGGGTGGGTGTGACGTCGGCGAGCGCTGCGTCGCGGGGGCCTGTCCGCCTGATGTCTTCGCGGCTGAAGGCACCACGTGCCGCCCCGCGGTAGGCGATTGCGATCTCGAAGAGCGCTGCACCGGGGGGCCGCCTTGCCCTGCGGATCTCTCGCACTGCGCAGCGGGCGAATACTGCGACCCCACCGGGTGCAAAGCCCAGGGCGCGCTGGCGGCCCGGTGCACCGCTGACGCGCAGTGTGTCTCGGGCCACTGCGTCGATGGCGTGTGCTGCAACAGCCGGTGCGAAGGCGCGTGCGAGAGCTGTGTCGGCGGCACCTGCACGGTGAGCGACGCGGGCGTGCCTGGAAACCCCTCGTGTGCGCCGTACGTCTGCAACGGCAGCTCGACCAGTTGTCCGCAGACCCCCACTTCCACCTGCGATTCCGATTCCGACTGCGCCCAGGGCTACGGCTGCAACGGCGGCACCTGCGGAGTCCCTCGGGCCAACGGCGCGGCCTGCACCAGCGCCGCCCAGTGCGCCTCGCACCAATGCGTCGACGGCTTCTGTTGCAACACCGCGTGCACGGGTGCTTGCAACGCGTGCAACGTGAGCGGATCGGTGGGCACCTGCATCGCCACCACCGGCCCCGGCAGCCCCAGCTGTGCGCCGTATCTGTGCAACGGAACGAGCGCGGGCTGCCCGCTCTCCTGTGCGAGTGACGCGAACTGCACGGCCACCCAGTATTGCGTGTCGACGGGCTCGTGCCGGCCGCGGCGCGGCGATGGAGAGACCTGCTCGGACGCCAACCAGTGCACCAGCGGCCACTGCGTCGAGGGCGTGTGCTGCGACTCGGGCTGCTCAGGCGCGTGCGACACCTGCGGCGGAGGCACCTGTCACCTTCGTGCGGCCGGTTCAGCGGGTGTTCCCAGCTGCGCGCCGTTCGTGTGCGACGGCACTCACGCGAGCTGCCCGACCCACTGCACCTCGAGCTCCGATTGCCCGTCGGGGTCCGGCTGCAACGCCGGTACGTGCACGCCGCAGCTCAGGTTGGGGGCCGCGTGCAGCAGCGCCAGCCAGTGCGCGAGCGCGAACTGCGTCGATGGCGTGTGCTGCAACACGGCCTGCGTCGGCGCCTGCGTCTCATGCGCGCTCCCGGGGAACGCGGGCACCTGCAGCAATCGCCCCGCGGGCAGCGACCCCGAGAGCGGGTGCGGGCCCAGCAGCTGCGACGGCGCAGGCGCTTGCACGGCGGGCTGTGGAATGCCCGGGTCGTGTCCACCTGCGTGTGGTGCGAATTCGTTCTGCACCTCGAACTCGACCTGCGGCCCCAAACTCACGAACGGCGAGGCGTGCAGCGCTCGCTGCCAGTGCGCGAGTGATCACTGCACGGCCTTCTTCGCCGACGCTGACGGTGACGGCTTCGGGCGGGCCGGCACCGCTGAGCAACGCTGCGGTGAGCTGCCTCCCCTGGGCTTTGCGACCCGCGGCACCGACTGCGTCGACACCGACGCGCAGATTCACCCGGGCGCGACCGAGCTTCCCGGCGACGAGGTGGACTCCGACTGCAACGGCGAAGAGCTCTGCTACCGGGACGATGACGGCGACGGCTTCCGGGGCGAGAACACCATCGTCTCGCACGACTCGAGCTGCGGCGATGCGCACGAAGCCCGCGCCAGCGCCGCTTCAGATTGCTGCGATGCCGATGCCGACGTGCACCCCGGCCAGACCGCGGCCTTCGAGCGCGCACGTGATCACCGCTGCCAGGGTCCCCGCTACGACTACGACTGCGATGGGCAGGAAACCCCGCAGTGGACTCAGTCGAGCAATGGCGGCCCCGCGTGCGCTGGCAACGGCGGCACCACCTGTGTCGAGCAGGGTGGCCTGGGCTGGGAGGGACCGGTGCCCCGCTGCGGGCGTCACGACGACTTCGCTGAGTGCAACGTCACCAACGAGGCCTGCACCACTTCGGTGAGGCGTCGCACGCAGTCCTGCCGATGAAACTCAGCGCACGCAGCGAACTGAGTGCGGGGAAAAATTCGAGCCGATGGTGTACGGGGTGCCGGTGGTGAAGTCGACCAGCACGCCGCCCCCCGAGTTGGTCTCGATGGTCCAGAAGTAGTCAGAGGGCGTGTTGCGAAAAAAGTCCCTGTTGATGGTCGGCGCGACCGGCGTCTGCCCGAGCACCAGCAACGAGATGAGCTCGGGCTGCGTCGGCAGCCGCCAATCGCTCAACCCGGCGTACGTGAGCCCGTCGCACCAGGTGACCGCGGCATCGTATTGCAGCGACTGGAGCACCGTGGCACCCGTCTCCGGATCGCGCTGCCACATGCGGCCTGTCTCCTCGTCGAAGATCACCCGATCGCCGTAGTACGAGTTCGCGCCGCCCTGGAGGTCGCCCTTGAGCCACGCGCGAAAACGGGGCGCGTCACAGGCGTACTCGACCTGCGAAGTACCGGGCACGGTGAACCGAACTCCGCCATTCGTGCACGGTCCCTGGCTGCCCGCGAAGCGGAGGAGCTGCACCGCGCTGCCCGCGTCAGGAGCAGGCCCCACTGGCCCCATTGGCCCCACTGGGCCGACTGGACCGACGAGGCCTTGAGCTCCTGCGGGGCCGATGGCTCCTTGAGCTCCGGTCGGACCCGCGGGACCCACCGGCCCGACCACGCCATTGGCACCAGGTGCCCCCGTCACCCCCGCCGTCCCCTTCTCTCCTTGAGGACCCGCCGGGCCACGGTCCCCTTGAGGGCCCTGGGTGGTGCACGAAACCAGTGAGAGCGAGAGCCAGCTGAGCAGAGCGGCAAGACGGTGCACGAGGACTCCCTGATGCGATGGAAAACGAATCACTGCTCGACACAATAGAGCCCGAACGACCCGGTGCACGCGTTCATGTTGCCGTTGACGTCGAAGAAGTTGCCCGAGGCCGACTGCGTGCGGCCCAGCCGGGTCACGCCGCCGGTCGAACTCCAGTTGGCGCAGGTCTCGGTGCTGACGCCCGCGGTCGCCGGGTTGGGGGCCGCCGTCCACACCAAGTCGGCCGTCGACGGCAGCACGTAAGTGCCGTTCGCGTTCTGCCAGATGCCGCTGGTGAGCGTCTTCGCCTTGATCTCCGCCCCCGTGCCCACGCGGGCGCCGTCGACCCGGTAGTAGGTCAGTGTGTCCACGAGCAGCGCGTTGTCGGCGGCGGTCGCTCCCGTCGAAGCCAGGAGCGCGCGGTAGTTGTTGCCGATGCCCGCGGAGCCCGCCTGGGTCGAGCAGGTCGAGTGCGCCGAGGCGATGCCGACGGGCATGGAGACGTTGGTCGAGCGGAAGACGCGCTTGCCGCCCGACGGCACCCCCGGGAGCGCCACGGCGGTGTTCGAGGTGTTGCCCAGGCACAGCACCCGGGTGTTGATGTTGTTGCAGGTGTGCCCGCCTCCGATGTCACTCCAGTAGGCCGGGCCTCCGCTGGGAACCCCGCGATTGACTCCGGTGGCGGTGTTGATCGTCCAGTTCGAACAATCGCTCATCGTCGCGCTCCCGGTGCCGCTCGCCCCCGTCCAGATGCTGTCGCTGATGGCCGGGTTGGGCCGGCCCAGCTCATCGAGCGTGGTGGGGTAGATGATGGTGTTGCTGGTCAGCGCGTTCTTCGAGGTCGCGAAGGGGTTCCCGTCGACGCGCTTCTGGCCTCCCATCGCCGTCAATCGGTCGACCGCGCGATTGGTCACCGTCGAGATCCAGGCGATGTAACCCGTACCCCCGCTGTTGTTGATGCCCGCGTCGCTCGCGTAGACGTTGCAGAGCGCGTCGTACTGAGCGACCCCGCCCAGGTTCGCCGGCACGTTGGTGCTGGTGAGGAACGCGAGGTTCTGGGTGATGGGCTGGAAGATCGGCACCACGGTCTGGGAAGCGGTCATCGGCAACAGGCACACCGCGCCCACGCCAGAGGCGGTGCACGCCGCGGGACCGCTCCAGGCCTGGAAGTACGTGCCCGAGCCGTTCGCCGTGCGCGCCCGCAGCGTGGGGGCGCTGCCGTTGACGTAGAGCGCGCTGCAGTTGGTGGTGTTGGTCGAGGTGCAGTTGTTGATGAGGCCGTCGAGGGTCTCGACCCAACCCGTTGAGGCCGCCGCGACGGTGAGCTTCCACATGCCGACGCCGGTAGCGGTGAGCGAGGCGCTCACGCCGGTGCCAGCCACCGTCAGGGTCTTGGTCACCGAACCCGGGTTGGTCGGGGTGAACTTGACGTTTACAGTGCAGCTCCCCTGCGCGGGGATCGACTGGCCGTTGCAGGTGTCCGTGCTGATCGAGAAGTCGGGGCTGGGAGTGGTGGTGGTCAGCTGCGGGGTGGCCACGTCGCCTGCGTTAATGAGCACCCAGGGGAAGAGGGTCGAAGAACCGGTCACCTCGACGCCGCCGAAGTCCTTGCTCGAGGTGGCCGGCGTGAGCACCGCGGGGCGCTGGGCCACTCCGCTCAGCGTCAAGGTCGGGCTGCCCCCGGGGCTGGCGGTCGCCGTGAGTACCGCGCTCTTCGAGCCTTGCGGCAGCGCCGCGGTGAAGCGAATGAGCAGGTTGCAACTGGCGCCCGCCGCGAGGGTCGCGCCCACCGTGCAATCGCCCGCGCCGCCCGGGGTGATGTTCTGAAAATCAGAGCCGGCCATCGAGAAGCTCAGCGCGCCGGAAGGCGACTGGCCGGTGTTGGCCACCGTGAAGCCCAGCGAGGCGGTGCCGGGAATGAGCACGTTGCCGAAGTTCGAGCTGGTTCCGGTGAGGGTGAGGTTCGCCGGCGTGAGCCCGACGCCGGTGAAGGTGACGGTGGCCGTGCCGCCAGCGGGGCTGCCCGTGACGTTGAGCGCTCCGGGGCGCGAGCCCGGCACCTGGGGCGTGAAGGCAGCGCGAATCGAGCAGGTGCCACCGCCCACCAGGAACTGCCCGCGGCAGTCGCCCGCCTGTGGCTGCACCGCGTAGTCAGCGTTGGTGGTGGTCGCGGTGAGCGCGCTGCTCGTCTGGTCGCCGTTGTTCTTCACCACGAAGGTCATCGCGCCGCTGCTCACGCCCACCGTGGTGGCGGGGAAGGCCTGCGTCGCGGGCGTCACGCTCAAGGAAGCCGGCGCCTGCGCGTTGCCGGTCACGCTGCCAGACGCGGTGCCGCCCGTGGCCGCCGTCACCTGCACGAAGCCGCTCTGCTGATTGCGAGTGGCGCCGTTGGGCGAAAAGGTGACGGTGATGGTGCAAGTCCCCGAGGGGGGCAGGGCCGCCGTGCAGTTGTTCGTCTGGCTGAACCCCGCGCCCGCGCCGCCGATGCTGACGGTGGGCACGGTGGTGCTGGCCGCGCCGGTGTTCGTGACGGTGAAGGTCTTCGGGGCGCCGGTCTGCCCCTGCACCACGTCGCCGAAGTCGAGGCTCGGGGGAGTCACCTGCAGGTTTCCGGGCGTGACGCCGTTGCCGGTGAAGGTGGCGCTCTGGGTACCCCCGGGCACGCCCGTCACGGTCACCGAGCCCGTCTTCGTTCCCACGGAGCCCGGCGCGAAGCGCACCACGAAGTCGCACGAGCCCAGCCCTGCGAGGGTGCCGGTGCAGGTGTTGCTCAGCAGCGAGAAGTCAGCGCCCGTGATCGCCACGTTGACCGTGCCGCTGGTTCCCTGACCCGAGTTGGTCACCGAGAAGGGAACGGTCTGAGTGCCGTTGGTGGCGACATCGCCGAAGGGCACCGCGCCCATCGGGCTCATCGCGAGCTGCGCGGCCGTCAGCCCGTTGCCGCCGAGCGGAATCAGCACCGGCACCAGCCCGTTGCCCGAGATCGTGAGGGTGCCGTTGCGCGAGCCGGTGCCCAGCGGGTGAAAGCGCAACTGCACCACGCAATTGCCGCCGGAAAGCACAGTGGCCGCGTTGCAGGTGTCGCTGGTGGTCAGAAAGTCGCCGCCGTTGGTGCCGGCGATCACGGTGCTGAGCGAAGGCGTGGTGGCGCCGCCGGTGTTGGTGATGGTGAAGCTCACGGGCACGCTGTCCTGGCCCTGCACGGTGGCCGCGAAGACGCCGGGGTTCGGCGCACCGGAGAGGGATGCGGGCGCAAGACCGGTGGCGGTGAGGGACGCGACCGCCATGCCGCCGGGCGCGGCGCTCGCGGTGACCGTCGCGGTCTTGGCGCCTGCGCTCGAGGGCGCGAACACCAGGCTGAAGGTGCACTGGGCCATCGGAGCCAGCGTGCCGGAGCAGCCGTTGGTGAGAATAAACTCGTTGCCGTTGGTGCCGCTGGTGACCACCGACACCACACCGGTCGCCGAACCACCGAGGTTTCTCACCGTGAAGCTCTGCAGGGTCGACGAGCTGCCCACCACCACGCTGCCGAACGGTTGGTTACCCGGCGTGAGGCCGAGCGTCGCCGGAGCAATGCCGGTGCCGGTCAGCGAGAGGCTAAGGGTGCCACCCGGCGAAGCGCTCACCTCGAGCGAGGCCACGGCGGCGCCCAGCGCGGTGGGCTCAAAGACCACGCCGACGTCGCAGCTGCCACCCGCTCCCAGGGTTCCGGTGCATGAGTTGGCGCTGATGCGAAAGACGCTGGCGTTCGCGCCCGAGAGCACCACCATCAGGGTGCCCGTGGGGTTCGGCGAGGTGTTGCTGAAGGTGAAGGTGAAAGGCGCCGATGCGGTGGCCGTCACCGTGTCTGGGAAGCCGTGAGAGGCCGGAGTGGCGCCGAGGCCGCCGTCGCTCTGGGTGCTGCCGCCATCAGTGCCGCCATCAGTGCCGCCATCGGTGCCGCCACCGCCGCCGGTGACCGAGCCACCACCGCCGCCAGTGACCGCGCCTCCGCCTGATCCACCCCCGGTCGCGGTGCCTCCGCCGGTGGCCTCACCTCCGCCACCGCCGCCGGTCGCCGTGCCGCCCCCCTCGCCTCCCCCACTCGCGCCCCCCACGCAGACATTGTTCACGCAGCTCTGCCCCGAGGGGCAGTTGTCGGTGGTGGTGCACGGGGTGTGGGTCAGGTCGACGATGCAACCCGACAGCAGGACGAACGAAGCGGACAGACACCAAAGCTGGATCTTCATGGACATTTTCCGGGGTGACGATGGGAGCTTCGGCCGTTCACTTCTCGAGGATGAAAAGGACGATGGCGGTGGCTGCCGCGACGCCTGCGACGCCGTAAGCGATGTTCGAACCCACGGCCATGCCGTTGGCCGAGCTGTAGAGCGCCTGGGCCTCGGCCTGCGGGTGTTCCCTGGCGCGAAGTTCGGCGGCGTTGCTGCTGGCGCCCACGCCGAGCCCGATGCCGGCGCCGAGGCTCGCGACGGCCACGCCGCCCACCACGTACGTCCACACCCGGCCCTTCTTCTCGATCGGCGCGGTCACCACGGGCGGAGGCAGCGGCGGCGGCGGGCCGGGATCGCTCACGGTGTCCTTCTTCGGGTCAACCTTCGGGGCGTCGGTGACCAACGGCTGCGCCGCCTCCCTGCCCACCGGCCGCAGCGAGATGGTCATCTCGGTGGCGCGGGTGGTCTGCATCACGAACGAGCGCTCGACCTTCTCGAACCCCTCGGCGACCACGGTGAGCTGGTGATTGCCGGCGATGAGCTCGATGGAGACGGGCGAGGTGCCCAGTTCCTTGCCGTCGACGCTGATGCGGGCGTTGGCGGGGTCTGCGAACACCATCAGCTGCTGCAGGCCCTTTTCGCGGAGGCGGCGCTCGAGGTTGGCGATCGCGTCAGAGACGGTCTCCTTGTCTTTCGCGTCGGGCGCCAGGCGCAGGTAATCGCGGTACGCGCGCAGGGCCTTGGCGGTCTCCCCCAACTGCTCCCAGCACTTGCCGATGTTGAAGTAGATGACCGGGTGCGGGCGCGCGGCGTAGGCCTCTTCGAACTTCGAAATCGCCTCGGCATACCGCGCCTGCTTGTAGAGCTTCTGGCCCCACTGAAAGAGTTCCTTGGCCTTGGCCACGTCGCCCGACTCCTCCGCGGCGGGAGCAGGGGCGGCCTTGGCTTTGGGGGCAGGAGCGGCGACGAGGAGGGCGATCAGGAGCGCTGGGATCATAGAAGTCAGAACGGCGATTCTTTCAGGTCTTCTTCTTGCGAGTAGGGGTCGTCGGCGAGGCCGGTGCCCTTGGGCTTCTTGGTCAGCGGCACCTGGGCGCCGCCGCCCTTCTTCTCTTTTTCGAGCTCGATGGGAATCGTCTGCTCGGAGTCAAAGCGGAACTTGCGCTTGTAGGGCAGGTAACCCCTGGCCGTGAAGGTGAGCTCGGTGATCTCCGCGGGCGCACGCATCAGGGTGAGCGGCGTGACGCCCAGCAGAATGTCGCCTTCCGACACGTCGGCCTTGTCGGGGGTGCTGGTGAAGTTGAGCTTCACCTTGTCGACCGCGGGCGGCAGCCTGGGGTCTGCGACCACCACGGGCGTTTCCACCAACGGCTTTTCGACGGGCTTCTCCACCACCACCGGCCTGGGGTCGGGCCTGAGCACCACCACGGCCACCACGATGGCCAGCAGCACCACCACCACGCTCAAGATGAGCGGCAGCCTGGAGCGCGGCAGTTGAGGCAACGGCTCTTCGAGGCCGGTGGTGCTGCTGCTCGTCACGCCCTGCATCCGGCCGGAGGCGCGCACCACCGAGATGCCCGACTGGGGCGTGGAGGTCTTGGCGAAGTTGCCGGAGACGCGCTTGAGGGTGGGGTCGTTCGACTTGAGCCGCGCCCAGAGGTTGTCGAGCACCTCGATCACCTCTTCCATCGACTGCGGGCGGGCCGCCGGTTCCTTCTCCAGCATGCGGAAGACGAGCTTCTCGAGCTCTTCGGGCACCGACTGCAGCGGGCCGGGTTCGAAGGGCGGCGGGGCTTCCACCACGTGCTTGACCATCAGCATCGAGGGCGTCTCGGCGGAGAACGTGGGGCGGCCGGTGAGCAGCTCGTAGATGATGAGGCCCATCGAATAGATGTCGCTGCGGGTGTCGACGGGCACCGCCTTGGCCTGCTCCGGCGACATGTACTGCGGGGTGCCGACCACCATGCCGACGGCGGTGTGGCCCCCCTGCCCGTGCCCGGCGCTGACCTTGGCGACGCCGAAGTCGAGCACCTTGACGAAGTCAGGCTGCCCGGGCCGCTGCAGCAGCATGATGTTCTCGGGCTTCAGATCGCGGTGCACGATGCTCTGCGCGTGCGCGGCGGCCAGCGCGCGGCAGGACTGGGCGGCGATGTTGAGCACGCGCTCGGCGGCCTGGGCCCCTTGCCGATGAATGAGGCTCGAGAGCGTCATGCCATCGAGGTACTCCATGACGAAATAGAAGCGGCCGTTCTGGGTGCGGCCGAAGTCGGAGATGTCGACGATGTTCTGCTGGCCGATGCGGCTGGCGGCGATCGCCTCGCGCTTGAAGCGGGTGACGAACTCGGGGTCGTTCGACAGCTCAGGCAACATCACCTTGAGCGCCATCGCCTTGCCCAGCTCGACGTGTTGCGCGCGGTACACCTCGCCCATGCCGCCGGCGGCGAGCTTGCCGACGATCTCGTAGCGGCCGTCGATCACACTGCCCGGCGTGAGCATCGAAGAAAGCGGGCCTTCTCTCGGCGCGGGCGCGTCGGGGTAGCCGGTCTGGGGCGATTTCTGAAACGGCGTGGGCCTGCGCGCGGTGGCGTCGATCGGGCCTTCGTTCGCCGGCGCCTGATAACGCGCCGAGCTCTGAGCCGGCGCGGCGTTGCGGGCGCTGCTCGCGCCGGGGTTGCGCGCCGAGCTGCTGCTGGGCGCGGAGGACCGCATCGGCGTCGGGGTGGCCATGGTGCCGCTGGGCCCCGCACGCGCGGCGGTGAGGTGGCGAACGACGAGCTCCAGCCGCCCCAGGCGCAGGAAGGTGCCCGCGGCGAGCGCGCCCTTGTCGGTCGCTTCACCGTTGAGCCACATCAGGCGCTGACCGGTCAGATCACGAATCCACGGCACCCCGTTGGGGTCGAAGCGCACTTCGGCGTGCTTCTGCTGCACGTCGGTGGCCTGAAAGCGCACATGGCACTCCTCACCGGCGCCCACGTAGAAGTGTTCACCGGGGAATGGATAGGTTCTCCCCTTCTCGGGGCCTTCACTGACGGCGAACTCGAATTCCCCCATGGCGTGGGGCGGAACGTAGCAACGCAAGCGGCTACAAAGAAGCCCGCATCACGGTCCCCTTGCGGTCGGTGACGGGGGCTGAGAAAGGGGACAGGTGAGGCACCTTCGCCGCATTCGCAAACACGGCGCCTGGCTCGCGATCAGCCTGCTGGTGCTGTGGGCTTGCCGGCACCTGATCCCCGAGGCGGCGCTGCGATCGGCCACCGACGTGGGGGGCAATTTCCTGCAGACGTTTGGCGGCATGTACGGGGTGATCGTCGCCTTCGCGATCTACCTGGTGTGGACGCAGCACAACGACACCCAGATGGCGATCGAGCACGAAGCCACCGCGCTGGTCGAGCTGTACCGGGTGCTGGGCTGGTTTCCTTCCTGGCCGACTCGCGACACCGTGCGGGCCTCGTTGCGCGAGTACGCCAGAGACGTGCCCACGGCCTACCAGGCGGGCGCTCCGCACCATCAAGAGCGCGTGGTGCTCGAGCGCGACCTCGGGGCCTTCCTTTCGCACCCGCCCGCCGACGATACCGAAGAGCGGCTCTACCAGACGGCCATCGATCGGTTTCACGAGCTCAACCAGGCGCGCGGTCACCGGGTGACGGCGGCGAAGCTGCGCATGGGCGAAGGCATGCGGTGGTTCGTCTACATCGGCGGCGGGATCACCGTGGCGGGGCTCGAGGTGGTCTGGGTCGATTCCTTCGCGTTGCACGCGGCCTTCGTCGCGGGGCTGACCTGGGTGGTGGTGGCGGCCACCTCGATCGTCATCGATCTCGACGACCCGACCTCGGGCGACTTCATCGTCGACTGGAGTCACTTCACCCACGCCGCGGCGGCGATGGACCAGGCGCAGTGCCCCGCCGCTCACCCCAGCCGCCCCTGAGTCCCGCCGAGGGCTTGTTCCGCGTGAGCGGGTGGTGTCTCTTGCGCCACGTATGCAACGAACGCGTCACAACGGCCTTTTGCTGGCGGCGATCTTCCTCTTCACCGCGTGCCCCAAGCCGGGCGGCGGCGGCGGAGTCCCTGACGCAGGTTCGCACCGCTGCGAGGTCGATCTCTCGGCCACCGGCTACTTCAAGCAAGGTGGCGCGGGCTCGTCAGCGAAGGTGATCGACTCCGCCGGGCAACTCATCGGGGGCGAGCAGGCGATGGGCCGCACCGGAGACGTGCTGCTGCAGAACGACCGGGTGCGGGTGATCATCGATCAGCCCGGGCGCACCATGGGGCCCCTGCTCTCGGGCGGCGGCATCATCGACGCCGACTTGCAGCGCGCGCCCGGCGAAGCAGGCAAAGACGCGTTCGGCCGCATGGCCCTGTTCTACGCGTTCGGCCGGCTCTCGAGCGTGAAGGACGTGGAGATCATCTCCGATGGCTCGAACGGCGGCCCGGCGATCGTGGCCTCCACCGGCAAAGACGTGGTGCACGATCTGATCAACCTGGGCTCGGTGGTGCGCCACCAGGCGGGGCTCGACATCAACTTCGTGGTCGACCCGAACAAGCCGCTGCCGCTGCGCCTGACCACCTATTACGTGCTCAGCCCCGGCGAGTCGCGGGTGCGCGTGCTGACGGCGTTCTGCAACGACGGCGATTCTCCGGTGCTCGCGCCGATTCTCGAACTGCTCGATGTCGGTGCCTTCGAGATCTTCAACCCGGGCCGCTGCGGCGCAACCCTCGGCGGCAGCAAGCTCGACCCCAACGACGACTGCACCTTCGCGCCCTCGAAGTGGTTCGGCACGCAGGGTGATGGAGTCGCCTACGGCATGCGCAGCTCGTCGCTGGCCGATCTCAACCAGCCGGTCGTGGCCAACGCGCTCATCGGTTACGGCGGGGTGATGGGCGTGTTCGTCGAGGGCGAGTCGCTCGCCGGCGTGCTCACCTGGACCAACCCCGACGTGCGCACGCGGCCTGGCACGTTCAACGTGCGGCCCGGGCAATGGCGCGGGTACCTCCGCGACTTCATGATCGCGAAGGACCTCGCGGGCGTGAACGCGGTGATGCTGGAGGCCGACGGGAAGACCACCGGCAACCTGAGCGTGACGGCCACCCTGCCTGGCGGCGCCCCTGCGCCTCACGCGCGGGTGAGCATTCTCGACGGAGCGGGCGTGCTGGTGGCGGTGATGGAAGCCGACGCCACGGGCCTGGCCACCGCGAAGCTCGAGCCGGGCAGCTACACCGTGAGCGGTTCGCTGCAGGGCCGCCTGGTGGGACCGCAGGTGAGCCTCGTGGTGAGCGCGGGCCAGACGGCGACGGGCGCGGTGGTGATGGGAGCCGCGCACCAACTGACGGTGACCGTGAAGGACGCCGCGGGCAGCCCGATGCCGGCGAAGGTGACGGTGTTCTGCTCGGGTGGCCCCTGCCCCTTCAGCGCAGAGACCTACGCGAAGCACTACCTGCTGGAGTCCTTCGACATGGGCGCGGCGAGCATCGGCTTCGTGCCGGTCAACGGCCCGTTGGCGATGACGCTGCCCGCGGGTGAGTACGACCTGGTGGTCTCGCGCGGCCCCGAATATTCGACCTGGCCCGACACCTGGCCCACCTCGGGCTTCCACGTCGATCTGCGCACCGCTGACGCGACCGCGACCGCGACCCTCGGGCGCATCGTCGACACCCCGGGGTGGATGTCGGCCGACCTGCACGTGCACGCCATCAACAGCACCGACAGCGCGGTGAGAAACTCGGTGCGCGCGGCCAGCTTCCTCTCGGAAGGCGTCGACGTGCTGCTCTCGACCGATCACGAGTTCATCACCGACTTCGCGCCGATCGTGCGCGAGCTGGGGGCTGATCAGCTGATGGCCACGATGATCGGCGAGGAGGTCACCACCTTCACCCATGGGCACTTCAATACGTTCCCCCTGGTGCGCGACGAGGCCTTCGCGAACGGCGGCGCCTTCGATCACGCGGGCGGAGAAGACGGGCCGACGCTGCGGATGCCGCAGGTGTTCTCGGGTATCAAGGAGCAGCACCCGGGCGCCGTGGTCCAGCTCAACCACCCCCGCGGCGGCAGCGGCGTGCTCACCCAGCTCAAGGTCGACACCGCGACGCTCGCGACCCACGGCGTCCCGTCTGAGTTCAACATGGCGGTCGATCCCGCCGCGACCGCCGATGACACGAAGTTGTTCGGTGATGGGTTCGATCTGATCGAGTCGGCCAACGGCCCTTCGCCCAGCTACACGGTGCTCAATGACTGGATGACGTTCCTCTCGCGCGGCACGGTGCGCACCTCGAGCGGGGTGTCGGACACCCACAAGACCTTCAAGGACAACGGGGGCTACGCGCGCACCTGGGCCAAGGTGGGCAGCGACTCGGTGCCCGGGTTCCAGCCGACGGCCTTCGCCGAGGCGATTCGCAAGCACCAGGCCTTCGCGGGCAACGGGCCGATCATCTCGTTCAGCGCGCAGAAGCTCGACACGAACCTGATGCCGGTGGGGCCGAAGGTGGACATCGGCGACACCCTCTCGGTGGCGGCCAACGATCGGGTGGAGCTGACGGTCGACGTGCAGGGCCTCGAGTGGATGCAGATCAACCGGGTGGAGATCTACTCGCACGCTCCCGGGCGCGACTCGGTCAACGGTCAGGGCAACGACACCTGGCCCGATGGGCGCATTCTGCAGAAGAAGGACCTCGACGTGCTCGCGATGCCGGTCGAAGCGGTGCCCGGCACCACGCTGCGCCGCGTGCACATCGTGGAGAAGTTCGTGGTGCAGCCGAGCGCCGACACCTGGTTCGTGGCGATGGCGCGTGGCACCACCGGGCGCAACATGGTGCCGCTGCACGACTCGCGGCCGATGGCGTGGTCGAACGCGATCCTCGTCGATGCCGATGGGTCAGGCGCGTACGACGACTTCCCGCTCAAGCCGGGTCAGCCGTTGCGCGCGGTGCTGCCGGCTCCGGCGCTCAAGCCCCTGACGGAAAAGTCGTTTGCCGAGGCGATCAAGAAGCTGCTCGAGCACAAGCACGACTGAGCGGGGCGGCTACGGCAGCTTCGCGCGAATGCTTCGCTCTTCTTCGCCCAGGGCACGCACCGCCTCGAGCGCGCGATCGGAGATCTGCTGGTCGGCTTCCGGGCCGTCCGGCACGCCGTCGAACTCGAGCGGATGCCCGAACACCACTGTGACTGCGCCGCCCGTCTTCAGATAGTTGCCGGCGACCTGCCGAACGAAATCATTGCTCAGCCCGTTGATGAAGACGGGAATGACCACCGCGCGGCCCCGGGTGGCGCGAATGATGCGGCCGACGCCCGGGCGCGCGGGAAGCAGCGTGTACGGGTCGTTCGACTTGTTCCGGGTTCCCTCGGGGTGAAGCCCGACCAGGGCCCCCCCAGCGCGCAGCAGCCGCACCAGCTCGTCGACGCTCGCCCGGTTCAGAGCGGTCTTGTCGCGATCGCGAAAGAGCGGCGGGTACATCGCAAAGAAGCTCATCGCCCCGTTCACCGCCAGCCCCAGCGGTGAGTCGTAGAAGAACTGCGAGCGCACCGGGAACATCAGCCGCTGCTCGAGGCCCCGCTTCACGATCACCGACGAGACGACGAACAGGTCGAAGAAGCTGCGGTGGTTCGAGACGAGGATGGTGCTGCTGTCGCGCCCGAAGGCGGGCAGCCGCTCGACGCCGTGCACGCTGAGCAGGTTGCGAATGGAGAAGTCGATCCAATTGGCGGAGATGCGCCGCTGCAGCACCCGGATGACCCGGTCGACGGGGGCCGAAGCGAAGGTGCGGCGCACGAACTTGATCTGCAAACGCTCGACGGCGGTGAGTTCGTCGAAGTCGAGAAGATCCCGGGCGGCCTCGGGGTCGAGCGGGTTCAGCGCCACGGTGGTCGATTCATCAGGGGGCGGCCGTAGCACCCCTGACGGCTAGGCGCGAATGCCCGGGAGCGTGCCAGTGCTGTCACCAAAGCTGGTCTCGTTCACCCCCAACGCCTGCGCGAGGGTGACGAAGAGATTTCCCACCGAAGGCTGATCTGGAAAGCGCAGGTGTTGGCCCGAGCGCAGCGAGCCGCCCGCCTTACCGGCGACGAGGATCGGCATGTTGAAGTGGCTGTGCGAGTCGCCATCTTCGATCTCACTCGAGAAGAAGAGCGCGGAGTTGTCGAGCACGGTGCTGCCGTCGACTTCGCGAATCGCCTTCAGCTTCCGCGCGAGCTTCGCGAACTGTTCCACTTCCCAGCGGTTGATCACCTCGAGCGCGTCGAGCTTCGCCTGGTCTCCCCCGTGATGAGAGAGCGTGTGGTGACCGTCGGTGATGGGCGAGCCGCCGCTGTCGAGGAATCGGTACACGTAGCCGCTGCCGGCGTTCTGCTGCATGTACGTGACCGAGCGGGTGAGATCGCACTGGAAGGCGAAGGCGATCAGATCGAGGAATTGATCAGCCTTGTCGCGAATGTCCGTCCACGCCGGCGGCCGCGCTCCCGGTGAGCACACGGACGGCTGTTCGGAGGCGACGCGCACCTCGAGCTCACGCACGCCGCTCAAGTACTCGTCGAGCTTGCGCTTGTCGGTCGCGCCGAGCTTGCCCTGCAGGGAGGTGGTGTCTTCCTTCACCGCGTCGAGCACGCTCTGGCGGTACTTCTTTCGTTTCGCCACCGCGGCGGCGGTCTGATCGGGATCCACTCCGGCGAACAGGCGATCGAACACGGCCTGCGGGTTGGTTTCCTTCGCGAGCGGCTGGGTGGCCGAGGCCCAGGCGATGTTCCGCGCGTAGGCGCACGAGTAGCCGGAATCGCAGTCACCTGACGCCGCGCCGCCGTCTTGCCCGAGTTCGAGCGAGGAGAAGCGGGTGCGTCCGCGCCAGGCATTGGCGAGCACCTGATCGAACGAGATGCCGTTGCTGATGTTGGCGCCGTTGGTCTTGAACGGGTGCGCGTTGGTGAGGAAGGCGCCGGTGCCCGAGGCGTGATCGCCGGGGCCGTCGGGCTGTGCCGGGCGGTTCGCGAGGTTCGTGAGCACCAGGGTGTCGGCTTGCAGCGAGGGCTGGCCATTCCACGCGCCCAACGGCTGGAGGATGGAGCTCAAGGCGTAGTTGGCGCCGGTGGCCGCCGGCGTCCACCGATTCATGCGAATGCCGCAGGGCACGTAAAAGGCCACGAAGCGGCGCGGCATCATCGATTGCGCGCGGGCGA
>JAYVNA010000299.1:0-16569 GCA_043758715.1 Archangium sp.
GCGAACGCGGAGAAGACGGTCGAAGTGAAGGACACCAAGCGCAAGCGCGACAAGTGACCCACACCTGAACGCCGCTACTCGTGGCGGTAGTTCGGCGCCTCTTCCGTGATGATCACGTCGTGCACGTGGCTCTCCTTGAGCCCGGCAGAGGTGATCTGAATGAACGTCGCCTTGTTCTGCAGATCCTCGATGCTCTTCGCGCCGCAGTACCCCATGCCCGCGCGCAGGCCACCGATCAGCTGGAACATGTTCATGCCGACCGTGCCCTTGTACGGCACCCGGCCCTCGATGCCTTCCGGCACGAGCTTCTTCTCGTCTTGCACGCCGCTCTGGAAGTAGCGGTCTTTCGAGCCCTGCTTCATGGCGCCGAGTGAGCCCATGCCCCGGTACGCCTTGTAGCTGCGGCCTTGGTACAGAATCGTGTCGCCCGGCGATTCCTCGGTGCCGGCGAACAGCGAGCCGATCATCACCGAGTTCGCGCCCGCGGCGATCGCCTTCACCACGTCGCCTGAGTACTTGATGCCGCCGTCAGCGATCACCGGCACCCCACTGCCTGCCGCGGCCCGCGCGCAGTCGTCGATCGCGGTCACCTGCGGCACGCCCACGCCGGCCACCACGCGGGTGGTACAGATCGAGCCCGGGCCGATGCCGACCTTCACGGCATCGACGCCCGCATCGATCAGCGCCCGGGTGGCCTCGCCGGTCGCCACGTTGCCGGCCACCAACTCCCAGCTGCCCTTAAAGTTCTTCCGCAGATCGCGAATCGAATCGATGACGCCCCGCGAATGCCCGTGCGCGGTATCGACGACGATCACATCGACGCCCGCCTTGATGAGCGCTTCCATGCGGGCATCGCGATCAGCACCCACACCCACCGCGGCCGCCACCAGCAAGCGCTGCTTCGAGTCTTTCGCGGCGTTCGGGTACACGCGGCGTTTCTCGACGTCTTTCACGGTCATCAGGCCGCGCAGCTCGCCGGCCTCATTGATCACCAGCAGCTTCTCGATGCGGTTGGTGTGCAGCAGCTCAATCGCGCCTTCCTGGGTGACGCCTTCCCGCGCGGTGATGAGCTTCTTGGTCATCACCTGGTGCACCGGCTGGTTGAGGTTTTTCTCGAAGCGCACGTCACGGCTGGTGATGATGCCGACGAGCTTCTTTCCCTCGACCACGGGGATGCCGTTGATGCCGAACTCGCGCATCATCTCGACCACCCGGGACAGCGGCGCGTCAGGCCCGATGGTGATGGGGTCGACCACGATGCCGGTCTCGTGCTTCTTCACCTTGAGCACCTCGGCGGCCTGCTTCTCCGGGGTGAAGTTCTTGTGAATGACGCCCAGGCCCCCTTCCTGCGCCATGGCGATCGCCATGCGGGCCTCGGTGACAGTGTCCATCGCACTCGAGAGCAGCGGAATGGGAATGCTGAGGTTGCGCGTCACCTTCGTGAACAGCTCGACCTGGTGCGGGAGCACTGAGCTCTCCGCCGGCTGAAGGAGCACGTCATCGAACGTCAGGCCCAGGCGGATGTTCGGAGTCAGCATGTTTGGCCTCTAGACAACTCAGAGGCTGAAGAGAAGTGCTCTGCGCGGGTGGAATGACTGGTCTTTTGCAGGGGCTGGACCTATTTCAGACGCTGTTGTGTCCACCGATAACAAGCCCATTGGCATCTCGGTGCGTCTGCCCTTCGCCAGCGCGGAGGAGTTCCTCGCAAAGTACGGGGCCAACCTCACGCGCGGGGGCATCTACCTTCGTTCCCGCTCGCTGAAGAACCCAGGCACGTCCGTCCTGCTCGAGATCAAGATCGAGTCGGGCGCGCGGGTGCTCTACGCCTCGGCAGTCGTCGCCTACGTCACCGGCAACAAGGGCCAGGGCGTCACGGGCATGGGCTTCAAGTTCATCACCCTCGACGCGGTCAGCCGCCGGTTCCTCGAGTCGGCCTCCGCGGCGATGCCGCACGTGCGCTCCGACGCCCCGCCCGTGCCGAAGAACGTGGGGCCGATCGACACCAGCCCTGACGCCATCCCGCCTGAGCCGCCGGCGCCTTCTCAGGCCCAGGCCGCCCTGCCCTCCGAGCTCGCGGGCCGGCTGCTGGTGCAGGGCGACACGAAGCAGGTGAAGGCGCCTCCGTTCGAGCCTGCGCCTGAGCCCGCCCGCACGGGCCCCATCATCGGCATCGACCTCGGCACCACGAATTCCTGCGCGGCGATCGTGCGCGACGGCAAGGCGACGCTGCTCAGCTGGAAGGACGGGCAGTCGCTCGTGCCGTCGATGATCGCCCTCACGCCGCGGGGTCAATTGGTGGTGGGCGCGGCTGCGAAGGCCCAGCTGACGACCAACCCGAAATGGGTGGTGTACGGCTTCAAGCGCCTGATCGGCCGCCCGGTCGATTCGCCCGACGTGCGCGAGCTGCTCAATCGCTTCCCCTACGAAGTGGTGCCGACCGAAGATGGCGAGTGCGCGGTACAGCTGGGCGATCGCGCGTACCGGCTCGAGGAACTTTCGGCGCTGCTGCTTCGGGAAATCAAACAGCTCGCCGAGCATCGACTCAACGAGCCTGTGTCCCGCGCGGTGATCACCGTGCCGGCCTGGTACTCGGAACGTCAGCGCGAGGCCGTGCGTGAAGCGGGCCGCCTCGCCGGCTTCCACGTGGAGCGCATCGTCAACGAGCCGACCGCCGCGGCGCTCGCGTGGGGACACTCGCATCGCAAGCCGCAGCGCGTGCTCGTCTACGATCTGGGCGGCGGCACCTTCGACGCCTCGGTGCTCGAGTACACGGAATCCGTTTACGAGGTCGTCAGCACCGGCGGCGACACCTTCCTCGGCGGCATCGACTTCGACTCGGCGATCGTCGCGCAGTTGCTCAGCGATTTCGAAGAGCGCACCGACACCATCTTCAGCGATCGGGTGGCGATTCAGCGGGTCTACGACGCGGCCGAGCGCGCGAAGATGGCGCTCTCGAACCTGACCGAGGCGCGCATTCACGTGCCGTTCGTCGCGGTGGTGAATGGCAAGCCGGTCGATCTCGACGTCACCCTCACCCGGGCGCAGCTCGAGAAGCTCACCCGCGCGATCGTCGATCGCACCATGGAGGTCTGCCAGGAGGTCATTCGCACTCGCATGCTGCGCGCGGATCAGATCGACGAGATCGTCCTGGTCGGTGGGCAGTCGCGCGCGCCACTGGTGCAGGAACGCATCGCGCTGCTGTTCGGCCGTCAGCCGGTGACCGCCGGCAATCCCGAGGAAGCGGTGGCGTTGGGTGCGGCCCTGCTCGCCGATGCGCTCGACAAGAAGGCCGGGCTGCTGCTGATCGACGTGTTGCCGATGTCGATCGGCGTGGGCCTGCCGGGCGGGCGCTTTCACCCGATCATTCCGCGCAACACCTCACTGCCGGCGACTCGCAAGTACCAGGTCGTCACCACCCGAGAGAACCAGAAGACCCTCGAGCTGCCGGTGTTCCAGGGCGAAGCGAGCCGGGCGGGCGAGAACACCTGGCTCGGCAACTTCATGGTGAAGGACCTGCCCCCGGGGCCGCGCGGTTCGATCGCGATCGATCTGAGCTTCGAGCTGAGCAACGAGTGCCTGCTGACCATCACGGCGAAGGAGACGTCGACGGGCCGGCGCATCGTCTCTCATTTCGCCACGCGCGATACGCCGGCGAACGTGAAGAACCAGATCCGCGCGATGGAAGAGGACACCGACCCCGAGGTCGACGTGTTTCAGCCGCGCGGGGTGATCGGCTGGCTCAAGCGGCTCTTCACGTAGAAAGCAGCCCAAAGGTGCGTGGTGGCTGGTGGGTTCAGGGCGGCGCCATGACCCACAGGCCCTCGAACGAGGACGCGCAAGAGCGGGGCAGCGTTAGCGACGCCAGAACGTCACTTCGACCATCACGAAGCAATGTGACGTGAGCGGCCGGGCCCGAAGCTCGAGAGGCCCGCCTGATTCTCGAGGAGGTGAGAGACCCGCACCGACCCCGTACTTCAGGGCCGTCTGCGTTTAGCTGGCTGCGCTTCGGGAGCGGCTGGCCTGCTTCTCCCGCTCGCCCAGCGCGGCCTGCAGATACTTCCCAGCGAGCTTCCGGCCGATCAGTTCCTGCGCGAGCTCACCGGCTTCGACCAGCACGTCGAGATCGATTCCAGTCTCGACGCCCATGCCCTTGAGCATGAACACCAGGTCTTCGGTCGCCAGATTGCCCGCCGCGCCCGGAGCGTAAGGACACCCGCCGAGCCCGCCGATGCTGGCATCGAAGGTGGTGATGCCCATGCTCAACCCAATGAGCGCATTCGCCAGCGCCGTGCCTCGGGTGTCGTGCAGGTGCAGCGCGATCTGCTCGATCTTCAAAATCTTGGTCATCTCAGTGATGAGGTCGGCGGTCTGACCCGGCGTGCCCACGCCGATCGTGTCACCCAGCGACAGCTGGTAAAAACCGATGTCCGCGAGCTGCTTCACCACTTCGACCACGCGCGAAACGGGCGTCAGGCCCTCGTACGGACAGCCCCACACGGTCGACAGGTAGCAGCGAACCCGCATGCCCGCGGCCCGAGCCCCTTCAGCGACTTCCCGCGCGGTGCTGATCGCCTCGGCCACCGACTTGTTGATGTTTTTCTGCGAGTGGCTCTCGGTGACCGACAAGAACACCGCGGCTTCGTGCAGGCCGGTGGCCCGCGCGCGCTCGAGCCCTTTGAGGTTTGGAACCAGCGCCGTGAAGATCACGTCGTCGTGGCGCGGGAGCATGGCGATCAGCTTCTCTGCGTCGGCCAGCTGCGGAATCCACCGCGGGGAGACGAACGAAGAGACCTCGATGCGCTTGAGGCCCGACTTGATCAGCGCCTCGATCAGCCGCGCCTTGTCGGCGGTGGCCAGGGTGCGCAGCTCGTTCTGCAAGCCATCACGAGGGCCGACCTCATACACCTCGACCTTCTTCGGAATGGAGGCCAGCGCGGGAGGTCGCGTTGCGGTGGTCATGTTCTTTTGGCTCCCACGATCACATCCGTGGAGAGGTCGTTTAACGCGGCGCCATCGATCCCGCCGACTGCCCAGCTCACCTCAAAACCCGCTACTGCCAGCAACTCGCGCCATTCCTCGAGTTGATAGTAGCGGATGAAGAACGGGGCTTCCAACACGCGCCCGTCGGGGAGCGTGAGCTGACGGTGGATTTCGTCCCGGTGCCGGGTGGCGTTGAAGACGGCCTTCTCCTTGAGGTGGCTGCCATCAGGCAGAGGCCCGTCGAAGCCGGCTTCGGGCTGCGCGACTGCTCGATCGGGGTGGGAACCGTGGATGATCAGGGTCCCACCGGGAGCGACGCAGCGGCCCAGCTCCGCGAGGATCAGCGGGACCTGGTCGTCTTCGAAGGTGCCCATCGAGTTGTACCAACACCACGCTCCGGCAAAGGCGGCCGGGCGGTAGGGCAAGAACCTGAAGTCACCCTGCACCACCGGGCCGTGCGCCTTCGCTTCGGCGAGCGAGAGCGGGTCGCGATCGATGCCAAACGCGGAGAGGTGCTGCAGATGCCGGCCATGCCCACAGCCGAGATCGAGCAGCCGGCCCTCCGTGGGCAGGTTGGTGCGAAGAAAACGCGCCTCGGCCTCGGTGACGACGTCCGAAAGGAACGGGCGCGTCGAGCGCAGGTACAGCTCGCCGAAAAACGCACTCATGGAGCGGAACCGGTAGCAGCGGAACGCTGCGCGAGACAGACGGAAGCGCAGCGGACGGCTGGCCGAGGTGAAGCGACCCAGATCATGAATCGTCGGTGGTTTCTTCTTCGTCGAGTTCGACGCGAGAGTTGTCGACCTCGAGCAAGCCCTGCTCGTTCCAGGACAGCTTCACGCCGTGCGGCAGCGCCAGGTAGCGGACGATCTCGGGCACCCGGCGGGCGAGATCGGCGAGCGTCATCACGCCGTTCTCCCCTGAGTCACGCGCGGTGTTCCGAAAGCGCCACCCGCTGTCCTTCGAACTCATCGACTCTTCACGCACCGCCACGAGTTCTTTGAGCTCGGTGATGAAGCCCTTCACCTGCGCGGTGGCCGTGGAATGCGGGGAGTCGCCCGTGAGATCGAGCTCCTCGAGCACGGTGCGCTGTTCGAGCGCGCGCCGCAGCGGAATGGTCAGATCTTCCCGGGCCGCCACGCCGCTGCTCGGTGGGAACGAGTGGACCTCGAGCACGCCCACGCCGGGAAAGAGCTCTTCGGGCAACAGCTTCTGCACCAACGGTGGGTGCCAGCCGCGGAAAGGGCCGCCCGCCGCGCCCTCCGCAGAGAAGAAGGTGATCCGATCGAAGCCGAACGACATCGACTGGCCGTGAACGATGCGCTTGTTGTGATCGAGCAGGTAGTCCGCGAGGTGACCGCACATCAGCGCGGCCTCTTCCATCAGCGCGGCATCGGTGAACTCGAAGGTGATCTCGCGCTGACCGAGCTTGCTCAGCCCGATGGTTTCCGCGCGAAGGCCGTGTTCGCCCATTTCGGTGAAACCGACCGCGAACAGATCTTCAGCGAGCATGTCTTCCGGCAGCGCATCGCTCGCGGTTTCGAGCGGGAAGGGAGTCAGGCGCAAGATGTCGAGCCCGACGCCGTGAACGCCCAGGGTCGCGCGCATGACGGCCGTGCGCACCTCGCGGAAGAACGTCTCGGCGCGGCCGCGCTGCTTGCGGTGAAAGCCGAGCAGGAAGCCTCGTTTCGGTTTGACGCGCTGGAAAATGTTCGCGTGCGGGCCGAAGAGCTCATCTTTCGAGCCGGGGACGATGAGCGTGCCCATCTCGCCGAGGAACACGTCGGTGCCAGCGGGCGAAGGGAACGAGTCGTGGAGACCCTCCCCGTTGGTATAGATCGCGAAGAAACAGCTGAGTGTGGGCACGTCGCGGACAAGTGTACGCGGTGGGCGGCGGGCGGCGAAGGATCTGTCGCGCACGCCCCGAAAAAGAGTCGCTCAGCCCCCAAACTTCGCCAGCAGCTCATCGGCCCCTGTGGTGGGCGTCATTCGGCCCGCGCGCACCTCGGCTTCGACCTCGGCCAGGCGCTGCGCGACCTCCGGGTGGTGGCGGAAGCGGTG
This sequence comes from Archangium sp., assembly GCA_043758715.1. Taxonomy (GTDB): domain Bacteria; phylum Myxococcota; class Myxococcia; order Myxococcales; family Myxococcaceae; genus Archangium_A. The sequence continues at coordinate 7,042 of JAYVNA010000299.1, forward strand.
CTCGAGACGCTCGCTGATCAAAGTCCACATCCACGAGCGCTGTTGTTCGTGACGAAGCGCTTCCAGCCCGCCGGATTTTTCCAACGCGGCGCGGTGCGCTTCGACGTGAGCCCACAGAGTGTCGAGTCCGTCGCCGGTCTTCGCAGAGATGGCGATGGCCTGCGGTTCCCAGTCCGTGCGTTTGTGCGGCACGTAGCGAAGGGCGGCTTTGAGCTCGCCCAGGGCGACGCGGGCGGGAGCAACTCCGGCACCGTCGGCCTTGTTCACCGCGATCAGATCGGCGAGCTCGAGCACGCCCTTCTTGATGCCCTGCAGCTCGTCACCCGCGCCGGGGAGCATGAGCACGAGGAAGAAGTCGACCATCTCGGCGACGGCGGTCTCGCCCTGCCCGACTCCGACGGTCTCAACGAGGATCACGTCGAACCCCGCTGCCTCGCACAGCAGCATCGTCTCGCGGGTTCTTCGTGCGATGCCGCCGGGGGTCAGCCCGCTGGGTGAAGGGCGAATGAAGGCGTTGGGCTCGAGCGAGAGCCGGGCCATGCGGGTCTTGTCGCCGAGGATCGAGCCACCCGAGATGCTGCTGGTGGGGTCGATGGCGAGCACGGCCACCTGGTGCTTCTCGTTCAGCAGCTTCATTCCGAGGGCGTCGATGAAGGTGCTCTTGCCGACTCCGGGTACGCCGGTGATTCCCACGCGCCGCGCCCTGCCGGTGAGCGGGAGCAAGCGAGTCAGAAGTTCCTGAGCGAGCCTTCCATCACGCTCGTCGCGACTCTCCACGAGGGTGATCGCCTGAGCGAGCACGCCCCGATCGGCCGCGCGCACGCCCCGGTCGTACGCCTCGACGCTGAGCCGGGCGCGCTTCACGAGGCTCCCTCAGCAAACGAAACTGTTGTTTCCCTCTCCCCGCGGGCGAGAGGGTCAGGGAGAGGGCGTGCCATCACGTTTTGCTCTCGAGCCGGTCGATGAGCGAGATCGCCGCCTCCGCGATCACGGTCCCCGGCCCGAAGATCTCCGCCGCTCCCGCATCACGAAGCGCCTTGTAATCGTCAGGAGGAATCACGCCGCCAACGACCACCAGAATATCGGGCCGACCCCGCGCTGCCAGCGCCGCCCTCAACGCCGGCACCAACGTCAAATGCCCCGCAGCCAGCGAACTCGCGCCAATGATGTGCACGTCATTCTCGACCGCCGCCTGCGCCGTCTCATCAGGCGTCTGAAAGAGCGGCCCGATGTCCACATCGAACCCGAGGTCCGCGAAGGCCGACGCGATCACCTTCTGCCCACGGTCATGACCATCCTGGCCCATCTTCGCGACGAGAATGCGCGGACGGCGCCCTTCCCTGTCGAGGAACGCCTTGGTGCGCGCGCGCACGCCAGTCACCGCGGTCGAGCTCTCACCCACCTCACCACTGTACACGCCGGAAATGGCGCGGGTCTCCGCCTGGTGGCGACCCCAGGCCTTCTCGAGGGCCAGCGAAATCTCACCGACGGTCGCTCTGGCGCGCGCCGCAATCACCGCCAGCTCGAGCAGATTTCCTTCAGCGCCTTTCGCGCACGCGGTGAGCGCGTCGAGGCTGCGGGTCACGGCCCCCTGGTCACGTTCCCGGCGCACCTTCTCGAGGCGCTCGATCTGGGTCTTCCGCACCGCGGCGTTGTCGACCTTGAGCACCTGCACCGGCGCCTCGTTCGTCGGCTTGAACTTGTTCACGCCCACGATGACCTGCCGGCCGGAATCGATGCGCGCCTGGGTCTTGGCGGCCGCCTCCTCGATGCGCAGCTTCGGCACGCCCGCCTCGATCGCCTTGACCATGCCGCCCAGGCTTTCGATCTCATCGATGTGCGCCTGCGCCCGGGCCGCGAGTTCATGCGTGAGCCGCTCGACGTAATAGCTCCCACCCCAGGGATCGACGGGGCGCGTGGTGCCCGACTCGAGCTGCAACTGCAGCTGCGTATTCCGGGCGATGCGCGCCGAGAAATCAGTCGGCAACGCGAGGGCCTCGTCGAGCGAGTTGGTGTGAAGGCTCTGCGTGCCGCCCTGCGTGGCGGCCATGGCCTCGATCACGGTGCGCACGACGTTGTTGTGCACGTCTTGAGCAGTCAGCGACCAACCCGAGGTCTGGCAGTGCGTGCGCAGCGCGAGGCTCTTCTGGTTCTTCGGCGAGAACCCGGCGATCAACTTCGCCCACAGCAGTCGCGCGGCGCGGAGCTTGGCGACCTCCATGAAGAAGTTCATGCCGATGCCGAAGAAGAAGCTCAGGCGCGGCGCGAAGTTGTCGATCGGCATGCCCGAGGCGATGCCGGTGCGCACGTATTCGAGGCCGTCAGCGAGGGTGTAGCCGAGCTCGAGGTCCGCGGACGCTCCGGCTTCCTGCATGTGGTACCCGGAGATCGAGATCGAATTGAACTTCGGCATCTTCTTGGCGGTGAACGCGAAGATGTCGGCCACGATCTTCATCGAGGGTGCGGGCGGGTAGATGTACGTGTTCCGCACCATGAACTCTTTGAGGATGTCGTTCTGGATCGTCCCGGAGAGTTTTTCGGGCGGCACGCCCTGCTCTTCCGCGGCGACGATGTAGAGCGCGAGGATCGGCAAGACCGCGCCGTTCATCGTCATCGACACCGACATCTTGTCGAGGGGGATCCCGTCGAACAGCAGCTTCATGTCGAGGATCGAATCGATCGCGACGCCCGCCATGCCGACGTCGCCGGTGACGCGCGGGTGATCCGAGTCGTACCCACGGTGCGTCGCGAGATCGAACGCGATGCTCAGGCCCATCTGCCCTGCGGCGAGGTTACGTCGATAGAACGCGTTGCTGTCTTCGGCGGTGGAGAACCCCGCGTACTGGCGCACGGTCCACGGCTGGCGCACGTACATGGTCGAGTACGGGCCGCGCAGGAACGGCGGGAAGCCGGGCATGGTGCCGAGGTGGCTCGTGCCTTCGAGGTCCGCGGCGATGTAGCGCGCCCGGTGCGGAATTCCTTCGGGCGTGTCCCAACTCGGGATCACGGGATCCGCGGGAGGCGTGCCCACGACCGAGTCGAAATCGATCGCGCTGAAGTCCGGCACGTGGCGGCTCATGACAGCACCTCGTTCAGCGTGGAAATCACGTCGCAGCCCATGAAGATGAAGCCGTCGATGCCTGCGTCACGCAGCGGTTTTTCCAACGCACCTGGTTTGCCGGCCAGCAGCACCTTCTGACAACCGGCGGCGCGCAGGGCTTTCACCTTTTCCACCGCCTCGGTTGCGTAGTGTTCGTCGGTGCCGCAGAGGCAGGCGATCGATGCCTGCTCGGTGCTGGTGGTCTCGCGAGAGCGAATGCCGCCCGCGGCGAAGAACCCCGTGGCGAACGTGGCGCGCGGGCGCGACTCCGCGAGGGACCCCAGGGTGACCAGCACGGCTTCTACCGGGCGTGCATCGACTCTCAGGCGCAGCAACTCGAACTGCTCGGAGTCGCGATGGCCCAGGGTGCTGACCGCACTCGGCACACTCGGAAGTTGCTCGTCGAGATTGGCGAAGTCAGAGACGCCGAGCACGGGAGCACGCCGGGTCGCGAGCAGTGCAAGCCGCGCCTTCCACGAAGCATCGAGGCGCTCCTGCAGCCGGCCCGACGAACGAACTGCGTGAATGCCGCCCTCCTTCTCGAGCGCCTGGAAGCGCTTCCACGCCTCTCGGGCGAGCTCGTCGGTGAAGGTCTCGAGGTAATACGAGCCGGCGGCGGGATCCGAGACCCGGCCCAGCGAGCTCTCGTCACGCAGCACGAGGCCCGTGTTCCGGGCGACGCGGCGAGAGAGCGCGGAGGGGGTGCCGAGCGCGAGGTCGAAGGACAACGGCGTCACCAGGTCGGCGCCGCCGAGCACCGCTGCGAAGACCTGGGTGGTGCCGCGCAGCATGTTCACCCAGGGGTCGCGCTGGGTGAGGGTGCGGAAGGAACAGACCGCGTGAATCAGGGTGCGGAGCGGGACCGCCTTCACCGCCGCGAGGAGCTTCTGCCAGCACACCCGCAGCGCGCGCACCTTGCAGAGCTCGGCAAAGGTGTCGCGACCGACGGCGATCTGCACCGCGAGGTGTTTGGCGGCTGCGTCGGGGCTGAGACCCGAACCGATCATGGTGTCGAGGTAAGCGGCCCCGGTCGACAACGCGATCGCGAGCTCGTCGGCAGAATCGGCGCCCGCTTCGTGATCTGCGAGCGTCGACACCATCGCGGCGATGCCGTTCGGGTACGTGCTGGAGATCTCCTTTGCGAGCTCAGGAGCCCCGATGAGCGCGAAACGAAGGTCTTTGCGAGTGCCTGCCGGCGGCGCGCCGCGCTCGATCACGAAGAACGCGTCGCGGACCGGGATCTCTGGAAGCGAGGAGGCCTTGAGCCAGAGCCCTTCCGCGCCGTTGTCGAGGTCGTCGGCCACGCCCGTCTCGTGGCGCATGATGATGCGGAAGGGAGCACCCGCGCCGAGGGCCTGCGTGCGCGGCGCTTCGGTGTACAGGGGCGCGATCGACAACCCTTCGGCTGTCTTGGACATCAGGGTCTTCTCGAAAGAAGCACCGGCCAGCTCTTTTTCGACCTGGGCGCGCCAATCGGCCGCCGTCACTCGCGGGAACGTCATGCCGCTTCATCCGCCAGAGTCCGGCCCGCGGCAAGCGGTGCGTAGGTCGACCTCAGTGGTGAGCGACCGGAGTCCGAGCATCAATTCATGCCGCAGGGGGAAGTTGACGACCACTTCCGGCGATTGGGATTCTGAGCGGCGCGCGAGATCAGTATTCCGCGATGACTTCGATGCGACCGACGATGTTGTCGTTGAAGGCGTCGAGCTCGTCTGCGGGAATCCAGTATTCGGTGTGCTGAAGGCCGCCAGCAGCTTGCTCGGTGTACTTGCTGAGGTGACCCGCATTCACCGAGAAGCGCGTCACGTAGCCCGAGCCGCTCTCCTTCACGTTCCAGTCGCGAGCGATCTTCGTCGCGTACTTTGCCTGCACCACTGGGTAGAAGATCGGCTGCTCCGGTAACCGCGGAGGGAATCGCGTGAAACCGGAATCCCTGATCAGCTCGAGTTCTTTCGGCCCCACGGGCCGGTACAGCGTGACGACGGCGCCCATTGGTATCCCCTCTCCCCAACCCTCTCCCCCGCGGGGAAAAGGGAGACAAGTTCACATATTGCGACGGTACTGGCCCCCGACTTTGTAGAGCGCGCCCGACAACTGACCGAGCGTGCAGACCTTGCAAGCTTCCATCAGGGCCGCGAACACGTTCCCGTTGTCGAGCGCCGCACGCTGAATGGCCTCCAGGGCTGCCGGAGCAGTCGTCGCATTCCGCTTCCAGAACGCGTTGCGTGCGGTGATCGCGTAGTCCTTCTCTTCCTTCGTCGCGCGAATCACTTCCGGCGGCTGCACGGTCGGCGAGCCCTTCGGATCGAGGAAGGTGTTCACGCCGATGATCGGCAGCGATCCGTCGTGCTTCATCGTCTCGTAATACAGCGACTCTTCCTGGATCTTCGAGCGCTGGTACATCCGCTCCATGGCGCCGAGCACCCCGCCACGATCGGAGATCGCGCGGAACTCGGTGAGCACCGCCGCTTCCACCATGTCGGTCAGTTCTTCCACGATGAACGAGCCCTGAATCGGGTTCTCGTTCTTCGACAGGCCGAACTCCTTGTTGATCACCAACTGAATCGCCAGCGCGCGCCGAACGCTGTCTTCAGTCGGCGTGGTGATCGCCTCGTCGTACGCGTTGGTGTGCAGCGAGTTGCAGTTGTCCATCAACGCCAGCAGCGCCTGCAACGTGGTGCGAATGTCGTTGAAGGCGATCTCCTGCGCGTGCAGCGAACGGCCTGAAGTCTGAATGTGGTACTTCAGCTTCTGAGATCGATCGTTGCCGCCGTACTTGTCGCGAATCGTCTTCGCCCAGATGCGCCGGGCCACGCGCCCGAGCACCGTGTACTCAGGGTCCATTCCGTTGCTGAAGAAGAAGGACAAGTTCGGCGCGAAGTCGTCGATGTTCATGCCGCGCGACAGGTAGTACTCGACGAAGGTGAAGCCGTTCGCGAGCGTGAAGGCGAGCTGGCTGACCGGGTTCGCTCCTGCTTCTGCGATGTGGTACCCGCTGATCGACACGGAATAGAAATTCCGCACCTTGTGATCGATGAAGTGCTGCTGAATGTCGCCCATCAGCCGCAGCGCGAACTCGGTCGAGAAGATGCAGGTGTTCTGGGCCTGGTCCTCTTTGAGAATGTCCGCCTGCACCGTGCCGCGCACTGACGAGAGCGTGGACGCGCAAATCTTGGCGTAGACGTCGGCGGGCAACACCTCGTCACCCGACACGCCGAGCAGCATCAGCCCCAGCCCGTCATTCCCCTCGGGGAGCGCGCCCTGGTACTTCGGCCGCTGCACTCCGCGCGAGGTGAACAGCGCCTCGATCTTCTTCTCGATTTCAGCCGTCTTGCCCTGCGCCTTGATCCACTTCTCGCACTGCTGATCGATCGCGGCGTTGAGGAAAAAGCCCAGCACCATCGGCGCGGGACCGTTGATGGTCATCGACACCGACGTCGACGGGTCACAGAGATCGAACCCCGAATAGAGCTTCTTCGCGTCATCGACGCTCGCGATCGAAACACCCGAGTTGCCGACCTTCCCGTAAATGTCGGGCCGGGGATCCGGGTCTTCTCCGTACAGCGTCACCGAATCGAACGCGGTCGACAGCCGCTTCGCCGCCAGCCCACGCGAGACGTAGTGGAAGCGCTTGTTGGTGCGCTCCGGGCCGCCTTCGCCGGCGAACATGCGAGCGGGATCTTCGCCGTCACGCTTGAGCGGGAACACGCCCGCGGTGAACGGGAACTGCCCGGGAGGACTCTCGCGCAACAGCCACGTGAGCACGTCGCCCCAGTCCTCGTACTTCGGCAACGACACCTTGGGGATCTTCAGGTGCGAGAGCGACTCGGTGGTGAGGTCGAGTTCGATGACCTTGTCGCGCACCTGGTACTGGTACTTCGCCGCCGCGTAGCGCTTCTTCGTCGCGGGCCAATCAGCGAGCAGCTTGCGCGAGTCGTTCGATAGCCGCGCCTCGAGCTCGTTGTAAAGCGACACCAACTCACCCAGGAACGCAGGCTCGCCTTCCACCTTCTGGGTCACCTGAACCACGTCACCCGGCGACTTTGGCTCGACGATCTCGAGCTTCTTCCGGCCCACGTTCGCGCGGAGCAACTCGATGGTGCCGTGCAGCTGGTACAGCCGCCGCGCGATCGCCGCCTGAGCGCGTACGAGGTCATCGTACGACTCACAGGTCTCGACGATCTCCGCGAGGTAGCGCGTGCGGTCGGGCGGAATGATCCACTTCTTCTCGCTCATCCCCGGGGTCAGCTCGAGGTGGCTCTCGAACTTCACGCCCGTCTTCTTCGTGAGCACGTCGAGGATCGCCCGGTACAGCTGGTTCATTCCGGGGTCATTGAACTGAGAGGCGATGGTGCCGAACACCGGCACGTCGTCGTCCTTGCGATCGAAGGCGTTGTGGTTGCGCTTCCACTGCTTGCGCACGTCGCGCATGGCGTCGAGCGAGCCGCGCTTGTCGAACTTGTTGATCGCCACGATGTCCGCGAAGTCGAGCATGTCGATCTTCTCGAGCTGCGTGGCCGCGCCGTATTCGGCGGTCATGATGTACAGCGACACGTCGGCGTGATCGGTGATCTCGGTGTCTGACTGGCCGATGCCCGAGGTCTCCACCACGATCAGATCGAACCCGGCCGCGCGGCAGATCTCGATCGATTCCCGCACGTGCTTCGAGAGCGCGAGGTTGCTCTGCCGGGTCGCCAGCGAGCGCATGTACACCCGCGGATCATCGATCGCGTTCATGCGAATGCGATCACCCAGCAGCGCCCCGCCCGTCTTCCGTTTGGAAGGATCGACCGAGATCACCGCCATCGTCTTGTCTTTGAAGTCGGTGAGAAAACGCCGCACGAGCTCGTCGACGAGCGATGACTTGCCCGCGCCGCCCGTGCCCGTAATTCCCAAGACCGGGACCCGGGGGTTCGCCTTCGACAGCTCCGTCAGCGCCGCGCGCAGACCATCGCCTGCATCGGGGAAGTTCTCGGCGATGGTGATGAGCGAGGCGAGCGTCGAAGGGTCACGCTCGCGCAGCTTCGGGAGCATCGGCTTGAACTCCGCCGCGCGCTTCTCGAAGTCGCACTGCTTGATCACGTCGTCGATCATGCCCTGCAGGCCCATCGCCCGGCCATCGTCAGGCGAATACAGCCGCGTGACGCCGTACTTCTGCAGTTCGTCGATTTCGGAGGGGAGGATCGTCCCGCCGCCACCGCCGAACACCTTGATGTTCGCGCCGGCCTGCTTGAGCAGGTCGATCATGTACTTGAAGTACTCGACGTGACCGCCCTGGTACGAGGTGATCGCGATGCCCTGCACGTCTTCTTGAATCGCGCAGTGCACGATCTCCGCGACCGAGCGGTTGTGACCCAGATGAATCACCTCGGCGCCGGAAGACTGCATGATCCGGCGCATCACGTTGATCGCGGCGTCGTGGCCATCGAACAACGAAGCCGCGGTGACGATGCGGACGTGGTGACGAAGCTTGAAGGGTGCGGCGGTGGGGGCTTGCACGCCGTAGGAACTAGCAGCTTGGGGCGGGGGCGTCAGCCCTCTGAAAGCTTGGCGAGCCTGTCCGCGGCGGCCTGGAGCACTGCGTCGGTCTTGCAGAACGCAAAGCGAGCCAGACCGTGCGCGTGGAAGGCGTGCCCCGGTGAGTAGAAGACCGAAGGCGGGATCGCGGCCAGGCCGTGCTCAATCAACAACCGGCGGCAGAAGGTCAGATCGTCTTCGTCCTTACGGCGGTGGCGATCGGTGCGCGCCATCAGGAAGTACGTGCCCTCGCAGGGCAACACCTCGAACCCCGCCCTGGTGAGCGCGCCGCCAAGGAAGTCGCGCCGGCGGGTGTAGTTTTCTGCGAACTGGGTGAAGTACGAGTCAGGCAGCTCGAGCGCCTTGGCGATCGCCGCCTGAAACGGAGCCGCCGCGCAGAACGTCACCCACTGGTGAACCTTCTGCACCGCGGTCACGATCTCCTTCCGCCCGAGGTACCAGCCGATCTTCCACCCGGTGAACGAGAAGCTCTTGCCGCCGCTCGAGACCGTCAGGGTGAAGTCGCTGAAGCCCGGCAGGGTCGCCGGCCTCAGGTGCTTGCCGCCTTCGAACACCAGGTGCTCATAGACCTCGTCGCTGAGCAGCACCGCGCCCGCCTTCTTCGTCAGCTCCCCGATGCGCTCGAGCTCGGCCCGGGTGAAGAGTTTCCCCGTCGGGTTGTTCGGCGTGTTGAGGATCACCAGCTTCGTGCGCGAACTGAACGCGGCGACCAGCTCGGCATCGTCAATCCACCATTGTGCATGTGCAGCATCGGGTGCTCGCAGCCGCACGAAACGGGGTGTTGCCTGGGCGAGCTGCACCGACGCGAGGTACGAGTCGTAGAACGGCTCGAACAACACCACCTCGTCGCCTGGGTTGGTCAGCACCAGCACCGCGTCGAAGATCGCCTC
>JAYVNA010000300.1:0-16564 GCA_043758715.1 Archangium sp.
AGCCCGCGCACGCACTCTTCAGGCGAGTAGCCCAGCGCCAGGGCGATCGCGAAGGCCGCGGTGGCGTTGGCGGCGTTGTGATCGCCGACCAGGTGCAGCGCGGTCGAGTATTCCTTGCCGGCGTACGCGATGCGCAACGAGAGCCCGTCACGCCCCTGCGGCTCGACGGACACGAGGCGCACGTCGGCGTTCGCAGCGCGGCCCCAGGTGAAGGTCTTCGCGCGCAGGTCCTTCGTCTGGCCGACGATGCGCGCGTCGTCGAGGTTCACCACCGCGGTGCCCTTGTCGGTCAGTCCGTGGAAGAGCTCGCCCTTCGCCTGCGCCACCCCTTCGATGCTGCCGACGCCTTCGAGGTGCGCCGGTTGCACGATGGTGATCAACCCCGCGTCGGGGCGCGCGATGTCGGTCATTCGCGCGATCTCACCGAGGTGGTTCATGCCCATCTCGATCACCGCCGCGACGTGCGTGGAGTCGAGCCCGAACAACGTCAGCGGCACGCCGATTTCGTTGTTCAGGTTGCCGTGGGTCTTCAGGGCCGGACCGCGCATCGAGAGGATGTTGGCGATCAGTTCCTTGGTGGTCGTCTTGCCGTTGCTGCCGGTGACCGCCGCGATGGGAATGCTGAAGCGATCGCGGTGGAAACGGGCGAGGCGGCCCAGGGCATGGAGCGTGTCGGGGACTTCGTAGACCGAGACGTCGAGGTCTTTGAGCTCGCCTGCCCGGCCGGTTTGCACCACCAGGCCCGCGGCTCCGTCTTTGACGGCCTGGGGAAGAAAGTCGTGAGCGTCGAAACGATCGCCCTTGAGCGCGACGAAGAGGCAGCCGTCGGTGAGTTGGCGGCTGTCGGTGCAGACGCCTTCGAAGGACAGGGCAGTGCCCGTGCGCGTCTTGGTTGCGCCGGTCGCCTCGAGCACTTCGGAGTCGTTGAACCTTGCCGTCATGGTGTTTGCCCTCTCCCCGGCCCTCTCCCCCGCGGGGAGAGGGAGGCAGGAGTTAGAGCCCGAGGGCCTTTCGGGCTTCCTCGAGATCGTCGAAGTGTTTCTTTTCCCCGTTCTGCTCCTGGTACGTCTCGTGACCCTTGCCTGCGATCAGCACGGTGTCGCCGGGCTTGCAGAGCGAGATGGCGAGCGCGATCGCCGCTTTGCGATCAGCCTCGACCAGGTAGCCCTTCTCGCCGGTGCGCGCCTTCGCGGGGCTCATGCGGTGCAGCGAGCCCTTCTCGAGCCCGGGAATGATGTCCTGGATGATCTCGTCGGGATCTTCGCTGCGCGGGTTGTCGCTGGTGACGATCGGCAGATCGGCCTGCGACGCGACCTCGCCCATCAGCGGGCGCTTGCCGGTGTCGCGGTCGCCGCCGCAGCCGAACACCACGATCAGCTTGCCCTTGGTGACCGCGCGCGCCGACTCGACCGCGCGGGTCAGCGCGTCATCGGTGTGCGCGTAGTCGACCAGCGCGGTGATGCCGCCGTTCTCCACCCGTTCCATGCGGCCGGGCACGCGCATCACCCGCTCGAGGCCGTCCTGCACGTCACGCCGCGAAGCGCCCGCTGCCAGCGAGATGCCCGTCGCGCAGAGAATGTTCTCGAGGTTGTGCGCACCGATGAGCGCCGACTTCACCGCGATGTCGCCCGCGGGCGTCTTGAGGGTCGCCTTGATGCCCTTGGTGCTGAACTCGACGTTCGAGGCCGAGAGCTCGCCGTTGCCCGCGCGTGAGAACTTCCACGACTGGCGCTTGAGCTGCCGCATCTCGTTGTAGATGCGGTTCGTATAGGTGTCGTCGGCGTTCACCACCGCCAGCCCGCCAGGCGCGAGGTTCTCGGTGAAGAGGCGGCGCTTGGCCTGGAAGTAGGCCTCCATGTCCTTGTGGTAGTCGAGGTGATCGCGCGAGAGGTTGGTGAAGCCCGCCGCGCGGAAGGTGAGGCCATGCACGCGATCTTGCGCGAGCGCGTGGCTCGAGACTTCCATCACCGCCATGTCGATGCCCGCGTCGACCATCTCGCGGAAGGTCTTGTGGAGCGTGATCGGCTCAGGCGTGGTGTGCATCGACTCGCGCGTTTGACCTGCGAAGCGGGTGCCGATGGTGCCGAACAGGCCCACGCTGTTCATGCCGGCGAGGCAAATGCTCTCGACCAGCCACGCGGTGGTGGTCTTGCCGTTGGTGCCGGTCACGGCCAGCAGCACCATTTCGCGCGCGGGGTTGCCGTAGAAGTTTCCGGCGACCAGCGCGAGCGCCTTTCGCGCCGAGGGCGTGACGAAGAGCGGCACGGTGAGCCCGCTGATCGTCTTTTCTGCCAGCACCGCCACCGCGCCGCGCTGCACGGCCTCGTGGGCGTATTGGGTGCCATCGGCCTTGGTTCCGGGCACGGCAATGAAGAGATCGCCCGGCTTGACCTGACGTGAATCTGCGCTGAGGCCGGTGATGTCAGCCTTGGCCTTCGTGGATGCGACCGGCTCAGTTCCAACGCCTGCGAGCAGCTCGGTGAGTTTCATGAAGCGTGTCTTCCTGGCCGCGCGGAGGCGGCCTTCAACGAGGTGAAGATGGCAATTGCCCTGCCAACTCCACGGTGATGCGAGTGCCCTTGTCCACCAGGCTTCCCGCCGCGGGCTTCTGCGAAATGACGCGACCGCTACCCGCCAGATGCGGCTCCAGAGCCGCGGTCAGCAACTGCGCCACCGCGGCCCGGCCGGCCAACCCCTTTACGTCGGGGACGCGCACGGCACCCTCGGCCACCACCTCTTCGGTGACCGTGTCCATCTGTTCCAGTTTCTCCAATCCCGCGATGACGACCGACTTGGCCCTCGGCTCGGGTTTGGCGGCCACCGGCGTTACCGGCAGCTCACGTGACTTCGGCACGCCCAGGTGCGGCATCACCTGCAGGGCGATTTCCTTGAAGGCGGGGCCGGCCATCGAGCCGCCGTAGATGTCGGTCTTCGGCTCGTCGATGACCACGAGGATCACCGCGCGGGGCGCCTCGGCGGGCACCATGCCCACGAAGCTGGCGACGTACTTGTCGGAGTACCCGCGCGCGATCGGGTCGGCCTTCTGCGCGGTGCCCGTCTTGCCGGCCACCCGGTACTCATCGAGGCGGGCGTTCTTGCCAGCGGTGCCGCCGGGCTCGACCACCGACTCGAGCATGCTGACCACCATGCGGGCTGTCTCCTTACTGACCACCCGGCGCAGCGCCGTCGGCTTGTTCTCGAGCAACACCAGCCCGTCGGAATCGACCACCTTCGAGAGCAGGTACGGCTTCATCAACACGCCGTCGTTCGCGAGCGCGCCGTAGGCCGCAGCGACCTGCAGCGTGGTGGCGCTGATGCCCTGGCCGAAGCTCTGGGTGGCGAGCGCGATCTCAGAGCGGGGAAACGGAATCGACCCCTTCCCTTCTCCCGGCAGCCCAAGGCCGAAGCGCTCACCGAACCCGAAATCCCGGTACGTCTCGACCAGGCGATCGCGGCCGAGCTTCTGCCCCACCTTGGCGGCGCAGATGTTCGACGAGACCTGGAGAATGCCGCGAGCCGTGAGCACTCCGTGCGGGTGGGTGTCGTGCACGACGTGGCGGCCGATCGAGAAGGCGCCCTTCTCGCAGTCGAGCTCCGTGCGCTCGGTGATCACCTGCTTGTCGAGGGCGGAGGCGAGCACGAACGACTTCATGGTCGAGCCGGGCTCGAAGGCGTCGGTGACCGCGCGATCACGAAACGCCGCGGCGTCGGCGTCTTTGGGCGCGTTGGGGTTGAAGCGGGGCCAGTTGGCTAGCGCGAGGATTTCACCGGTGCGCGGGTCGAGCACCACCGCGTTGCCCGCCACCGCCTTGGCGTCGATCACGGCCTTTTCGAGCGCCTTCTCGGTGGCGTACTGCAGGGTCGAATCGATGGTGAGGGTGAGGTTCGCGCCCTGGCTGCTGATGGACTCAGGCGCGCCGTTGGTGAGCAGCTTGCGCCCGCGCGCGTCGCGGAAGCCTTCGCGTTTGACCTGCTCGCCCGACAGCTCGTCTTCGAACGACAGCTCGAGCCCGTCGAGGCCGCGGCTGTCGGTGCCCACCAGGCCCACGATGTGGGCGGCCAGTTCCCGCTGCGGGTAGAAGCGGCGCGGCTCGCGCGCGAAGCCCAGGCCCGGCAAACCCAACGCCTTGACCCGGGCGGCTTCGGCGTCGGTGACCTGGCGCTTGACCCAGGCGAAGCGGCGGCCCTTCTCCAGCCGCTCCTGGAGTTCCTTGGCGTCGATGCTCAGCGCCCTGGCCAGCTGACGCGAGGCATCGCGCACGTCGGGGAGCATCGAGGGATCGCTCCAGACCGAATCGACTTCCACCGACGAGGCCAGCTTCACCCCGCGGCGATCGACGATCTCACCGCGCCGCGCGGGGATCTCCATCGCGCGCACGTACTGGTCTTCGGCGAAGGCCTTGAGGCGATCTTTCTGATTCACCTGGAGGTTGGTGGCGCGGGCGAAGGCCCCCATCAGCAGCACGAAGAACACGGTGCCCATCAGGAAGACGCGCATGCGCATCCACTTGGTGGGGGCCTCCATCGGCTGCAGGTTCTTCAGGTCGCGCATGGTCAATTTTTCAGGGGAATGACGAGCGTGGGCACCTGCATGTGCAGCTGCTGCCGGGCCTGCGGCGCGAGCTTGGCGGGCGAGGTGAGCGTCGCGAGCTCGACGGTGAGGGCATCGTTCTCGCGCTGCAGCTCGTTGCTCTTCTGATCGAGCCGCGAGAGCTCGTAGCCGAGCCTGACCACCATCACACGCGAGGTGACGTGCACGATGCCCACGGTGGCCAGCAAGAACACCGCGAGCGCCGCGGGAAAGATCTCCAGCAGAATGACGGAGAGCGACAGACCACCCTTGTTGCGCGCTTCGAGGACGACGCTCATGACACCTTCTCCACACCGCGCAGCTTGGCGCTGCGGGCCCGGGGGTTTCGTTCGGCCTCGGCTTCCGAGGCGATGATGGGTTTGCGGCTCAAGGCCTTGAAGTCGGCGCGCTGCACCTTCACCACGGGCAGCCCGCGGGGAACGTCATCGGGCGCCTCGCCGCACAGCGCGCGAAACGCGTGCTTCACGGCGCGATCTTCGAGCGAATGAAAGCTGATGATCGCCGCGCGGCCGCCCACCTTGAGCAACGTGGGCAGCGACGCGAGGGCGCGCTCGAGCTGCTCGAGCTCGGCGTTGACCGCGATGCGCAGCGCCTGGAAGGTGCGGGTGGCTACGTTGATCTCTTTGGGCCAGGCCTTGCGGGGCACGCCGGCCTTCACCGCGTCGACGGCTTCCCGGGTGGTCCTGGGCAAGCGGGCCTTCAGCTCGCGCGCGACCCCGCGGGAATGCCGCTCGTCGGCGTACTGGTAGAGCACGTCGGCCAGCTCGTTCTCGGGCAGGCGCGCGATCAGCTCGGCGGCGGTCTCGCCGGTGGCGGCCATGCGCATGTCGAGGGGGCCGTCATGCATGAAGCTGAAGCCGCGCTCGGCGACGTCGAGCTGGGGCGAGCTGACGCCGAGATCGAGCAGAATCCCATCCACCGGGCCGGGGACGAGTGACGCCGCGTCTGCAAATTCGCCCAGCACGGGGGTGAACCGATCACCGAAACGCCCGAGGCGCAAAGAAGCTGCCTCCAGGGCGCGCGGATCACGATCGATGCCGAACACACGGGCGCCGCGCTCGAGCAGCGCTTCGGTGTGTCCTCCACCGCCCAGGGTCCCGTCGATGATCACGCGGCCCTCCGAGGGCTCGAGCAACGCCACGGCCTCCTCGAGGAGGACCGTCTGGTGAACGAAGGCGCTCACCCGTAGAGCAGCACGCCGCGATCGAAGGACCTGACCGCGTCGCCCGATTGCGAGAAGTAGTCGAAGCTGTCGTGCGCGCCCGCGCTGCGGAAGATGGCGTGCAGATAGGGAGAGAGGCCCGACAGCTTGAGGTCTCCGCCGTGCTGGCGCATCGCCTCGGCGCTGGCCACCAGCGGCTTCACGCCCCGGTAGTCGAAGTGCGTGACGTCGGAGAAATCGATGACGATCTCCACCGTGCCCTCGAGGTTCTTTCGCGCCAGCATGTCGGTGATGTCCTGAACGTCACGGCGATCGAGCTCTCCCTCGAGCACCATGGTCATGATGCGCGACGTTTCTGTAGCGCGGTTCAGCTGCTTCGTGACTGCCTGATTCGCCAGCTCGCTCACTGATTTTCCCCTCGTAGAAATCGAAAAAAGTTCAGGCCTGCCGCAGCTCGGTGAGCACGCGCATCACGTCAGCGGAGTCAGCCTCGTGGCGCGCCTCTTCCTGCGCCTTCGTCCAACCGTCCTTCGACCAGAGCTCGATCACCTTCACCATGCCGGCCCAGACCAGGTCTTTCTCGAGGCCCGCGTAGGCGCGAAGAGACGGTGGAATGAGCACCCGGCCCAGCTTGTCGAGCTGCAGTTCTTGCGCGCTGGCCACGTACAGGCGGAGCAGCGCCTTGACCCCGGGCTCCATGGGGTTTCGGCGGGCGAGCGCGGTCTCGAACACTTCCCACTCCCGCACCGGGTAGCAGTGCAGACACGGGTCGAGCGCCGTCGTGACGATCAACCGATCGTCGTAGCTGCCGACGAGGGTGTCCCGCAGCTTCACCGGGAAGCTCGTTCGGCCCTTCGCGTCGATCTGATGTTCGAAGACGCCACGGAACACGGGTGCGTCGCTCCTGATCCACCACTGCGAGGGAAAACGATCCGCTCGTTACCACTTTCTGCCACTTGGGCCGCGAAAATAGAGGGGGTTTTGGGCAGGGTCAAGAAAGCCGGATTCAGGGGTTTGTGATCGAGTGTGGTAGATCCCGACCCTGAGTCGCATGACGCCCGTTCGCCTCAAGGTCGCTTACAAGACGCCGGAATCGTTGCTCGGCGAGCTGACCAAGAGCGTCGGCCGGGGCGGTGTGCGCATCGAGGCCCGCAAGGCCGTTCCAGTGGGAACGAAGTTCGTCTTCGAGCTCCGATCACCGGGGGTGCCTGAAGCGGTCGAGGTCTCCGGTACCGTGATGACTGTCACCGAAACGGCGCCTGGGCGGTTCGTGCTCCACATTCGTTACGAGCCGCCACGCAACCGGGCGGGCCTCGACGGCGTGATCAAGCGGATCTTCGAGACCTCGCAGTACGACAAGAAGCGCAAGACGCCCCGCATTCCTCTGCACGTGCGCGCCACCGAGAACCGGCCCGAGGCGCCGACCTACCGGCTGCGCGACATCAGCTCGGGCGGCGTAGGCATCGACGTCGAGGCCGACACCCTGCCCCGCCACATCAAGGTGGGCGTGAGCTTCTTGATCCAGATGAAGCTCACCACCGGGATGTTGAGCGTTCCCGGCGAGGTGGTGTGGGCGGTGACGACGCGGGCGAGCGACGCCCTGCCGCCGCGCGTGGGCGTCGCCTTCGGCAAGCTGACACCACAGGTCGGTCAGCTGCTCGACGACTTGCTGACGCTCAAGGCGTTGCCGACGCCTCCGTGGATCGCGCGCGTTTCGTTCGGCGAGTAGCTACTCCAGCCAGACCTGACCTTCGGCGCGCCACACCTTGCGACCCAGCAGCCAGGCCTCCGCGTCGGCGGGCGCATAGCTCAGGGGGAAGAGTCGCTTCTTGTGCAGATCGGCCAGTCGCAAGGTGGCGGTGCCTTCGACGTCGCCCGAGAGCATCTCGATCTTTCCGTTTTGGACCTGCAGGTGCAGCTGAAGCCAGGGTTCCTCGCGCGCGACGCCCTTCACCACCGCGGCGGTGAACGTCTTGGGCACCACGTCGGCGCCGTCTTTTGTCGAGGCGTGATTCAGAAACGCGCGGGGTCGCAGCGTGCGATCGGCCGAAGCGTTGATCGCCGCGAGACGTTCTTTATCGAACACGCCGTTGAGGGCCCGCCGGCGCACGGGCGCGGCGGAAGGCTCGAGGCGCGCGTTTTCGTACACGTATTCGCGGCCGGTAAAGACGATGTGCCCCGCGCTGAGCGACCACTCGGTGAGCAGCAGCGATCCCTCGGCGGAGATGGCGTCGGGCCCCCAGTCCTGCGCGATCAGGTGCAGCACCGCGTCGGTCTGGCCGTCGACGATGGCCAGTTCCCAATCGCGCACCATCAAGCCGTTCGACTCAGACGCGCGGCTGGCGACGATCACCTCGGGCCGGCCGTCGCCATCGAGATCGCGCGAGAGCACCACGAAGTCGCTCACCTCGCCCAGGAAGGAACGGGCGTCCCATTCGAGGTGGCGCTTTCCCGGGCCTTCGATCACCAGGCCAGGCCGGCCCTCTTCTTCGCTGCGGCTGCACTTGCAGATCTTCTGGCCTGCCTGCTCGGTGCAGGCGGCGGCGCGACACCCGTCGATGGGGGCGGTTTGTGGGGCGGGCCACGCGGCGGCCAACAACAGACTCAGCAACATGAAGCGCATGTTGGCGCAGATGAGGGTGCAGTGCGAACGTCGGCGCCATGTCTGGTCAACCGATGACAGCGGCGCTGGCAGCTCTCGAGCGCTTCGCGGCGAAGCGCTCGAGCCCCAACGAGGTGATGCGCGCCCTCGCCTCTCACCCTGATTACTTCGTGCCGATCGGCTTTGCCCCGGCGCTGCATCGCAACGAGTTCGAGCGCATCGTGATGTTCAGCGAAAAGGGCGGCCCGCCGCAGGGCGAGCTGTACGTCTTCACCGACGAGTCGTGCCTCGACCTGCTCGGCAAGCAGCCGCTGGGCAGCTTCGTCACGCCGGTCAGCGGCATCGAGTTGTTCTGCGCGTTGGATGAGAAGGTCGGCAAGCTCAAGGTGAACCCCGGCGGAAAGCTCGAGCACTTCTGGTTCATGGGGGCCGAAGCGATCTCGCTCGCGCGGCTGTGGGGCCGGGCAATTCGCCTGGAGACCCTGCTGGCCCACCCCTCACGCTCGAAAGAAGGGCTGCACGCGGCCCTGCGCACGTTCGAGGCGTACACGATCCTCGTTCACCCGAATGACGCGGTGGCCACGGCGCAGGGCGTGGGCGGGTACCAGAACCCTGCGATGGTCTTCACCTCGCCCGACAGCTTCGAGCGGGTGCTGGCCCAGGCGCCGGCGATGCGGGTGCAGCACGTCAGCGGGAAGGAATTGTTTGAGCTGCTGCCGCGGGCCGGGGTCGATGGAATTGCGTTCAATACGATGGGCCCGGGGCCGGCGGTTTGTTTCCCGCTCAGCATCGGGGTCAACGTGCTGCAGCTGAGTTGAGGAATGCCCTCTCCCCGACCCTCTCCCCGCAAGGAAAGGGAGCTTGAGGAATGTTCAGGTGAGCGAAGGGTACCCGCGGGCGTTCTCGACCGCGCTCGCGAGCGTCTCGTCGACGGCTTCTGAATCGAGCGGCAACCAGACGATCAACGACGCCGCTTCCGCCAGCCGGTGCGCGAGCGCTTCACCCTGCACGCACGCCGACATCGCGCGCCGCACGGTGTTGAGCGCCCGGCCGTGGGCCTCGTTCGAGTACCGCTGCACCGCGGCGAGGCGCCAGGCCTCGAGGGGCCTGGTCTTCGCCAGCTGCCGATTGCGCGCGGTCATCGCGTCGAGGGCAAACGCATCCATCGCGAGATCGGCGACGCAGGCGAGCACGCTCTGGTGCTTCTCGAGCTGCGGGCCGTGCGCTTCGACCGCCACCTGCAAGGTGAGCCGGGCGAGGCGCTTGAGGTTCTCGACGTGAGCGTCTTCACCGCCGGGTGCGCCGATGGGCTTGTCGAACAACGGCAGCGTGCCCTTCATGGCGCGCTTGAGCAGGTTGCCGCCGATGAGCAGCCGGTTGATCTCGTTGGTGCCCTCGAAGATGCGGTTGATGCGCGAGTCGCGGTAGGCGCGCTCGATCGGGTATTCCTCGATGAAGCCCGCGCCGCCGTGCAGCTGCACGCCGTCATCGACGAGTTGACCGAAGCTCTCGCTGCCGATCACCTTGAGCACGCTCGCCTCGACGGCGAACTCTTCGATCGCCGCCAGCAGCGCGGTGCCCCTGGCCACCTTGTCATCGATCAGCCCGGAGACCCGGTACGCCAGCGACTCGACCGCGTAGGTGCCGACGAGCATGCGCGCCAACTTCTCGCGGGTGAGCCCGAAGCGGATGATCTGGGTGTCGAACTGCTTTCGGTCGCTGGTGTAGTTGCAGGCACCGGCGAGGTGCAGCTTCATCGCGCCGATCACGCCCGCGCCCAGCTTGAGCCGCCCCATGTTGAGCACGTTGAAGGCGATCTTGTGACCACGCCCCGGCTCGCCCAGCAGGTTCTCGACGGGCACCTTCGCCTCTTCGAGGATCAACGGGCAGGTCGACGAGCCGCGAATGCCCATCTTGTGTTCCTCGGGCCCCACGGTGAGGCCCGGGGTGTCGCGGTCGACGATGAAGCAGCTGAACTTCTCGCCATCGATCTTCGCGAACACGATGAACACGTCGGCAAAGCCGGCGTTGGTGATGTACTGCTTGCTGCCGGTGAGCACCCAGTGCTTGCCGTCGGCGCTCTTCACCGCGCGCGACTTGGCGCCCAGCGCGTCGCTGCCCGAGCCCGCTTCGGTCAGCGCGTAGGCTGCGACTTTTTCTCCGCTCGTCAGGCCCGGCAGGTACTTCGCCTTCTGCGCTTCGTTGCCAAACCAGACGATGGGCAGGGTGCCGATGCAGGTGTGCGCGGCGAAGGTCACCGACCAGCTGCCCAGCAGACTCTTGGCTTCGGCGACCACCAGGGTGGTGGTCTTGTCGAGCCCACTGCCGCCGTGCGCTTCTTCGACGTCGATGCCGAGCAGGCCCAGCTCGCCGGCCTTGCGCAGCAACTCGCGCAGCAGTGCGAAGTCTTTCTTCTCGATCCGATCTGCGCGGGGCAGCACCTCTTCGGCGCTGAAGCGCTTCGCGGTCTCATAGAGCATGCGCTGTTCGGAAGAGAAGAACTCGGGCGCCATCACCGGCCGGTGGCCAATGGGCTCGAGGAGGAAACCGCCGCCAATCGACTCGTCGTGCATCTGCGAACCACTCCGTCTTGAGGAGTGGCCGTCATATCTCCCGCAAAGAAAAAGGGCAGAGCCGCGAGGCCCTGCCCTGATTCATCACTGAGTCGTCGGACTCAGAGGCCCATCGACGCGCCCTGAATCTGGATGGCGCCCGAGGCGGCCTTGAGGTTGCGAACCTTGTCCGCGCGCTCCTGGCTGACTTCGCCGATCGGGTGGAAGCGAACGGCCTTCCCGATCACGCGGGCCGACCGGCGCGAGAAGACAAAGATGTTGAAGGAATCAGTCTCGTGGTTGAGCACGAGGATACCGTCGGTCTCCGTGGGAGCCGACATCACCGCGCCCGCCGCGGCCGCGGCCACCAGCGGATCGGCCACCCCGCCGGTGAAGATGGAGGAGATGCCGCCGGCGATGGAGTCGGTGAAGCTGCCGCCCTCATTGCCCCAGCAGATGAACATGAGGATGCAGGTGGTGGCCGCCTCACCCTGAATGCGCTCTCCCAGCGTGTAACCAACCTCCTGGGGGCGAGTCCACATCGCGGCAGGCTCAGGCTTCATGGCAGCGGGGGGATCGACGTAGGCGCGCTGGCCATGGGCACAGCCCAGACCGACGACTGCGAACAGAGAAACGGCAATGAGGTTCTTCAACATGTGTGGAACTCCCTCCCGTAAATGGGGGGCCGAACCTACACACGGAAACCGGGGCATCAAGGAACAAATGAGAGCGGTTCACTTCGCCGGTCGAGGGAACACCAGGCACGTCTCGGGGAAGTAGGCGCTCTCTGCAGAGAGATAGTTCACCGCCATCGCGCTCGAGATTTTCGCGAACTCAGTGCCGAACGAGGGCACGAAGCACACGTCGGGGGCCGACTTGAACTTGCCCTGAATGCGCTGAAAACCGCGCTGCAGGGTCGTCAGATCCATCTTCCCGCCGCGCAGGGGCACGGTGGGCCCGTTGGGATCTCCGCCGGGCAACTTGCCGAGGTTGGTCTGCAGCTCGAAGCCGTCGGCGCGCTGAATGACCCTGAGCTTTCCAGGCACGGGCTCATCGATCCACTCCTGGAAGTGGGCGGCGTCACGCAGCGTCACCTTGAACGCGATCGGCGCGGTCGGGTGCTGCAGCCACAGCTCTTCTTTTCCATCGCCGATGCTCGCCAGCAGCGGCGCGAGCTGAGCGAGGTAGGTGTCTTCGTCGGGCACGAAGACGATCGGCCCGGTGCCGGGGGGCACCACCGTCTTCTCTCCGTTCAACTTCACCAGGCGCGCGTCTTTGGGAATCGGGGGGCCGACGGGCGTGAACGGCACCACTTCATAGAGCGCGTCGCGGTCGTCACCCGCGTCGAGGAGCACGCGTTCCAGCGGCTCGAGGGGCTTGGGTTGCGCCCGGGGAATGGGCTCAGGGGGCTTCTGTTGCTGACAACCCAGCATCGACGCCAACGCCACCATGCCAACGATGCGCATCACTTTTTCACCTCGGGGAACGCGCGGGCGACGCACTCCGCGTTCGCGAGGCCCTTCTTCACCGCGTCGAGCGCGGCCTCTTTGGGGTTCTGAAACAGCATCATGCCTTCGAAGCGCTTGCGGTCGTCCGCGTGGCCCGCGTTGCGAATGTAGATGGCCTTCACGCGCCCGGGAAATTCCTCGTTCATCTGCTGGTAGACCTCGGGGTCGTGTTCGCCTGAGTCACCCACCAGCACCACCGGGTTGGGCATTGCCCTCAGCAGCTCGCGGATCACCGGCTGCTTGTAGTTCGAGAGCGTCGAAGGCCCGAGGTCTCGCAGGTAGAGGCCGAACACCGGAAAGTTGTGCGCGCTCAGAAACTGCCGCACCCGGCCCACGTACTGCGCCGGAGAGCCGCTCACGAGCGCGAAGCCGGGCCGCGCGGGCTTGTCGTCTTTGAGGCAGCCATAGAATTCCGCCATGCCTTCCACCACCGGCTGGGTCGTTTCGTCCTGCATCAGGGCGGCCTTCATCACTGCGGCTCCCTTGACCACGTTGGTGACCGCGAGCGTGTCGTCGAAGTCGCTCACCACGAAGAAGGCGGCGCTGGGGTCGACGATGTCCACGGTGGCGATGCCCGCTTCGGCGCCTTTGACGAAGGCCTCCGCGGTGGTGAGCCCGACCTCGAAGGGCTTCTTGTCACCCGTGATCGTGACGCTGAAGTTGCCGTCGTGGCCGCTGACCACCACGGCGCTGCGTCCGGCGTAGCGCACCTCGACCGAGGCCCCTTCCCAGTTGGAAGAGGTGAGCCGGCGCAGGTTCTTCGAGAAGGTCGAGCTGCCGCCCGTGGCGGAATGCTTGAGCACCCGGCCCGAGAGCGTCACCTGCCCGGGGGTACCCACCGCGGGAAAGAGCAGCACCGCCGCCCCCGCCCAGGAGGAAGAAGCGAGCAACAGGACAACAAGTGTAAGGGAGCGCATCGGGCGCCATGTTACCTTCCGCGCGCCCTGCTGGGACGCCCACGTTGTCACCTGCCGAAACGACCAGATTCGGAAAGTATGAGCTGCTCGACCGCATCGCCGCGGGCGGGATGGCTGAGATTTTTCGCGCCCGCTACGAGCCCGCGCCCGGGGTGACCAAGCAGGTCGTCATCAAACGAATTCTGCCGCACTACGCCGAGAACAAGGCCTTCATCGGCATGTTCACCAACGAAGCGCGCATCGTGATGGGGCTCTCGCACGGCAATATCGCCCAGGTCTTCGACTTCGGGGCCATCGACGGCGACTACTTCCTGGCGATGGAGCTGGTCGACGGCCACCCGCTCTCGAAGGTGGTCAAGCGCATGCGCACGCTGGGCATTCCCGTGCTGCCGCCGGAGTTCGCCGCCTTCATCTGCGCCGAGATGCTCAAGGGCCTGCACTACGCGCACGCGCGGCTCGACGAGAGCGGCCGGCCGCTGAAGATCGTGCACCGCGACGTGAGCCCTCAGAACGTGCTCATCAGCTACGAGGGCCAGGTCAAGCTGGTCGACTTCGGCATCGCCAAGGCCCGCAACGCGAGCGCAGAAGAGACGGCGGCCAACGCGGTGAAGGGCAAGTACGCCTACTTCGCGCCCGAGCAGGCCAAGGCCAAGGAACTCGACGCGCGCACCGACGTCTTCGCCGCGGGCATCGTGTTGTACGAGCTGCTCACCGGACAGCTGCCGTTTCAGGGCCGCTTGATGGACGTGATGGCCCGCATCGTGCGCGGGCAGTTTCAAAAACCCCGAGAGCTGAACCCGCGCATTCCGCCCGATCTCGAGCGCGTGGTGCTCAAGGCGATGGCGCTGGAAAAGGCCGATCGCTACCAGACCGCCGAGGCGTTTCAGCAAGACCTCAACCGCTTCCTCGCGAACAACCACCCGGAGTTCACGGGCGGCATGCTCACCCTCTTCCTCCACCTGCTGTTCGAGGAAGAGCTGGTGAAAGACGGGCGGCCCGTTCAACTGCCGCGGGACTTCGTCGAGCGTGCGCAGAAATGGAAAGAGCCGATTCCCACCCGGCCGCCGCCAGGCAACCCCGACGAGTCTGAAGACCCGACCGAGATGGTGGCGTTTTCCGAAGCGAAGCTGCACGGCGCGCCGCAGCTCTCGAAGTTCGACGAGCTCCCCACCCCGGCGCCGCGCGTTCCCTGGGTGAAGGGCCTCGCGCTGTTGATCGCCGCGGGGTTGGTCGGCTTCGGCGCGGTGACGGTGCTCCAGCGGCTGAAGGAAGGCTCGATCGAGATCAACAGCGTGCCGTCGGGTGCCGAGGTGAAGCTCGACGGCAAGGTATTGCCCTCGAAGACCCCGACGCAGGTGGGGCGGCTGGTGGGCGATCGCACGCTCAAGCTCGAGGTGAACTTTCCCGGGTACCAGACCTGGAAGAACGAGGTGCCGCTCAAGTCGGGGCAGCACCTGCTGGTCGAAGCGAAGCTGCAGGTGCCGCCGCCGCCCGAGCCGCCCAGGCCCCCTGCCCCGCTGCCGGTGCTGGTGGAACCGCCGAAGCCGCCCGAGCCCCCGCCCGCGCCGGATCTCGTCACCTGGCCCACGGCGAAGTTTTCGCTCGATGCCACGCGGCACCGGCTCGATCTCTCGTCATCGGGCGCGGTGCAGGTCGCGCTCGAGCCGGGCAAGACCTACCGGGTGGCGCTGCTGGGCAAGACCCTCACCCCGGGCTGGGCGTTCTACGTGGTGAGCGATGGCGGCGCGCAACCGGGAATCTTCGGGCCCGACCCGCTGCTCATCAAGAGCGCCTCGAAGTTCTACGCCTTCCACGTGCCCTCGAGCCTGCTGGGAGCTGACGAGAAAGACGAGACGAAGGCGCGGCCCCTGTCGGTGTTGATCGAAGGCCAGAAGAAGGCGCAGGTGAAGAGCGTCTCGCCGAAGCTTAACTTCGCCTCCTCTCAACGCGTCACCGTCACCGGGCTCAGCGCGACCACTGCGTACGAGCTGACGCCGCACCAGGGCACGCCGCCGGCGATCGCCCGCGAGCGGGGTGAGCCGCTCAAGCTAGTGGTGGTGGGCACGCCGAACGGGCTCGTCATCGCGCCGATTGATCAGGTGGTGCGGCTCGAAGGGCTGAGCTCGTTCTGGGTCACGTTCATCGACGATCTGGCCGACGCGGAATCGGGGCGCCTCGAGTTCGAATTGCGAGAAGTGCGGCCGATCAAGAAAAAGAAACGGTGACGCTACGTAGAATCCTGTAGCCGAAAAATTGATCAGCTCCGCCACGCCCGTACTCTGTGTGTGCAGCAAGCCCACACACGGAGAACGCCCATGAAGAAGCTCCTTTTCGCAGTGACGGTGATGTCGGGACTGATGGCCGGTGGCGCGCTCGCCTCCTCAATCGTCCGTCCCCACCCCAGCGATGCCGAAGTGAACAAGGCGATCGACTCCCGGCTTCACGCGATGCTGGTCAAGCTCAACGCTGAGAAGAAGTGAGGGCGGAAGGCAAACGCCCTCATGAACAAGTGAAGGCCTTCATAAACGAGTGACTTCGTAAAACGGTCGTGGTGGAAGTCTCGCCATGCCCGACATGACGTCGCTCTCCGTCGGCGACAGGCTGGTGTATCCGAACCAGGGCCTGTGCTCCGTCACCGAGATCAAGACCGAAGAGATCGCCGGTCAGAAACTCACCTTCGTCAGCCTGGTCATCATCGAGACCGGCGCCAAGGTGAAGGTCCCTCGCGAGAAACTCGAGAAGAACGGCGTTCGCCGGGTGTCCACGGCCGACGACGTGAAGAAGGTCGTCGACTACCTCAAGAGTGATTCCGAGAGGGCGTCGCTCGACTGGAAGAAACGCGCTCGCGAGAACACCGCGCGTCTTTCGGAAGGTGGACTGCTCGGCCTGGCCGAAGTGGTGAAGGGCCTGCAGGTGCTCTCCGAGCTCCGGCCGCTGCCCCCCAAGGAACGCGAGCTCTACAACGACGCCCGGCACCTGTTCGTCGACGAGCTGTCGGCGGCGATGGGCGTGCAGCCCGCAGACGCCGAAGATGCCTTCGACATTCTGCTGTTCATTCCCGGCCGCGATCGGCCCAAGCGCACCGCTGAAGAATTCGCGGCGCTGGCCGGTGAAGAAGGTGACGAGCTGGGCCTCGAGGGCGATCTGATCGGCATCGACGGCGGTGAAGAGCCCGAGGTGCCGGAATCGGACACCGAGAAGGCCGAAGAAGGCGACGGCGAGAGCGAGGGCG
>JAYVNA010000301.1:0-16563 GCA_043758715.1 Archangium sp.
ATCACCCAGCGCAGCGTGGTGCTCGAGACCAAGATCGACGCCAACCTCATCGGCGGCGTGATCGCTCAGGTCGGCAGCCACATGTACGACGGCTCGCTCCGTTCGCAGCTGGCCGAGCTCGGCCGCACCCTGATCAACCGCTGAACCTTTCAGGCAAGTCAGTTTTCTGAGGGCGGTCCTGCCCTCTCGAGCCATCATCTCGCCGGGTTGCGCGTGGAACGTGGCTTGCTCACGTTCAAGCCCGATGCGTCCCCTCCTCTTCCTGTCACTGATCCTCGTGGGCTGCGGCGCGCCCAATCCTCCTTCGCAAGATGGCGGGACCGACGCAGGCGCCTCGTTCACCGACGGCGGCTTCGATCTCAACGACGTCTCGTGGCTGCTCCCCCTGCCGCCGCCTGCGAAACACAATTCGCTGCTCGGCCTCGCCTCGGAAGGCAGCAAAGGCCCGCTGCTCCCCCGCGCGCTCTACGACACCCTGCCCGGCCTGGTGACGACCGAAGACGCCGCCGAGCTCTTCCCGAAGTTCCGGGTGATCTCGATTCGAATCGACCCGTGTTTCCCCAAAGAGCCCACCACCGGGTGCATCAAGCAGCTCCGCCTGGTGGCGCAGCCGCTCACGATCGACGCGCTTCAGACCACCACCGAAGACGGCACCATCCACCTCTTCTACGAGCTGACCGACGCCGAGTTCGACGGCGCCCGCCAGACCCTCACCGACCTTCGCTCGATCGCGGCCGGCGCGACTGACGGAAAACCGCTCGATGTTCACCCGGTGATGCGCGCGCAGGGCCTCGAGGGCCCCTACGCCACCACGCTGCACTCGATGGTGACGCGGCTGTGCGGCTCGCAGAACCTCACCCGCGTCGCGTTCATGCGGGTGGTGCAGGCCGACACCGCGTGGCGCTTTGGCGCGTTCAACGTGGTCAATGGCGCGCTGCTCGCTGACGACATTCCCCGGCTGACCAATCAAACGCAGCAAGGCGTGCAGGAGTTCGGCAACACCGACTTCCGCTCCGGCCAGCTGCAACCCGAAGCGGTCGGCGACCAGTTCCCCGTGCTGCTCTCGGAGTCAGAGCTGCGGCTCACCGATACCCGAACCTACGAGCGCGCGATCGCCGCGGCGCTTCGCATCGAGCATCCGGCGCGATCGAACCCCAAGACCGTCGACTGCAGCAGTTGTCACGTCGCCAGCCGCTCGTTGAGCAACGCGAAGAAGGAACGGCCGATCGATACCAGCGTGATGGCCGATGCCTACGTGGGGAACTCGCGGTTCGATCTACGGCGCGTCGATGGCGCCGGTGATGATCCGCGAGCGATGCGCGCGTTCGGCTACTTCGGTTCACTCACCGCGCTCAGCCAGCGCACCATCAACGAGAGCGCCGAGGTCGCAGAAGCGCTCTCTCGTTAGATCAGTCGGAGATCACCGCCGACAAGCCGATGCCCGCGATCACGCCGATGATGGTCAACACCACCACGCCCACCGTCCACCACGTCGGCGGCTTCACCGGGTTCTTCTTGTCGTACGCAATGCCGGTCACCAGCGTCCACAAGCCGATCGGCATCAGCACGGTCCCGATGATCAGCAGCTTCGGATAGAACGTGCTGTCGTTGAAGAGCGTGAAGGCGTTGACGCCTTCCGCCACCATGCCCAACACCAGCAGCAGCGCGCCATTCGCACGAGGGGGCAGCGCCGGCTTGTACGCCGCAGCGACCGGAGGAGGAGCGAGCGGCTGGTTCTGCTGGTCCTGCTGCATGGGGGTCATGAAAGATCGATCAGGGTAGCAGGCAGTTCGCCTTCCGAGGTCGTGCAGTTGACGATTCGGGTCGGCCCCAGCTGCCACTCGCCGCGATCTTCGTGAATGTGCCCGAACAAGTGCAGCCGCGGCTTGACGCGCGCCAGGTGCCGCAGCAGGTCTTCGCAGCCCACGCGTTCCCCGCCGTGCACCCGATCGCCGAAGCCGTACGGCGGGCCGTGGGTGACGAGCACGTCGATGCCCTCGGGAATGAGCTTCCACTTGGCGTCGATCTCCGGGCCGCGCCGCGCATTGAACGCCCAGTCGTGAAACCACGGTTGCCAGGGACTGCCCCAGATGCGCAGGCCCGCCACCGTCACTTCGTTGTCTTCGAGGAATGTGAGGCCGTGGAACAGCGCGCGCGCCGCCGCCGGGTTCCGCTGCAACGCGAAGTCGTGGTTCCCCGCGATCACCACCTTGTGAGCGTGCGGCTGGGAGCGCAGCCAATCAGCGACGCGCTCGAGTTCGGGCAGTGAGCCGCGGCCCGTGAGGTCGCCTGCGTGAATGAGGATGTCACCGTCAGGGAGCGCGACTCGAGCGTTGTGCGTGTCTGCGATCGCAACCAAGCGCGGCATCGGTCTACTCGGCGCTGGGCGTCTCGTCCGTGGGGGCGGCGCCCGGCTTCGAGCCCTCGAACTCCCACTGGTAGGTCTTCTTCTCGCCGGCCTTGAGCGCGACCTCTTCTTCGTGCGCGTCGCCCTTGTGAGAGAGCCGCACCACGTGCTTGCCGGCCTTGAGCTTCATCACGATGTTCTTGCCGCTCACGCCGGCCTTCTTGCCGTCGACCTTCACCTCGACCCCATCGGGCTTCACGTCGATGGTGAGCACCGCCGGAGCAGCCGAGAGAACGAGGTGAGACACCAGCGCGAGGGTCAACATGAGAGGCCTCCTGAGGCAGGGCACAACGTCACGAGAATAGTCCGCTGATGATGAACTCCGCTAGCGAAGCACCGGCGGGTACCAGAAGTCGGGGAGACATGCCCCGCCACTGCCCGACAGCACCTCTTCCCAGGGCTTGATCACCCGCTGTCCCCCGCACACCAGCGCCAGCGGCACCCGGAACCGGCCACTCCCGGAGCGGTTGTCGTGGAACACCGGCCGAAGCGCGTCGAGCTTCGCCCGCAGCCCCGCGGCGTCGCGCACCTTCCACACCCGCATGGTCGGCCGCTCGACCACCAGCTCGGCGCCCGGCTCGGCCTGGAGAATCGCCGCGCGCAACGCAGGCGTGGGCGAGGGCTCGGCGATCAACGTCGCGCTCTCCCACAGCTTGTACGTGCGCTGCCCGTCACTGAACGTGAACGGCTGGCGCTCGCTGGGCAACCCCGGCGAAGGCGTGGTGGAGATCTGTGACAGCACGGCCAACAAGAGAAGGGTCTGCATGTCACTGCCTCCCGAAGATGCGCAACTTCCAGCTGGTGAGCGTGCCGACGGTCCCGGCCCGGCGATCCTTCACGACGAGCGTCCATGACCCATCGGCCGGTTCATCGAGGTGCCGCACGCTGTTGAAGACGAAGCCATCGATGTCGCTGCAGGGCCCCGGTTGAGAGGTGTTGGTGTTGATGCAGCCATGCAGCGGGTGCAGCGTGTCGGTGACGCCTCCCGATTTCTGCAGGGTGATCTCGAGATCAGCCGTGCGCGCGTGAGCGATCGTCACTTCGATCTCCACCCACTCGATGTGGCCGATGCCGCTGTTGGCCACGTTGATGGACGACGAGGCACCCGCGACATCATCGTCGGGAATGGCCAACGCCGGTGATTCGAGCGGGCTCGCGAAGGACAGCTCAGGTCCCACCGGCACGATGCTGCGCGCGAGCAGCACGGCCGCGTTCGCGTCGACCACGCCAAAGCCGTACCCATGATTCACGTGCAGCCCCGCACCGTTGTTCACCCAGCCCTGCGAGGTCGCGTCGTTCTTCCGCGCGGACAACGCCAGCACCCGGCGCACGTCGCGATACGAGAGCTCAGGCCGGGCCTGAAGGATCAGCGCGCCCACGCCCGCGGCCACCGGGGTGGAACCCGAGGTGCCATTCATCGTCTTCGAATAATTCGGGTTCGGGTGCTCGGCCGAATCGTTACCCGCGTTGTATCCAGCTGAGCCCGTGATGTCGGTGGTGGTCAGCGCGATGGAATCATTGCCTTCGGTGGGCGCGACGATGAGCACGTTGGCGCCGCCTTCGGCGTAGTCCGGCTTCTTGCCATCGTGACCGACGCCGCCCACCGCCATCACGAAGCGGCTGGCCGCCTGCGCGTCGAAGTTCGAGTCGTCGAGCCCGCCCTGGGTCGAATCACCGCCGTTGCCCGAGGCCCAGAAATACACCACGCCCTTGCCGCCGCGCCCCGTGGTGGCCCCTTCGGTGACGCCCCGCAGCCACTGCGGATCCGCGAAGGCGAGCAGCCCGGTGTTGTCAGCGGCGTCGCCCCACGAGTTGTTGCTGATGCTCACGACGTCCTTCTGCCGAACCATCGCGTCGTACTCATTGCGGCTGGTGAGGTCCTGCAGCACGTTGAAGCTCATCAACCCCGCGCGCGGAGCGACGCCTCGCACGCCCACACCGTTCAAGTCGCGCGCCGAGAGCAGGCCCGCCACGCAGGTGCCGTGCTCCGCCAGCCGCACCGGCGCGGTGCCCAGATAGTCGTGGCCAGCGCCCGTCAGAATGTTTTGCTTCAAGTCTTCGTGTTTCTCGTCGACGCCCTCGTCGACCACCGCGATCTTGATGCCCTCGCCCCGCAGCCCGGTGGCCCACGCGTCGAGCACGTGAATGTCTTCGCCGTTGGGGTTCACCAGGTGCCACTGCTCGGTGAAGTACGGGTCGGTGCCAGCGGGGTTGTCCATCGGCGTGCCGGAGACCTCGGTCGACAGCGCGCTCTCCACCGTGCCCGAGGCGGCGGCCACCCGCAGATAATAGGTGCGGCCATCGACGAGCCCGGAGATGACGAAGGGGCTGAGCACCTTGCGGAAAATGGCCCGCCCGGGGAGCGTGTCGATGTTCGCCACCTCGATGCCCGGAGCCTCGGCCAGGTAGACGGTGCCGCTGCCCACGCTCTGCATCCAATGCACCGTGAGCACCCCATCGCCCGCGGTCACGCTCACGCCGGTCGGCGGGTCGAGCATGGTGACGGGCACCACGGTGACGGTGGTGGTGGCGACCGCGTCGAAGCCCGCGCCCTTGCAGGTCAGCGTGTAGAGCGTGGTCTGGGCGACCACGACCGTCTTCGTTCCGGTGACGGGCACTTCACCCAGCCCGGGCTCGAGCGCGCAGCTCAGCGCATCGGCGCCGTCCCACGAGAGCACGGCCGCGCCATCCGGCACCGTCTGGGCGGGGGTCGCCTCGAAGCGGGTGATGGAGACGTACGGCTTGACGCCGATGGTGAGCCTCTTCGACGCGCCGTTGCAGGTCAGCTCGTACACGGTGGTCACCTGCGGCGTGACGAGCTGCGCGCCGTTCGCGGCGACTTCTCCGATGTCCGGCGAGAGCTGGCAGCTCTTGGCGTTCTGCGATTGCCAGGTCAGCTGCACCGAGTCGCCCGGCGAGATGTCGATGGGGTCGCCGCGGAAGAAGCCGATGGCGCCCGCGGTGATCGGCGCAGGACAACCCAGCAGCAGCAGAGCCAGACCAGGAATCAGGCGAACACGCATGGCGCAGGTGGTTACTCGGCGCGTGCGGGTGGAAGCAACCCGTCATAGCGTCGGGGCATGGCTCCTCCGTCCGTCGCCCAGGCAGGAACTTTTTCCATAGGTGGCGTGCTGCCGGTGCATCGCCTCGGCTTCGGCGCGATGCGCATCACCGGCGACGGCATCTGGGGCCCGCCCCGCGACGTGGCCGAAGCGCGCCGGGTGCTCGCGCGGCTGCCTGAGCTGGGCATCGACTTCATCGACACCGCTGATTCGTACGGCCCCTTCATCAGCGAAGACCTGCTGGGCGACGTGCTGCACCCGTACCCGCCGGGCCTGGTGATCGCCACCAAGGGCGGCCTGACCCGCGCGGGCCCCGGGGTGTGGATGCCGGTGGGGCGCCCCGAGTACCTGCGTCAGTGCGTGATGATGAGCCTGCGCAGGCTCAAGCTCGAGAAGCTGCCGCTGTGGCAGCTGCACCGCGTCGATCCCAAAGTGCCGCGTGACGAACAGTTCGCGTGCATCGCCGAGATGCAGCGCGAGGGCCTCATCACCCACGTCGGCTTGTCGGAAGTGAAGGTCGAAGAGATCGAAGCCGCGCGCCGCCACTTCACCGTGGCCACCGTGCAGAACCTCTACAACCTGGTGAACCGCCAGAGCGAAGACGTGCTCACGTTCTGCGAGCAGGAATCGATCGGCTTCATTCCCTGGTTCCCCCTCGCGGCGGGCAGCCTCGCGCGGCCCGGTGGCGTGCTCGACACCATCGCCGCGCGCCTCCAGGTGACGCCGTCCGCGGTGGCGCTCGCGTGGGTGCTCCAGCGCAGCAAGGTGATGCTGCCGATCCCCGGGACCGGGCAGGTGAAGCACCTCGAGGAAAACATGCAGGCCGCCGGGCTCACCCTCTCGGCAGAAGACTTCGCCGCCCTCGACGCGCAGGGCCGCGCCGAGTGGGACAAGCAGAAGCGATGAAACGACGCCTCGCCCTGCTCTGCCTGCTGTTCGTCACCGGCTGCAGGCTGACGGGCGTGGCCGGCGCGCGGCGCGAGGTGGTCAGTGACGCGCTGCAGACGCTTCGCTTCCCCGTTCCTGCGGAAGAAGCCGCGGCGCGCCTGAGGAGCCAACGCGCGACCAGCCGCTGCGACGTGATGCCTTCGGGCGAGCTGCGCTGCGGAGCGTGCGTGCGGGGCCGCTGCTTTCAGCTCTTCGATGATCAAGGCAGCTCACGCGTGGTGACGGGGCCCGAGCTCACCGAAGCCGATCTGCGAATGATCTGGGGCGGCATCGATCCCCAATCGCTCGCAGAGCTGCAGCCGCACTTCGAGGACCTGGTGCAGGACAAGCTCATCGAGCAGGAAGGCCGCTTCGAGCCGCGCTGGGGCCTCACCGTCGGAGTGCTCGCGGGCCTCACCACCGAAGCCAGCTCGCTGGGTTCGGTGATGGCGGGCGGGCGCATCGGCGTGCGGCGCTGGTTCGACATTCACCTGATCGGCCACGCGGCTTTCGAATACCGCTTCAGAGGCGAACACGAATTGAGCGTGCGGGTGGGCCTCGAGGTCTCGCGCTGGAGCGAAGGCCGCCTGTGGGGCAACGTCGGGGCGCCGGGCGGTTCGGTGTCGCTCTTCATGGGGCCGGTGCTTCGGGTGCCCAACCTGCGCGCAGGCCTTCGCACCGGGGTCGGGTTTCATTTGACGGATCTGCGCAGCGCTCCCTTCTTCATCGAGGGGGCGGCGGAGACGATCTTCGCGGGCTCGGCCTCGTCGGTGGCCGGCGTCTTCACGGTGGGAATCGGCATCTGAAATTCGCAGGCCGCTGCAAGGCGGGTTGACGTTTCAGCGGTCATTTCGACGGGTAATTCCAGGGGGAATTTCGACAAGCAGCCAGAACGTCACGGCGTACATCGACCCACTGAGCACTGCAGTGCGCATTGTTCGACAATGAAAGCTGAGGCCACCCACCATGACCATCCGCAAGATCGAGCCGCAACCGAGTGCCCCGCGCCCCGTCGCCAAGCCGTCGACCCCGGTGGTCGTCAAACCCCCGGTCACGGCGCCTCCCGCGACGCAGCTGAGCGCGGCCGTGGCGGCGAAGACCGGCCGCACCAGCAGCTTCGAGACTTTCCGCCCGGCACCGGTCGAGCTCGAGCGCCATGCCGCTCACTGCCGCGATCACGACGCTGACTCCACCGGGCGCGGGACCAATGACGACTCCATCGGTCGCGGCCACGGCACGAACGACGACTCCATCGGCCGGGGCACCAACGACGACTCCATCGGCCGCGGTCACGGCACGAACGACGATTCGATCGGCCGCGGCACCAACGACGACTCCATCGGCAAGGGCGGGCCCAGCGCCGCGGGCGGAGTGGATGGAGGCGTGGGCAAGCCTGACGAGCCCACGGACACCGGTCCGGCGCTCAAGCCCGGGCGTGCGGGGCTCTCCACCAAGACCACCCAGGAGATGGACGCGCTCCTCACCGGCAGGAGCCAGGTGGCGGACCAGGCCGCCTACGTCTTCAAGACGCCCGAGTTCGCCAAGATGTCCGCGACCGAGCGGGCGCAGATCGTCACGCTGATGTCCTCGAAGAACGTGAGGGTCGCGCGCGGCGTGGCCGAGATGTTCGAGCAGAGCGGCGGCGCGATGCTCACCGCGAAGGGCAAAGACGGCTCGACGGTGCTCGACAGCCTCAACCGCCTCGCCGCTTCTCCCAACGGTGAAGGCGTGCTGGGCCAGGTGGTCTACGACCTGGTGAACCCAGGCCGCATTCGGCAGGGGCGGGCCCCGACCTGCACGGTCACCACCATGCAGTACGAGCTCGCGCACGAAGAGCCCGGTGAATACGCGCGGCTGATGGCGGGCCTGGTGTGCGACGGCAAGGTGACGATGCGCGGCGGCGGCGAGCTGGTGAGCGACTCGAAGTGGGACGTGTACGCGAGCGACGCGGCGAAAGACGGGCGCTCGACCTCCGAGGCGATCTTCCAGGCGGCGGCGATGGAGTTCGCCAACGGCAGCGACACCTATCTCGAGTACGCGCAGGAGAGCGTGGGCAGCGGGCAGACCTACCGCGGGCTGCATGGTGATCAGATCACCGCGATGGTCGGGCAGCTCTTCGGCGTCAAATACGAGACGAAGGAGATCGGCAGCGACGCCGAGGCGACCGCCGAGCTCAACGAGATCATGGCGCGCGAGCGGCCGAACCGCCCGGTGCTCTTCGACATCACGATCGACGGGCAGCAGTCGAATCACTGCGTGTCGTTGGAAGCGGTGAGGAATGGCCGGGTGTATTTCCGCGACCCCACCACCGGTGAACGCGAGTCGATGACGGTGGAAGAGTTCCGGCACAACCTGGCCGCGGTGCACTACGCGCCCCCGTCGACCGGCTTCCTGGGTTCGATGGTGGGCAGGTTCAAGGACCTCTTCCACTTCTGAGCGGGTGGGAAACTTGCCGCGCGTCTGCTGCGTGAGAGCGTCTCACGCATGTCCAACCGTCAAACGAAGCGAATGGCCCTGCGACTCCCCGTCTCCATCGGCCGGCGCGCCGCACTGAGCGCCGACGTGTCGGACACCGGCGTGTGCCTCGAGACGCCCACGCTGCACGCGGCGGGCGCGGAGGTGAACGGCTTCGTGTTGCACGGGCACCTCGAGCTCAAGTGGACGGGCAAGGTCGCGTGGGTGACGCCGGGCAACCCGATGATGAGCACCTGGCACCGGCTGGGCATTCAGTTCACCAGCGTCTCGCCGGGGCTGCGCGCGCTGCTGTCGATCAAGCAGCGGTAACTTCCCCCCGGCCGGTCTTGAGCACCACGCCACGCACCACTGTGACGGCGAGCGTTGCTCCGGTCGATCTTGAGGGGGGCGAGTTTCAGGCCGAGCGTCGGCGGATGAGCAACAAACCGAGCACCAGGAATTCTCCGCCAACGACGCTGCAGCCAGTCTTCGGCATCGCATCGCCGGGCTGCTCTCCAGCGGGGCTGCCGGCATCTGGCTCCTGAACTCCGACGCCTGCATCAGATCCCGCGTCGGTCGCTGCCGAGCCCGCGTCGAGTTGCTGCATGCCAGCGTCGCGCTGCCCCGCATCGACCGGAGCCAAACGACACCCGGCCGCGCCAGCACCGCACACGTAGCCTGCTGTGACCGAACGGCAATTTGCAGCACAGCCGCCGCTGTTCAGGGCGTTCCCGTCATCGCAGACCTCGCCGGCGGCGGTGTCGGTCCACCCGTCTCCGCATGCTGAGTTCATGCAGGCGGAAGGCATGTGTTCCCAGGGGACCCGACCCGCGGCGCAGTGGTTTTGAACGCAAACCGTGAACTCACTCTTCCCTGGCGCTGGGGCTCCGCAGTCCTGATCAGCGGTGCCGCAGCCGCAGTCGCAAACTCCGTTTCCGAAGTCGGCGGCGACGCAAGGCGCGTTTGCGAACGAACTCCCAGCAGAGAGTGCAAGGGACAACAAGATGCAGCGAGTGAGGTTCACGGTGATTGCTCCAGTCGGGAATTGAAGTCGTCGCGAACGAGCGCCACTTCGCGGAGCAGACGCGGGCTCAAGGCGGGGCGATCAAAGAAGTAACCGAAGGCCCGAAGGTTCCGCGTGTCCTCGAAGACCGCCGAGCTCCGGACTGGGCTGTCGAAGGTCAGCCCCTTCTTCTCGAGCGCAACTCTCGAGAGCGCAGCGACGTGACAAGTTGCGCAGTCGACAGTGCCCGGGTTGTGGACCTTCGGGTTCTCCAGCCGCTCCAACGAGCTTGCGGCGGCCGTGAGCTGGTCCGCACTGGCCTGGTTCAAGCCGCCCGAGATCACCACCGGGCCGAGTGTCGGCTCGGCAGCGGAGACCGGGTCGACTGAGAGCTCGAGCGCCGCGGAGCCGCCGGTGCTGGTCACGTGGTCCTCTGTGGTGACTGAGAGCGTAGGCACCTGAATGTCGGTGGGTTGCCCTGCCGCAATGTTGATACCCGCGAAGATCCACGCCTGACCGCTCGCATGCACGCCCATCGAGGTCATTCGCACGAGTCGATCCGAGGCCATGAGCGGCAGGAGCACCGCCTTCACCTTCGACCTCCACTCCGCGTCTACAAAGCCCGGGTGCGCAGCCTCAAGTGCTTCGGGAACCATCATCTTGCGTTCCGTTCTCAGCTTGATGAACGCCTTCGCGGCACTCACAACCTCTTCGGGGCTCGCGGCGAAAAAGACGTGGACGGCGGCGTCGCGACTGGTCACACCACCTGCTGGATCATCGAACACCGGCTGAAGAACCAATCGCACCTGGGCCTGGCAAGCGCTTGGCGGCGCACCTTCCTGGAAGCACGCATCAAGACGCACGCCCACGACACTGAGAGCCGAGTACAGATCGTCAGGCTCATCTGAAATCGTCAGGGGGTGCAGGCGATCAAAAAGCGCCCGGGGAACGACCTCGCGAGCGGTGATGAAGCCACGTGACTCGTTCAGCGGCACGAGGAACGCAACGTCTTGGGAGACGGCCTGAGGAGCCTGAGCGCCACAGGCCGCGAGGCCGACGAGAAGAACCGCGCCCGAAAGACGAGTGCACATGGGCGTCGGGCTCTCATGCTCTGATGCGGTCAGTCAAGGGAGGCGGCGTTGTTTCGTGGCTGTCACGCTCTCGCCCCCTCGCGCCTACGGGCCCTCTCTTGAGCCTGTTCGTCGCGCCACTGATTCAATCGACGACGGTCGCCCACTTCGGATTTCCCGGCACCTGCGCGTTGGAGGAAGGTCGGCAACAACCGCCGACGCTGATGGATAATGAGGCAGGCCACTTCCTCGACGGAGCACCTCGATGACAGCAGTCACGATTCGACGCGGCGACACGATGTCCGAAATCGCACGACGCAATCACATTCAGCTCAGCCGGCTCCGTCAGGCAAACCCGGGGGTCGACCCGCGCAAGCTGCAGATCGGCCAGAGACTCCAGCTTCCGGGGGCGCGCGACAGCTTCGAGACTCCGCCAGCAGCCCGCCCCGGCGCCAGGCCTTTCACGCCAGCCAGAGCACAGAACACGACCCGTACGAATCCGCAGGAGGCAGTGCGCGCGAACCAGCGGGTCCCTTACCGGAACGGCCGCATTCCCGCGAACGCGCTCACCGACGTGGGTGGTG
This sequence comes from Archangium sp., assembly GCA_043758715.1. Classification (GTDB taxonomy): domain Bacteria; phylum Myxococcota; class Myxococcia; order Myxococcales; family Myxococcaceae; genus Archangium_A. The sequence continues at coordinate 11,508 of JAYVNA010000301.1, forward strand.
GCCACAAGATGTTCGGGGCCGCCGCCAGGTCGTACACGCAGATGCGTGACGCAGCCCGTCGCGACGGCGTCACCATTCGCCTGACAGACAGTTACCGTTCATACCCGGCCCAAGTCGACGTGGCACGACGCAAGGGGATCTACGGCGTGCGTCAACCCAACGGGAGACTGGGCCTCGCAGCACGGCCCGGAACCAGCAACCACGGGCTCGGACGAGCTGTCGACGTGAACCTGGGTACGAGCCCGGGCGCGAGCGACTGGCTACGCAAGAACGGCGCTCGCTACGGGTTCCACACCATCCCGCGCGAACCCTGGCACTGGGAGTTCCGGGGCTGAGCCTTCAGAACGCCATTGACGTCCAACCGGCAAACGAAGCGACCTCTCACCGCTTGCGCAGGGAGAAGTAAAATCAGTCGCCGCCACCACCACCGCCGCGGAGCGTCCAGATCTCCCGGCCGGTCTTGAGCACTTTCTTCTCGATGGTCATCGCGGCGTTCTCCGCATCAGCGATCGCCTTCAGCTCGGCGACATCGGCCGCGGTGCCATCGCAAAAACCCATCGGCCGCGTGGTCTCGGGCAACAGCAGCTGCACCTTGAACTCGCCCTTGTCCCACTTGCTCTGCGTCGCGTTGCTGTAGGGATGAATCATCGTTTCACCGTCGCGAACGCGGCCGTGAGCACCGGCACCCGCGCGAGCTTCACGTCGAACAAGCGGTCAGCCACCTCGACCAGCGCCTCGGCGTACATCACGTTCTTGCGCAGCCGCGAGGGAATGGCTTCGGTGCCCAGGTGCGCGCCGGCCACCGCCGCGGTGATGCCCACGATGACGTCGACCTCGCCGCCGCACTTGAGCGCCAGCTGCGCGGCCATGCGGAAATCACTGGGCGACTTGAGGAAACAGAACAGCGCCGAGAGCAGCACCGGGGTCACGTGGGCGGGTACGCCCAGCTCGAAGTCGTAGTGCGAAGGCGTCACGCCCACGCGGCGCAGCGCCAGCATCGCCTTGTCGGTGTCCCAGGCGAGCGCGCGCGGCAGGTAATACAGCTCATCGGCCAGCGCGGGGCTGTGCGGCGCGGCGGCCTTGCTCACGTGCTCGCAGAAATCTTGCGCGCTCATCGACTCGCCCGAGAGGCCCATCTGAATCGCGCAAGCGAACGCAGAGACGGCCGCCGAGCAGAGCGGGTCCTTGTGCGTCATCACGGTGAGCACCTGGGAATCGTGCGCAAGGCGGGTGGGTGTCGGCTCACTCGAGAGCCCCACCACCACGCCGCGAGAAAGACTCGAGGGGTCGCACACGCCCAGCGGCGCGCCCGCGCTCATCCACGGAGTGCCGGCGAGCAACGCCTCGGCTGCCTGGGTGGCGGAGGGCGGCGGCTGCAGCACGGTGCCTTCTTGCCAGAGCCACGAGAGGTGCTGCGCGGCGGTGCGGCCGTCGATGCGCTTCTCACGCACCACCGAGTCGGCCACCGCCATCATCATCTGGGTGTCGTCGCTGAACTGGCCCCGGGGGAAACCACCGCGCGGGCGGGAAGCGAAGTCGTCAGCCGAGGGCTGCTGCCGCATCAACGCCGGCGCCGGCAAGCCACGGAACGGAAAGCCGAGTGCATCCCCAATGGCGAAGCCCAGCACTGCGGCGCGGAAGCGGTCCTGGAGAACGGCGATGTGCAGCGGCATGGAGGGGGCGTCGGGAAGATACGCCGTCCGGCGGGACAGGGGCCATCGGGTTGTGCGTCGTCCCGTCGTCATCGAACTGGTGCCTCAGACCTTGTGGTACGGCTCGCCGCGGAGAATCGAGAACCCGCGGTACACCTGCTCGACCAACACCAGCCGTGCGAGCCGGTGTGGGAGGGTCATCGCGGACAGGGAAAGCACCAGCCCCGCCTTCTCGCGCACCGCGTCGGACAGCCCCTCATCGCCGCCGATGACGAAGGCGACGTCCTTCCCCGAGTCCTGCTGACGGCCGAGCCACTTGGCGAAGTCGACGCTGCTCAGCTGCTTGCCCCGCTCGTCGAGCGCCACCAGCACGTCGCGGGTGGACAACTTGCCCAGCAGCGTTTGCCCCTCTTCTTCCTTCGCCTTCAGCCCCGAAGCGCGCGACTCCGCGAGCTCGAGCACGGACACCTTGTGGGTGTGGCTCAGGCGCTTCACGTACTCGTCGACTCCGGGCGAAAAGAGCCCCGAGCGGTCTTTGCCGACCGAGAGAAAAGTGAGCTTCATGTGGGGCTGACGACGGGGTGATTAGAGCGCGACTCGGGGAGCGTCGCTCCACATGTCTTCGAGATCCATCTGCTCGCGGCGATCAGGCGTGAAGAAGTGGGCGACCACCCCTTCGTCGTAGGTCACGCACACCCAGTCGGCCGAGGCCTCGACGGTGGCGGCCTTCTTGCCCTGGGGCGCGAGCAGCTCGTCGACGCCTTCCTGAATGGCGGTCAGCTGGCGGTCTGATTCGCCGCTGGCGAGCACCACGTAGTCGTAACCGACCGCAGAGGAACGAACGCGGGTGTCGATGATGGTGATGCGCTCGGCCTTCTTCTCGCCGGCGACCTTCGCGATGGAACGGGCGAGCGCGAGTGCCTCAGGAGCCTCGGCGACCTTGACCTTCGGGCCCTTGGAGACCGGCTTCTTCGCGGCGCTCTTCTTGGCGGCGACCTTGCGGCTGGGCGAGGGGCGCTTCGAGGTACGGGCTGCCGGACGCTTGCCGCCCTTCGACTTGGGACCGGCCTTGCGGGCGGGGCTGGCCTTCCGCGCTGGCGAGGCCTTCTTCCCGGACTTGGAGGACTTCGCCGCCGGCTTCCCGACGGGCTTCTTCTTGAACGCGGGCTTCTTCTTCGCCGGGGTCTTCTTCTTCGCAGCCATGGGTCGCGCATAGCCCAAAGCCGTGCGGGCTGGGCAAGCAATCGCCGCATCGCTTGCTCGGCGATCCGACTCGCGGTCTGGTGCTTTCGTGCCTGCTCTTCGCCCCCCGCATCGCTCGGCCTCGAAGTGGATGTTGGCGCTTTGGCTCGCGGCGACGCCCGCCTGTCAGTGCCTGCAGCCCGTGACCGAGACCGACGACGCAGGAATGGATGCGGGGGGCGGCGTCGATGCGGGCCTGGACGGCGGCTCAACCGACGCGGGGCGAGCCTCGGATGGAGGGGAAGAGTGCCTGAGGGCCTCCGATTGTGAGGGCGCGCCCTGGGCCTCGCGCTGGTGCGTCTTCGGGACGGCCGCGGGGCAGTCGTGCGTCGCTCAGCGCTGCGTCTCGGAGTGCGTCGCCGACGCCGGCCGGACCTGTGTGTACGAGCCGTCCGGTCAGTGCCTCAGCTGCGGCGGCGAAACTCCCGTCTGCAACGCAGACAACTGCCCCACCGATGCCTTCTCCGCGACCGTCTCGAGCGTGGAATGCCGGCCGGGCGTGACGCCATCATTCGTGATGGGGGCGACGCTCAGCTTCGTCCCGCTTCACGGGGCCAGCTGCGAGATGTCCGTCGTCTCCGATACTGGCGGGCTCGGACAGGTGGTGAGGGGAAACCAGGGCCTGCGGCAGTACTGGTTCATTCGTGAGCTCGGCGGCTGGTGCGTGGGGGAACAGCTTCCCACGGGTGCGCTTCGCTCGATGGTGGCCTGCCCTGACTGCACGTTCGGCGTCGAAGGCTTCTGAAAGCTTTCCTTCAGCGCACCTGACCGTCACCCTCGACCACGTACTTCTGTGCGGTGAGTTCTTTGAGGCCCATCGCGCCGAAAGCGTGCAACCGGCTGGTGCTGATGCCGATCTCCGCGCCCAGGCCCAGCTCGCCACCGTCGTTGAACCGGGTCGACGCATTGACCATCACCGCCGACGCCGTCACCTCTCGGGTGAAGCGCTTCGCGAGCTTCTCATCGCGCGTGATGATCGCCTCGGTGTGCTCGCTGCCGTACTGCGCGATGTGCGCCAGGGCGTCTTCGAACCCATCGACCACCTTCACCGCGAGGATCAGCTCGAGGAATTCTTTGCCGAAGTCCTCGGGCTTCGCGGGCACCGCGCCTTCCATCAGCGTTAGCGCCCGGGGGTCGGCGCGCAGCTCGACGCCCTTCGCCTTCAGCGCCTTCGCCGCCGCGGGGAGAAAGCTCGCGGCGACCTCGGCATCGACCAGCAGACACTCGGCCGCATTACACACGCCGGGGCGTGAGGCCTTCGCGTTGACGATGATGCGCTCGGCGATGGCGAGGTCCGCCGTCTTCTCCACGTAGACGTGGCACACGCCCTGGTAGTGCTTCACCACCGGCACGCGCGCGTGCTCGACCACGAAACGAATGAGCCCCTCGCCGCCCCGGGGAATGCAGAGATCGATGAGCCCTTCAAGCTTGAGCAACTCGAGCATCGACTCGCGATCGGTGGTGGGCACCAGCTGCACTGACTTCTCGGGCAGCCCCGCCTTCACCAGGCCTTGATGGAGCGCACACGCGATCGCCTGGTTGGTGCGGAAGGACTCCGAGCCGCCGCGCAGGATCGCCGCGTTTCCGCTCTTCAAACACAACGCAGCCGCGTCGCTCGTCACGTTCGGACGCGCTTCGTAGATCATCAAGATCACGCCGAGCGGCAGCCGCTCCTTGCGCACCTTGAGGCCGTTGGGCCGCGTCCACCGCTCGGTCACCTCGCCGATCGGGTCGGGCAACGCCGCCACCGATTCCACGGCCGCAGCCATCGCTTCCACTCTCGGCGCGTCGAGCAACAACCGATCGAGGAACGCAGCATTCTTACCCGCGCGCGCCGCTTCTTCGACATCAGCCACGTTGGCTGCACGCAGCTCGGCGCTCGAAGCGCGAATCGCGAGAGCCATGGCGCGCAGCGCCGCGTTCTTCTGCTCGGTGCTCGCCGAGACCAACACCCGCGCCGCCGCTCTCGACTCCAATGCCAGCGTTCTCATGGAATCACTTTGTAGCTCGCGCCCGCGCGCTCGAGCGTGCCGCCCTGATCGATCGCTGCCTCGAACACCTGGACGCCGCCGCAGCAGCTCGCGGTGAACTCGAACACCTTTCCCGAAACCCAGCGTCCATCTGAATGCACCATCGCGTCTTTCTCGTTCAAGGCCTGGGCT
>JAYVNA010000302.1:0-5602 GCA_043758715.1 Archangium sp.
GATTGCCACGACGTCGACCCCAGCCTCTTCCGCCCCGCGACGTGGGACGAGGAGAAGATGGGCATCTGGAACCCGACGGTCGATGGTCTGATCGTTCAGGTCAACGGCGCGTACAGCAAGTGCCGCCAGATTCCGGTCGGCTACACCAACTGGAACCAGCTGCGTGAGGCTCGCGCGAACGAGGCTTCGAACGTTCGCACGACCAAGGCCGTCGACCCGTTCAGCCGCGTGCGTTTCCCCTACGGCTTTGCGACCGATCGTTGGGCAGACCTCGGCAACCTCTCGGTCTACCGCCACGACAACGGGGCTGACCCGTACGAGCTGTTCGACTTCTTGATCACCCAGCAGGAGGTCAACCACATCTTCGACAACTACCGCCGCAACCGTCAGACGTTCTCCGTGCGCACGGCCTCGCACCGCACCCTCGAGCGCTACAACGAGAAGCTTCGTGACGCCGCCAAGGGCATGGGGCTCATCGCGAACATCTACAAGGACTTCGCGGTCGACTCTGGCTACGACTACGACACCCTCTGGCCGTACCTCGGCACGCTGCTCTTCAGCGAAAACCTGCTCGTCTCCGGCATCGGCTTCGATCACTTCGCTCGCCAGGTGGCGCGCCCCGAGGCCGGTCCGCACAGCCTCGAGAACGGCATCCTGCGTTCGACGCTCGACACCGCTGGCAACGCCGGCACTCCCGTCGTCACCATGCCCAACGGCGCCACCGGTTACTTCGGCAACGTGTCCTTCGGCGGTCGCCCGATGGAAAACGCCCTGTCCACCACCAATGGTGAATACGACAGCGAATTCACCATCAACGCCGGCAGCTATTACGACAAGGCCTGGGCGCCGATGCTGATGACGGAGTCGGTCGACAACTTCATTTCGAGCAGCCGCCGCGACTTCCTCGATGGTCGTTACCGCGCGGTCTCGATGGCCGACCTGTTCCCCGAGGGCTACCGCCGCTGGCTGGGCAACAACCTCACGGGTGACGACGCGCTCAAGGGCGGCCGCCTGGCCGCTTCGGGTGGGATGCCCACGGTCGAGGGCGGCTTCCCCGCCTCCGGCATCGGGTACATCTCGTGGTGGAAGCCCACCGCGGAAGTCTGCTTCCCGGGCGCCGCCTCGCAGACCTGCGCCACCACGCCGGCGAACAGCCTGCCCATCGACCCGCAGGTGGGTTGGGAGCAGCAGAAGTTCCTGATCGCGATGACGCTCCAGTACCTGCCTGAGAACGCGCAGCAGGGCTGGCTCGATCAGATGAACATCTGGGAACTCGGCGCTGACAGCGACCCGGGCTTCGCCAACCGCATCGAACTCCACCTGCCCGAAGGCAAGACGTACATCGCCAAGACCTTCGGCAAGGAAACCCTTCTCGGCAAGACCGTGCAGCGCGGCGTGGCAGCGCGCATGCTCGAGTACGCCAACGAACTGGTGAAGGCCGCCTACGTGACCGACCCGGTGGTCGGCGCCGACTGGACCACGCCGCGCTTCGTCGACGGCAAGGCGGTGGTGAAGTTCGACCCGACGATCGACTCGATCACGCCGGCCGGCAACATCGCCACCGGCCGGGTGGGCTGCAACGCGACGGACAACTCGCAGTGCACCTGCTCGTCGAACCGAGCGTGTCTGCTCCTGCAGAAGTACACCGAGCTGCCGTTCTTCATGCGCCAGGCGATGCGTGACTACGGTCTGGCCAGCCCCAGCATGAAGGGCATCTACTGAGCTGAAGGTCAGCCTTGAAGTGAAGTGAACGCGCCGCGACGCCCGTACGGGTCGCGGCGTTTTCATTGGTTTTCAGCGCAGGCCGGCGCCCGCCCCTTCGTGTTCGCCGATGAGCAACTGGTGCTCGCCGAAGCGCCAGAAGAAGTTTACGGCGTCGGTGCGGGGCAGTTCCTTGCAGGAGACTGCCCCCGCTTGATGCTCGCGCTGGCTTCGGCGTGGAACCCAGGTCCCTCAGCGGTGAAGCGGCACGCCGACGATGCGATCGAGAATCGCAGCGGTCGCCTCGCAGGAGAGACCGAGTGACTCAGCTTGAGCGAGCAGGCGGGCGCGCAGCTCGAGCTCGCGGGTCGGATCCACCCTCGGGACACCGTTCTGCTGCTTCCACGCCCAGATTTGTTTCACCACGTCGGCGCGACGCGCGAGCACGCGAATCAGCTCCGCGTCGACTTCGTCCAGCTGGCCGCGAAGCTCCGTCAAGCTCATGGCGAGAGCGTCCTCATGGTGCCTGCGGTGACGCCGAACTGCTCGTGCACCGCGAGCCGGGTGTTCAGCTCGGCGGGGCTGCACTTGCCCTGCAGCACGTCCTGCCAGGCAGCGAGCACCGAGGCGCAGGTGGCCTGATCTTCCCAGACGAACTCGGCCCTGAACCGCTTGACGCCCGCCTTCAGGAGCTTCGGCACCGCCCTACCCGCGCTCTGCGCTTCCGCGTTGAACACCGTGTTGCGGCAACCGATGTCGACCACCACTGGGTGACGCCTGCCTTCGCGGTCCTGCAGCGAGAGCTGGTGCTTTTCGCAGGGACGCCCGCAGGTGCGGAAATCGCGGCCCTGGGAGATCGTGTGCGCGTAGACGCAGTGCTCGGTGTGGAAGGTGGCGATGTGGTGATGCACCGCGACCGTCAGCCGCTCGGCTGGCAACGAGGTGAGCATCGCGTGCAGCTGCGTCTCATCGAGATCGTGCGCGGCGGTGAGCGTGTCGCAGCCGAGCGAGAGCAGGTGCCGCGCGGTCACCGAGTTCGTCACGTTGAGGGAAAAGTCGCCGTGCACCACGGGGCCCGTGCCTGAGTTCGCGAGAGAGAAGTGAATGAGCCCTCCCCAGTGACGCACCAGCACCGCGTCGGGCGCGAGCTTCTCGATGCGCCGATCGATGCCGTCTTCACCCGGCTTCTGCACCCGGGTGGTCGCGATGGTGACGCTCAAGCCTGCACCACGCGCCCGGTTGACGGCCTTCTCGAGACCGATGAGCTCCATCCAGTCGAGTTCGACCTCGGGCAGACCTGCGGCGATCACCGCTTCGAGCTGCGCGGCGGTGCGCACGAGGGGAATGAGGCGGGGCTCGGCGGGCGATTGCCACGGGCGCCGGGCGGGCTGCTTCGCGGCATCGGCAGAGAGCTTCGCAGCCACGGGGACCTCGGAGATCACGTGACGTGCGGCCGCGAGGACTTTGGGCTCGAGCTCAGCGACGAGGCTGCGGCGCAGGGCCTTGAGCGCCGACACCGGGAGGTGCAGGCCGGGCGCGAGTTCATCGAGTTGCACTTCAGCGAGGCGGAAGGGCGTGCCGCCGAAAGATCCGAGTTTTTCCGCGAGGATCTCGACGCCAAGACCGTTGGCCCTCTCCCCGACCCTCTCCCCCGCGAGGGAGAGGGAGACAGTGGTGTGGCCCTTCACTGAAACGCTTCGGCCGACGTGACCGAGCGCCGTCGCCACCACGGTGAGCGGTTCGCCCGCGGCCCCGGACACTTCAAGCTTCACAGGAATGCGACCGAATGCGCCCGCGAGCCCCTCATCGACCGCGGCTTTCGCGTCTGCCGTCAGCCGGGGATCGCTCGAGAGCCACACCTTGTCGCCCGCACGCACGCGCGAGAGATCAGGCCCGGGCCGGCCGAAGCGCAGCCACCAGCCGGCAGCGGCGGCCTCGACTCCGAACAGCGGGCCACCGGGTTCTTCGTCCTGCGGACGGCCGGTGTCGAAGCCCACCCCGCAGCCCGGAATCGGCTCTGGCACTTCCATCGGCACGCCGCGGTTGTCTTCGGGGCTCGCGCCGCCGATCACCGGCAACGCCACCTTGGTCGCGCCGAGCGACTGGCCGATTTTTCCGATGCCCACCCCACCCGTCGCTTCGCGCTGCGCCTTGCGCACGCGCACTTCGCCCGCGCGCACCTCGACCACTTCACCGAGCAGAGCGCCGCGGTTCTTCGGGAAGCGCCCCTCGACGAAGCTCTGGTGATCGGCGCCGCCGAGGAACCCATCGGAGAACCCGCGCGAATACGCCACCGCCATGCGCCCGAGGTCCTGCTGGAGCTGCCGCTGCGCCTCGACCGTGCCTTCACGCTTCTGGGCAATCGCATCGCGCCAGCGCTGGTAACCCTGCACTGCCGAGAGCACGTAAGCCGGGCCCTTGAGTCGGCCTTCGATCTTCAAGCTCGCGACACCGACGTCCGACAATTCAGCGACCGCGCGCGCACCGGCGAGATCCATCGGGCTGAGCAGGTACGCCACGTCACCGAGCTCACGCACCTCGTTGTCGATCACCAGCTGGTACGGCAACCGGCACGACTGCGCGCACTGGCCGCGATTGGCCGAGCGCCCGCCCCAGGCTTCCGAGGTAAGGCACTGGCCGCTCCACGACATGCACAAGGCGCCGTGAATGAAGACCTCGAGCTGCAGCGGCGTGCCCTTCGCGAACGTGCGGATCTCGTCGACCGACAGCTCGCGCGGCACCACCACGCGGGTGGCGCCCAGCTGCTGTGCGAACGCCGCGCCTTCGGGGCTGCTGATGGTCATCTGCGTCGAGGTGTGCACCTCGAGCGTGGGAGCGACCGCGCGCGCCAGAAACGCCACCGCGGGATCCTGCACGATGATCGCGTCGACGCCCGATGAGGCGCACGCCCGCAACACCGTCTCGGCAAAGGGCAGCTCGTGCTCGAACACCAACGTGTTGAGGGTGACGTACGCGCGCACGCCGGCGCGGTGAATGATGTCGACCAACTCGGGCAACCGCTCGATGGAGAAGTTCGTCGCGCGGGCGCGGGCATTCATTCCGCCATCGAGGCCGAAGTAAACGGCGTCGGCGCCGGCAGCGAGGGCGGCGGCGAGGCTCTCGTCGTCACCGGCAGGAGCAAGGATCTCTGGAACGTGCATCAAGGTGCCACCTTAAGCACGAATGCTCAGTGGTGGGCCTGCCGGCGCGCCGCCTCGATGATCAGCGCCAGCTGGCTGCGACGGGTGGTGACGCGCTGGCCTTCGACGCGCGCACGCAGGGCGACCGTCAGATCCCACGCTTCCTGCGAGGTGAGCGGACGGCGCGCGGCCTTGCGGCCCTCGGAGCTGACCAGAATGCTCAGCTCGCCCGAGCGGGTGTCGAGGAGCACGTCGATGTCTTCGCGCGGCGTGCGGCCAGCGAGCAGCACCACGGGGCCCAGATCGCTCACCGACCGGGCAGCGAAGTCCGCCAGGGTGGTCGGGAAGATGGCGTCGTTGACCGCCTTGAGCACGTGGCCGGTGACCGAGTCGACCCACGGAACGTTCGACTGGTACCGCGCGAGCGCCGGGCCGATGTCGCGCAGGTCCGAACGGCTGACTTCGGCGACGTCGTCACCTTCTGAGGTGATCACCCGGAACTCACCGGAGGTCTCGAAGAAGCGAAGCTCGACTTCTTTCTCGCCCACCACGCCGCGCACCGCCGCTTCGCGGTCGCCGGCCAGGCGCTCGACCTTGCTGACGCGGAAGGACTGGAAGGGGCGGCGCTTGCTGGTGAATCGGGGGGCGTGGTCGCTGTCGCTGATCATTTCGTGTGGGCTCCTGCTCCAGTTGTCGGCGTTTGCAGAAAAGTTCACGCGACAGCAGAACGGACCCAACGCGACACACCTTTCGCTAGTGAT
>JAYVNA010000303.1:0-5601 GCA_043758715.1 Archangium sp.
AGCTTCAGCGCGGTGTACGCGGCGCGCAGCGTGTCTCGCTCCGACTTCGCAGCGAGCAGGTCCGCTTCAAGCGCCGCGATCCGTGCGTGCGCGAGCGACAATTCCCTCGATGGCTCGCTCGTCTGCACGGCATTTATTTAGCCATGCTCAGCGCACCCGCAACCCGTCAGTGAATTTTCCGTTGCGATTTCTGCGGCGTATCGAGCGTGAGCCCCGACAACAAGTCATCGAGCTCGGCCTCAGTCAGCTGCACTGAGGTCGCGTCGCCGCGCGGCTCCGGAATGACGAACGTCCCGCGGTCGAGCCGCTTGTAAAACAGGCAGAGCCCAGTCCCATCGAAGAAGAGCACCTTCACCGCCGCGTGGCGCTTCCCGAAGAAGACGAAGAGCGCGCGGCTCCGCGGCTCGCGGCCCAGTCTTCCGACGACGATCCCGGCGAGTCGATCAAACGACCAGCGCAGATCGATGGCCTCGAGCCCGATGAACACTTCCACGCCCCGGGGGATCACCGGCGCCGGCCCTCGATGACGTCGAGTACCGCGCTCAGCGTCTCGCGAGAGAAGCCGCAGGTCAGCTCAAGCTGCAGGTCGCCCGCTCGCACCACCACCGGCACTTCGTCGCGGACTCGCTCGGCCACGAGCTCGACCCGAGCCAGGCGAACTTCTGGCTCAGCTCGCCTCGCGGCGTCCTGCAGCGCGAGCGCGGTGAAGCCGCGGCCAACCGCAAATTCTTCTGCCGAGCAGCCGCTCACGCGCCACGCCAGAACTCGTCTCCTCCACGTCTCTTGAGTCGCCATCGCGCGACCTGATGCCGAGGCTCAGCCCGGGATCAAACACCGGTCCGTGCATCGGTTACGCACTTGGTTCTGATCCAGCTTCACCACCGCGTCCATGATGGTGCCGTCGCCGCCGCCAAATCACTCTAAACGACTGAGTGATCCCCTCATTTGGTTAGTTGCAACGCGTGATTTCTTCGGGGTGCGGAGAGCAAGGAGTGGTCGCTTCTCGCGCTGGCAAAGCGCGTCGCGATCGTGGCTCAGTACCTCGGCGATCACGCGGGCGACGGGATCGTGGAACGCGTACAACCGACCTGATCAATCACTCGGGGCGAAGCAGCGAGCGAATGATGATCGCTTCCTTGACGTGAATGACCCGCTTTTCCCCCGGGCAGCGCCAGGTGTCGGGGATGGTCTTCACCTTCCAACTCGCAGGCATCACTTCGTTCAGCCACTTCGGCCGGGCCTCGACGGTGAGGTTGTCGCAGCCCATCGACCAGCGGTGCACGTCGTTGGGGTCGATCTTCACCACTGCGTGCACGATGGTGCCGTCATCACCTGAGTAGATGTGGAACGCCGCATCTTCAGGGTGCGACGGACAGGTTGCGTAGTCGCAGAGATACGCGACGCGCTCCTTGACGTTGGCGAACGAGGTGGAGCGCTTTCCCTCTGCATCCGACTTCGGACAGGCGGCGAGGAAGAGCACCGCCGACCACCACCTCACTGCTTAACTTCGTTGCAGCTCAGGCCGTTCGCGGGCGCGCAGTTGCTGCCGATGAAGCACCCGCCCCCGCCCTGGAAGTCGACGCAGCGAATCGAGCGGCAGTCGTTGTCCACCACGCATGAGCGCCGGCTGACGCTACACTCGCCCGCGCTGCAGGTCTCTTGCGCGCAGTCGTCGTCCACCTGGCAGGAACAGAAGCCGTTCTCGTCACCTTCTTCGACTCCGCACTTGCCCGCACAGTAGCCGGTGGCCTGGCCGGGTGACTTGGCGCAGGTGCCACCACGCCGGCAATCGGCGTCGGTGGTGCACGGCAACGTGGGGTTCGCGGGACACGCGGGATTACTGCGAGTGCACGCCCACTGGCTGACCACCACGATCACGTCCTGGCAGGCGTAACCGCGCGGGCACGACTGACCGGCGCCGCAGTCAGAGCCGCAGAAGTAGTTCCCGGGGTGGCGCGTGTCGATGAGGCAGTAGTTCGGGCCGGTGCCGCAGATGCTCACGCCGCCGCCGAAGGTGCAGTTGTCGCAGTACGGGTGCAGCCGGCTGTCGTAGTCGTCGTAGCAGCGCGCGCGCGGCGAGCCGGCGTCGGGCTGCACGCCGCAGCTCTCTCCGAAGCGGCAGAACGACGAGTCGGCGCAGAACTCCGGGTCGCACTCGCCGATGGTGCAGCGCGCGAGCTCTTCAGGCGTGGTGCCGGTGCAGCTGCAGGCGACGTCACCGCAGCGACAGCTGGTGCCCGAGCAGTCACCGTTGGTGCGGCACCCTATCACGCAGCGCGAACGCGTCAGGTCGCACACCTCGCCCAGCGTGCACTGGAGATCAGACGAGCAGCGCCCGCGAGGCAGGCATTGGCCGCTCGAGGTGTCGCAGAACGTCGAGGTGTCGAGGCAGTCGCTGTTGTTCTCACAGCCGCTACGGTCCTGGCAGAACCCAGCGGTGTTGCAGAACTGAGCCCCGGGGCAGGCGTCATCGGTGCGGCAGTAACAGACGCCCGTCTGCGACTCGCACCGGTAGGCCGACGCCGGCGTGCCGCATTCCTTGTCCTCGCGGCAGCCCTTCCCACTCACGCGGGTGTCGCGGCAGCCGGCGAGGACCATCAACGAGGCGACAAGTACGATTCGAAACGTCATGGGGAGAAGGTGTTGCCGACGGCGATGGTGTAGCTCGACCAACTCACGCCTGAGAGGGTGTCGTAGGTCCACTGGTTGTAAGCAAACTTCGGCGCACGGCTCGAGAAGATGACGATGAAGAGCTGGTTTCCCACCTCTTCGCGACTCAGTTTGTCGACGGCAACCTGGGGGACAACCACTTGCGTCTCCGTCCCCGGAAGCACCATGTTCCACACAACAAGCGATTTCCCGAAAGGCAGGACGCGCCGGATTTGAACGTTGTGCATGTTGGGAACTGCGCCCGGAGCCATGGTCCACGAGATGGTGCCTGTGAACGAAAGGCTCGGCAGGACGAGGTTCGGCGTCGGTAGCATGGGGCCGACGGTCACGCCCTGCGACAGATCTCCAGGCTGACGTCGGAAGTAATAGCTCACCGGGTAGGTGGACGAGCCCGAGCTCTCATTGAGGAAGATGAAGTTGGTGCCGTCCAGCCGTGGGAAGTTCGGAAAGGTGAGGTTTGCGCTTGCCGATGAGACCCCAGTCGTCAGCGAGGTCCCCGTATTCCAATTGTTCGGGTTGGGGACAAAGCCTTCCGCACCCAATTCCAGCCATGAATAAATGCCATTGAAGCCTGGCTCAGGGCCGACAGGCCCGGCAAAGGTCAGTGGAGAGTCAATCGAGATGGGCACCGCCATGTCGAGTTGCATGTCGATGACGATGTCCTTCCCCGTAGCCGGGTTGTCCGGCGAGGTGGTGATGCCGCGCTTAATGCCCATCGCAATGGGCGTGAAACCCATGCTGTTCGCGTTCTTGATGCCCAGGACCGCGTAAACCGCGCGCAATCCCGCTCCGGTGTAGACGAGGTAGTCCGCGCCGTCCTGCACGATGCGCCACTTCTCGGCTGACTTGTCCTGTAGCTGATCGACGAAAGGAGGACCGTCGTAGAGCGAGGTCTGCGCCACGAAGACCCGAGCCTCAAGGGACTCACCCGAGACGAGTGGGCGCGGCGACTTGAACCCCGTGACACGGCCCGCGATGGTCGAGGGCGGCGGGCCCGGCGGGGGGAAACCTGAGCCGGGCTCTCCACCGCCAGTGCGCGAAATGAACACGGTGAGGTTTTCGGCGTTGACGCCGGTGACCGTGGCCGACTGGTAGAAGTCTTTCACGACAGTCACCACCTCGGCCTTCACCAACGAAGGATCTGAGAAGGTGATCTGCCCTCGCTGATCCGTGAAGCCCTGGTACGGCGTGCTGGGGTCGAGCCCCAGCATTACCTGTGCGTTCGGCACGGGGGCTCCGTACGAGCCGCGCGTCGAATCGAGCACGGTGATGTTGAGCGTGCCCACCAGCGGCCCGCCCGACAGCCCGCCCGAAATGCTGCGCGGATCGAAGTACGAGAAGCCGCCCGGAAGGGTGTCGTTCTCGGTGAGCCGCTCGATGCGCACGTCGACCACACCCACCGAGCCCTTGGGCGTGCGGCAGGTGATGGTGTGGCTGTCGACGAACTTGAGATCCTTCGCCGCGAACTGACCGAACTTCACGACCATCGAGTCGCCGAAGCCCGAGCCGAGCACGGTGACGAGCGTGCCGCCGGCGATGGCGCCGCGCTCAGGCTGCACGCGGCCGATGGAGAGCGGCTCGAAGAAGGTGAAGCTGCCCGGGAGCAGCGCCTCGTTCTCGACGTCGGTGGTCTCGCGAATCCACACGTCGCTCGCCGCGCCGCCACTGCCGACCGGCGTGGTGAGCGAGACCGAGGTCTCAGAAGCGACGGTGACCGCGGTCGCGGGGAAGGTGCCGACGGTCAGATCGATGCCCGCCGGAATGGCGCTGCCCACGAGGGCGACCACGGTGCCACCGGCAGCGGCTCCCGTGTTCGGAGTGGCCGAGGCAAGCCCAATGCGCCAGGTGGCCGCGTTCGCGAGCGTGAGGGTAGACGGGCCGGTGGCCTCAACGTCAGAGACGCGCGGCGCGGCGCCCCGCAACGGCACGGTGAGCTCGGCAGTGGAGAAGGTGCGAGTGCCGACGGTGGCGGTCACTCCGCCGATGGTGACGGTGAGCGCGCCCACGTCGAGCGCCTGCCCGGTGAGCTGCACGGTGTCACCCGCGCGAACGAGCCGGGGCGAGAGGCCGAGCACCGCGAAGGCGCCGGTGGGGTCGAAGAAGGTGAAGGCGCGGCGCGAGGTCCAGCTGCCGACGGGGGTGGTGACGGTGACGTCGACCGCGCCCGGCGTGGTGGCCACGGGCGTGACCGCGGTGACCTGGGTGGCAGAGACGACGGTGACGTTGGTGGCTTCGATCGCGCCGAAGCGCACCGAGGTCGTTCCGGTGAGTCCCGTGCCGGTGAGGGTGACGGTGGTGCCGCCGGCGATCGGCCCGGTGACCGGCGCGAGCGAGCTGATGCGAAGGGCAGGCAGGTACGTGTAGCTGCGGCGCTGCGTCGAGACGCCGTTCTTGTTGTACACGACGAGGTCGACCAGGTCGGCGGCGAGCCCGCGCGGCGCGATGGCCTTGAGCTGCGAGGCCGAGACGAAGGTGATGCGCGGGCTCGAGAAGGTGCCGAAGAGCACCTGGGTGTCGTTGGTGAAGCCCTGACCGTTGATGGTCACCTCGGTGCCGCCCGCGAGCGGGCCCTGGCGCGGCGAGAAGCTGGTGACCACGAGCTCGTCGAAATAGGTGAAGCAGTTGTTACAGACGTAACTGCCGTTCGGGTTCCGCATCGAGACCGACGCCTGGCCTGAGACTCCGGGGGGCGTGCGCAGCTCGATCGTCTCGTCGTCGATGATCTGGAAGTCCTGCACCTGGTTGCCACCGATGCGAATGGTGGTCACGCCCTTGGCCTGCGAACCGGTGGTCGCGAAGTCGCGCAGGAACGCCGAGCCTTCGATCAACACCGAGGTGCCGCCCGCAGACGCGCCCCGAGGAGGGAGCAGGCGCGCGACGCGAAGCATCGGCGGAGGACCCGCATCTTCTTCACCGGCATCGGGCACGTCG
>JAYVNA010000304.1:0-5589 GCA_043758715.1 Archangium sp.
GGCCTCGAGCGACTGGAAGTACACGTCTTCGAGATCGGGCGTGACGGGGTCGAAGCCGGGGGGTTGCCGCTCCGCGAACACGTGGGCCAGGCGCTGGCCAGCCACCCGGCGCACTGCGATCACTGGGGTCTCCTTCGCGATGTGTTCGAGCTCCGCCGCGGCGACGAATTTCTTCCAGATGCGTCCCTCGAGGTTCTTCATCAGCTCGAGCGGGTGACCCGAGAGGATCACCTTGCCGCTCGCGAGGATCGCCATGTTGCGGCACAGATCGGCCACGTCGGTGACGATGTGGGTCGAGAGCAGCACCACCACGTCCTCACTGATCTCGGCGAGCAGGTTGTGAAAACGAAAACGCTCGGCGGGGTCGAGGCCCGCGGTCGGCTCGTCGACGATGATGAGCTTGGGGTTGCCGATCAACGCCTGCGCGATGCCGAAGCGCTGCTTCATACCGCCGGAGAAACCGCCGAGGCGGCGCGACTGGTGCTCCCAGAGGTTGGTGCGGTGCAGCAGTGCCTTGACCACCTCGTGCCGCTCGGCGCGTTTGCTGAGCCCTTTGAGTTGCGCGAGGTGATCGAGCATGTCGAAGGCGGTGACCTTCGGGTACACCCCGAAGTCCTGCGGCAGGTAGCCCAGCACGTCGCGCAGACGGTCAGGCTCCTTCGTAATGTCGATCTCGCCGAAGCGCATGGTGCCCGAGTCGATCGCCTGGAGCGTCGCGAGGCTGCGCATCAGCGACGACTTGCCCGCGCCGTTGGGCCCGAGCAGCCCGAACATGCCGTGGGGGATCGTGAGGGTGACGTCGTCGAGGGCCTTGACCCCGTTGGGGTACGTCTTGGTCACGCCTTTGAGTTCGAGCTCCATGGGCTGACTCTCTCTGGCCTGTCGACGAAAGCAATCGGCGAGATCCCTCAACCCGCAACCAATTCGGTGACGGTCTGTTCGGTGCTCTTTGCGCCTCGAAGTATTGGCAGCAGCTGGCGAATGGGGCGCTGGGGTGGCGTGTCCCCAAGGGGGCCGTGAGTGACGCCGATGCGGCGACCCTGAGACGAATTTCGGCGCCGCGTGTCAGTTCGACATGAGCCGCATGACTGCCCCACTCGCCCTGTTGATTGCAGCCTTTCTCGCCGGTTGCGGAGGCTTGTCCACCGCTGGGACGTGCAGCGTGACCCTCACCGGTGCATTGACGGGCACCTTTCCGTGCACCGTCGACATCTCCAGTGACGGAATGAAGGCCGCGTTGAGCGTGAGCGGCGCGAACCTGGGCACGGCCGGGTCCGTCAGCGGGGGGGTCGAACTGCCGCTCGACATTCACGCGCAGGACTACAGCACCAGCGACGGCTTCACGGGGTTCGTGGCGACGACGGGCACGGCGGTGTGGAACCAGTCGCTGCACCACACGGATCTCCCAAACTTCCCCGACAAGGGCTCCTTCCTGCTGCACTTGAGTTCGACGGGCGACGCCAAGCACCAGCACGCGAAGGGCACGCTCCACATCGAGATGCCAGCCGATGCGAAGACGGGCGCCTCGGGCACGGTCACGGCCGAGGTCACGTTCAGCGACAGCAGCGGCTCCACGGGCACCGGCTCGGGTGGTGGCTCAGGTGGAGGCAACGGCGGTGGCGGCGGCGGTGGTGCTGGCGGGGGCGGCGGCGGCGGCTCGACCTGCACGGTGACGATTTCGGGCGGTGTGCCCTCGTCCACCCAGAGCTGCACCATCACGGGGGCCACCAGTCAGGGTCAGACGAATATTCAGCTTTTCAACGCCGGCATGAGCATCACCACCGCGCTGCAGTACCCGGGCGACCCGGTGACGGGCACGTACAGCAACACCGCGCCGGGGACGGCGACCAACGTGTCGGCTTCGGTCACCGCTGACAACAAGTTCTGGATTGGCGGCTTCTCCAGCGGTTCAAACACCGGCACCTTCAGCGTGAACATCACCAGCGTCGGCACGGCAGACCCCGTCACATACTTGCGCTCGGGCATTCACGGCACCTGGAACGCGACCGTGCCCGCACCTTCTGCAGGCACCGCTGACGTGAACCTGTCCGCTACCTTTTGAGCGCGCTGGGTTGGCGCTTGCCCTGAGGAATCTCTTGAAAACCAATCAACTCGCTTCAGTTCTCGTCGTTCTTTCTCTCGCGTTCCTGGGTTGCGGCGCATCGACCGCGGCCGACGCCGGTTCGGGCGGCGGCTCAGGGGGAGGGAGCGGCGG
Organism: Archangium sp.; assembly: GCA_043758715.1. Lineage (GTDB taxonomy): Bacteria > Myxococcota > Myxococcia > Myxococcales > Myxococcaceae > Archangium_A. The sequence goes on from JAYVNA010000304.1 coordinate 2,216, forward strand.
TGGCGGCGGTGCAGCCAATACGGGCACGACCTTCTCGGGCGCTATCACCGCCACCACGGTCGCCGCGCAAGTCACGGGGCAAAGTTTGACCAGCGGGGGGTCGACCAGCTCGTCCTTCACCATCGCGCTCACCGGTCAAGCGATCAGCGGGGGCACCGTCTCGATTTCGAGCCAGAACGGGCTCGACGGGAGCCTCATGGCCAGGACGTACGATTCGACCAACCTGAAGTTCAGCGACACGAACGTGCGGCTCGAGGGCAAGGAGTGGAACGAAGTGATCTCGACCAACTCCGCCGACAACAAGGGCTCATTGACGGTGACCTTCAGCTCGCTGGGGACGCCCGAAGCAACCAACGGCGGCGCCCTGGTCAGCTACCTGCACCCCAAAGGCTCGTACACGCTGGTGCTCAAGAGCACCGCCAGTGATGCCGATGTGACGGTGACGGGCACGTTCGGCAACTGAAGTGGGCTCGCAGGGGGCACGCCTGGTGGCGTGTCCCAAAAGGCAGTGAGTGACGCCGCTTCGTCGAATCGCTAGACCGCCAGCCATGACCGAAATCGTTCACGTCAAGGCGCGGGAGATTCTCGATTCACGTGGCAACCCGACGGTCGAGGCCGAAGTGGTCCTCGAGAGCGGCGTGATGGGCCGCGCGGCGGTGCCTTCGGGCGCCAGCACCGGCGAGCACGAAGCTGCGGAGCTGCGCGACGAAGACAAGAAGCGCTACCTCGGCAAGGGCGTGCTCAAGGCCGTCTCGAACGTCAACGACGTGATCGGGCCCGCGGTGCTCGGCCTCGACGCCATGGATCAGGCGAGCCTCGACGACGCGCTCAACCAGCTCGATGGCACGCCCAACAAGAGCAAGCTCGGCGCCAACGCCATCCTCGCGGTGTCGATGGCCAGCGCCCGCGCGGCCGCGGCGGAAGTCGGCCTGCCGTTCTACCGGTACATCGGCGGCGCCCAGGCGCGCACCTTGCCGGTGCCGATGATGAACATCATGAACGGCGGGGCTCACGCAGACACCAAGGTCGACGTGCAGGAATTCATGGTGCTCCCCTGGGGCGCCTCGTCGTTCTCGGAGGGCCTGCGTTGGGGCGCCGAGGTGTTCCACGCGCTCAAGAAGATCTTGAAAGCGAAGAAGCTGCCCACTGGCGTCGGCGACGAGGGTGGCTACGCCCCCGACCTGCCGAGCAACGAAGAGGCGCTCAAGCTGATCATGGAGGCGATCGCCGCTGCGGGCTTCAAGGCCGGCGAGCAGATCGCGCTGTGCCTCGACGTCGCCGCCAGCGAGTTCTTCGACAAGGGCAGCAAGAAGTACAACTTCAAGGCTGACGGCCGCGCCCTCGACAGCGCGGGCATGAACGCCTGGTACCAGGAGCTCGTCGGCAAGTACCCGATCGTCTCGATCGAAGACGGGTTCGCCGAGGACGATTGGGGCGGGTGGAAGCTCGCGACCGACTCGCTGGGTAAGAAGATCCAGCTGGTGGGCGACGATCTCTTCGTCACCAACGTCACCCGCCTCGCGCGCGGCATCAAGGAAGGCATCGCCAACTCGATCCTGGTGAAGGTGAACCAGATCGGCACGCTCACCGAGACCTTCGACGCCGTGCGCATGGCCCACCGCGCTGGCTACACCTCGGTGATGAGCCACCGCTCCGGTGAGACCGAAGACACCACCATCGCCGACCTCGCCGTGGCGCTCGACTGCGGGCTCATCAAGACCGGCTCCGCCAGCCGCAGCGATCGCATCGCGAAGTACAACCAGCTGCTGCGCATCGAAGAAGAGCTCGGTGAGCACGCCCGCTACGCCGGCCGGAGCGCGATCAAGCAGTGACGCCCCGCATTCTCATCAGCAACGATGACGGCATCTCGGCGAAGGGGCTGCTCGCGCTCGCCGAGGCGATTGCTCCGCTGGGCGAGGTGTGGGTGGTGGCCCCCGAGCACGAGCAGAGCGCCACCAGTCACTCGCTCTCACTTCATCGCCCGCTGCGCATTCGCAAGCAGCAGGATCGCTGGTTTGCCGTCGACGGCACGCCTGCAGACTGTGTGTACATCGCGGTCAATCACCTGATGAAGGACGGCCCGCCGGTGCTGGTGCTCTCGGGCATCAACCACGGGCCCAACCTCGCCGACGACGTCATCTATTCAGGCACCGTCGCGGCGGCGATGGAGGGCTGTATTCTGGGTTTCCCCGCGATCGCCTTCAGCCTCGCCACCCGGCGGCAGTTCGATTTCGAGCACTCGATTCCCTTCGCCCGCTCGCTGGTGAAGACGGCCCTCAACTCCACCATCCCCGCGCGCATGTTGCTCAACGTAAACATTCCCGCGTACGGGCCGGTGACTGACTACGAGATCACCCGGCTGGGGCGGCACAACTACAACGCCGACGTGATCGAGAAAGAAGACCCCCGCGGCCGCCGGTATTACTGGATTGGTGGGACCGGCTACGAGCACGTCAACGAGCCGGGCACCGACGTCACCGCGGTGCTCGACGAGCGGCGCGCTTCCATCACCCCGTTGATGCTCGACCTCACCCAGCACGCGTTCCTGGCGCCGCTGCAGGGCTGGTCGCTCGACGGCTTCAAACGGTCCTGACCGTTCAGAAAGTTTGAGCCCGGCCCCGCGCGGGGGAGACTCGTCTGCTCGATGAAGTCGTTGACGCCAGCACCGTGTCTGGCAGTGGCCCTCGTGTCGCTGCTCGTCTCGGCGTGCGCGACGACCGAGGCGACCGCGAAGGCGGGCACCCTGGCCAGTTATGCCGAGCCCGATCAGAAGATGGTCACGCACCCCGTGGGCAAGGGGCAGACGCTGTACCGCATCGCCCGCGCGTACGGACTGAGCGTCGAAGAGCTGATGGATGCGAACCGCATCGACGATCCCCGCGAGCTCAAGGCCGGTGAGTTGCTCTACGTGCCGGGTGCGCGCGAGCGAAAGACCGTCGCCGAGTTCGACGCTCCTGAGCCCGAGCCCGTGGCGCGCCCGGTGGTGAACAACCCTGAGCCCGAGAAGAAGCAGCCTCGGCTGGTGCGGGTCGGCAAGGGCTCCGGCGTTTTGCAGTGGCCTTTGCGCGGCGTGCTGTACGCGCGCTTCGGCAAGAAGGGGAAGGAACCCCACGATGGTGTCGATCTCGCGGCGCCCGCCGGCCAGCCGGTCAAGGTGGCCGCGCCGGGCACGGTGTTGTTCGCGGGTGATCAGAAGGGCTACGGCCTCATCGTGATCGTCGAGCACGAGGGCGGCCTCATCACCCTCTACGCCCACAACCGCGACCTGCGGGTGAAGACCGGTCAGAAGGTGCGAGAAGGGCAGGTGGTGGCGACCGTGGGCGATTCAGGCAAGACCAGCGGTCCCCACCTGCACTTCGAAGTGCGAAAAGACG
>JAYVNA010000305.1:0-5588 GCA_043758715.1 Archangium sp.
AACGAGCCGGGCCGCACCGAGTGGGAAGGGTTTCTTACCGCGACCCGCGCGGCGGCGAGCGGCGGCGTCACCACGCTGGTCGACATGCCGCTCAACTCGATTCCGCCGACCACCAGCGCCGACGCGCTCAAGCGCAAGAAGGCTGAAGCGCTGGGTCAATGCCTGATCGACGTGGGGTTTTGGGGCGGCGTGGTGCCGGGGAACGCGAAGGACCTCGAGGGACTGGTGCGTGAAGGCGCGCGCGGCTGCAAGGCGTTCATGTGTTTCTCCGGGGTCGATGAGTTCCCCGGGGTGGTGGAAGCCGATCTCCTGCCCGCGATGGCCGAGCTCAAGCGCCTCGGGCGACCGCTGCTGGTGCACGCGGAGGTGGAGAAGCCGGTCGACGTGAGCGCGCGCGATCCCCGCTCGTACATGACGTACCTGGCGTCGCGGCCGCCGACCTTTGAGGAAGACGCCATCACGCTGGTCTCGCGGCTGTGCCGGGAGACCGGGGCGCGGACGCACGTGGTGCATCACTCGGCGGCCAGTGCGCTGCCGCTCATTCGCGCGGCCAGAGCCGCCGGGCTGCCGTTTACCGCGGAGACCTGTCCGCACTATCTCCACTTCGCCGCTGAGGACATTCACGACGGCGCCACCGCGTGGAAGTGCGCGCCGCCGATTCGCGAGAAGAGCAACCGCGAGCAGCTGTGGAACGCGCTGGGTGAAGGGCTGCTCGAGCTGGTCGCGTCCGATCACTCGCCCTGCACTCCCGCACTGAAAAAACAGGAGCTCGGCGACTTCATGCAGGCGTGGGGCGGCATCAGCGGGCTGCAGCTCGGGCTCTCCGTCACCTGGTCGGGGGCGAAGGCGCGCGGGTATTCGCTCGAGCAGGTGGTGAAGTGGATGTGCGAGGCCCCGGCGCGCTTGGCGGGCTTCGAGAAGAAGAAGGGCAAGCTCGCGGCCGGCTTCGACGCGGACCTCGTGGTGTTCGAGCCCGAGGCGAAGTTCAACGTCGAAGCGGCCCGCCTGCAGCACAAGAACAAGCTGACTCCGTACGCCGATGCCGGGCTGACCGGGGTGGTGACTTCCACGTACGTGCGTGGTGAACGCGTCTTTCATCAGGGCGAACACGCCCGTGAACTGAAGGGACAATTCCTGTGAGCCAGCCTCCTGACTTCGTCGACTTTCCAGACCTCGCTGCCGAGCGCGTGGGTGGCGCGGCGCTGAGCACCAACGACGACTTCTTCGCCGAGAAGGAGAACCTGCTCAAAGCGCACGAGGCCGTGTGGACGGACCACGAGTACACCCACAAGGGCAAGTGGATGGACGGGTGGGAATCACGCCGCCGCCGCGAGGCCGGGTACGACTGGTGCGTGGTGCGCCTCGGCCTGCCAGGCGTGATCAAGGGCTTCGTGGTGGACACCAAGTGGTTCCGCGGCAACTTCCCCGAATCGTGTTCGGTGGAAGCGGCTTCGTTGCGCGGGCCCCTGGACATCAGAGAATCCGAACGCGCTGAGTGGGTCGAACTCGTCCCCAAAGCGAAGCTGCAAGGCGACTCGAAGAACTACTTCGCCGTTGCGGACGACCGAAGGTTCACGCACGTACGGCTGAACATCTTCCCCGACGGCGGCGTCGCCAGGCTGCGCGTGCACGGCGAGGTGGTGCCTGATTGGACCAGGCTGCGTTCGTTCGGTGGCCTGGTCGATCTCGCGGCGCTGGAGAACGGCGCCTACGTGCTCGCGTGCAGCGACATGTTCTTCGGCTCGCGGCACAACCTGATCAAGCCGGACCGCTCGGTGAACATGGGTGACGGCTGGGAAACCAAGCGCCGCCGCGGCCCGGGGCACGACTGGTCGCTCATTCGCCTGGCGGGTTCAGGCACGGTGCAACGCATCGAGGTCGACACCACGCACTTCAAGGGCAACGCGCCCGGGCGGTGTCTCATCGAAGCGTGCGTCGGGCCGCGCGATGCCAAGCCTGATGCGCTGACGGGTTGGCGCACGGTGGTGGAGAGCCCGCTGCAGCCGCACACGCGGCACCTGTTCGATGAGCAGCTGCGCCGCGTGGGGCCGGTGACGCACGTGCGGTTGTCGGTGTTCCCCGACGGCGGCGTGGCGCGACTGCGGGTGTGGGGCGAGCTGGCGGAGACGGCGCATGCAGGGCTCGTGAAGCTCAACGGCCTCTCGACCGACCAGGCCGCCACGGAGTTCATGAAGGCGTGCGGGTCGAAGAAGTGGGCGACGGCGATGGCGTGGGCGCGGCCGTTCGAGAACGTGCCGTCGTTGATGCGCATCGCCGAGCGCGAGTGGTGGAAGTGTGGCGACGCCGATTTCCTCGAGGCGTTCGGCGCGCATCCGCGGATTGGCGACAAGGGCGGCAAGTGGTCGACGCAGGAACAGGCCGGCGCGTCAGCGGCGACGGTGGCGACGCTCGACACGCTGAAGAAGCAGAACGATGCGTACGTGGCGAAACAGGGGTTCATCTTCATCGTGTGCGCGACGGGGAAGACCGCTGAAGAAATGTTGGCGCTGCTCGAGGCGCGACTGCCCAATGATCGCGCGACGGAGCTGCGCACCGCGGCTGAAGAGCAGGCGAAGATCATGCAGCTGCGGTTGAACAAATGGCTCGAGGAGCACGCCTCATGACCTCCCTCTCCCCAGCAGGGGAGAGGGTCGGGGTGAGGGGAAAACAAAGGAACCCATGATTACCACCCACATCCTCGACACCACCCTGGGCAAGCCCGCACGCGGAGTCCCCATTCAGCTCGAGAAGCAGTCGGGAATCGAATGGCGAATCATCGGCGCAGGTCAGACCGACGACGATGGCCGCCTGAAGACGCTCACCCCGCCCGGCCCGGTCGAGCCCGGCGTCTGGCGAATCCGCTTCGACACGAAGCAGTACTTCGAGTCGATCAGGACGAAGAGCTTCTATCCGTACGTGGAAGTGGTGTTCGAGGTCGTCGACGGCGCCGCGCACTACCACGTGCCGCTGCTGCTCAACCCCTGGGGCTACTCGACCTACCGCGGGAGTTGATCACGGCATCAAGAGCGGCAAGCGGCGGGCAGGAGTGAGGAGCGCGAGTGGTTGGGGCTTACGCGCGGTAGATGGAGCAGCCACCGTCGCAAGTGGTCCCCGCGAGGCGAAAGCGCCACTTCGAAACCAACGCGTAGACCCGGTCGGCGATGAACCAGATGCCGGGCAGTCGGACCCAGCTGAAGAGCGGCGCGAACCAGCGGTGTCGAACGGCCCCCAGTAGCGCGCCCACCCCGTGCTCGATGACGCCATCGCTGCGCACAAGATGAATGGCCCGCTCGCACGCTTCGAGGGTGAGGCCGTACTCGGCGGCCACGTCGAGGTCGCGGAAGGACTGCAGGGTCAGGGCACCGTCGGCCCACCGCATCAAGGACCGCGCCGAGGCGCTGCACAGCCGGCAGTGGCCGTCGTAGAGCAGCAGATCGGTCGGGCTCATCGGCGCGGCGCCTGATCGGCGATGTGGGCGTGGGCTTCTTCCCAAATCTGGTGTTGGCGCTTGATCGGGTCCATCGGCCCGGGCAGGCCAAGCTCCTGCGCCTTCGCCATCACGGCCGACCCCTGCTCGGCCGCGAACGAGCTGAGCTGGAACGCAGACGACTGGCGAAGCTCACAGTCGCCGTTCGCCTTCGCGTCGAAGGTGAACTGATTGACCCCGCGCAGCGGGTGGCCATCGAGCGTCGTGATGCGAACCGTGCGCGACGCCGCGTCGATGTTCACTTCGATGGGCGCGAAGACCGGCGGGGTGATCCCCGGCTCGGCCAGGAAGACCCGGGCCCCGTCCTTCAACGCAGCGGTGGGCGGATGCAGCGTGATGCCCGACGCCCCGAACCATGCATCGGGGTTCTTGACGAAGTAGTCGAAGGCGGCCTGCGCACTGACGCCGGGCAGCGTGCTCGTGTAGTTCGTGTATTCGGTCTTCGCTCGGGTGTCGGGCGGGGTTGCCGAGAGCCGGCTGAGCGCCAGGGCCGCGACCCCGTCCTGACTGTTGCCGGCTGCCTGTTGAGCCGCCATCGCGGTCCACATGGTCATCGCGCCTGCCTGCCCAAGCTGTTCCCGCGCCGTGCCCTGGGCGGTGGGTGCGGCGTTCGGGTTGTCGAGCGTGTACCCGGTATCGACGCAGCGCTGGTTCGAGAAGTCCGAGACCAGGTTCTCCTGGCGAGGGCGTGGCGGCACGACCGCAGGCGTCGCCGCAGGATCTGGTTCGATGGGAAAGGACGCCTGCGAATTGGAAAGGGGCTCGATGTTGGCCATGGGGGGCTCCGGTGTGAGGGGAACCGGCATCGATGCACTCAGCATGCCCCGCCAACTTGCTGCAATCTGGGCGGTCGCGCTTCGGCACCGTCTCTCTGCGGAGCGCTCGCATGAGCCAGCGCGAACGTGAATGGCGGAGGCTTCACTTGCTCAGGGCCCGGCCTTAGCGTCGCCGACCGTGCAAGCCCAACCGACGATCCCCAGCCTCGAAGCCCGCGCCCCAACCCTCTACCCTGAGCTCGATGCCGTCATCGACCGGCTCCAGCAGCGCAAACAACCGTGGGCGAGCCTGGGCATCGGCGACAAGGTGAAGCTGCTGCGACAGCTCGTGCAGGACACCGCGCGCTGTGCCGAACGCTGGGTCAACGCCGCCTGCACCGCCAAGGGCATTCCACTCGACTCGCCCCTCGCCGGGGAAGAATGGACCTCAGGCCCCTGGGCGCTGATGTACGGCACCAACGGCTACCTTTCGACGCTCGAGGCGATCGCCGCTGGCCGCACGCCGCACACCGGCGCCGTCCGTACGCGCAAAGACGGCCAGGTCATCGCGCAGGTTTTCCCCCAGACGGCGGCTGACGCACTGCTGCTCAACGGCATCACCGCCGAGGTGTGGATGGAGAAGGGCGTCACCGAGGCTTCGCTGCCCGGCGAGCACGGTGCGTTCTACAAACTCAAAGACCCCCGGGGCCACGTCGCGCTGGTGCTGGGCGCTGGCAACATCGCCAGCATCGGCCCGCTCGACGTGCTCTACAAGCTCATCGCCGAAGGTCAGGTCTGCGCCCTCAAGATGAACCCGGTCAACGAGTACCTCGGGCCGTTTCTCATCGAAGCCTTCGACGGCTTCGTCAAGGCCGGCTTCGTCGCGGTGGTCTACGGCGGGGCCGAGGTCGGCCAGTACCTGTGTACCCACCCGGGCGTCGAAGAGATTCACATCACGGGCAGCTCGGTGACCCACGACGCCATCGTCTTTGGCAGCCCCGAAGCGAAGGCCGCCAAGACGCCGAAGAACACGCGCCGCATCACCAGCGAGCTGGGCAACGTCAGCCCGGTCATCGTCGTACCCGGCCCGTGGACTGCAGCCGACGTGCGGTACCAGGCCGAGCACATCGCCACCATGAAGATGCACAACGGCGGCTTCAACTGCATCGCCGGCCAGGTGCTCGTGCTGCCGCGCGCGTGGGACCAGAGCGAGCGCTTGTGGAAGAGCGTTGAGCAGGTGTTGCGTGAAGTGCCCAACCGCAAGGCCTACTACCCCGGCGCCGAGGCCCGCCAGAAAGCCCAGGCGGGCGGCGCGGCCGCTGCGACGTTGCTCGACCCGCCAGCGC
>JAYVNA010000306.1:0-16475 GCA_043758715.1 Archangium sp.
GCGAAGACAACGTTTTCCTGCTTCTTGAGCTGGGGCTTGGTGATCTCGTGTTCGCCGAAGAACGGCGTGTAGACGATGTACGGCTGGTCGGGGTTCACCTTGGAATCGGCCACGATACCCGGCTCAATCTGCGCGCCGTATTTCGCCAGCAGGTCACCCAGGTCAGGCTCTGACTGGGCCTCGGCGAAGAAGAGCAGCCGGCCGCCCTGATCGAGATAGCGCTCGAGGATCTTCTTCTCGTTGGGGCTGAACTTGTTCCGCGCGCCGGCGATCACCACCGCCGAGGCATCGGCCGGCACTTCGCCGCCTTCGATCAGGCTCAAGGCCGAGGGCGCATAGCCTTCGTCCTCGAGCATTCTCTTCACGGTCGCCAGCGAGGCCATCATCGCCTCTTCACCCTGGCCCTCGGGCTCGAGCGGGAGCTCGCCGTGGCCGGTGAGGAAATAGAGCTTCTGCTCGCCGACCTTCTCCAACTTGATGAGCCCGTTGGTGAGTTCCTGTTCACCGATGAGCGAACTCGCGAGGCGCTGCAGGTTGAGCATCGTGTGCGAATCACCCGAGAGCAGCACCGCCGCCGGCTGGCCTTTGCGAATCTGGTACTGCTGGGTGAGGTCGTTGGCCTTGCGCGGGTCTTTAAACTCCCAGGTGAACTTGTCGCTGATCGCCTCGTACTTCTTGAACAGCGCCTCGACCTGCTCGATGGGCGGCCCCTCGACGAAGGCGATCACCTTCACCGGGCTCTTGAGGTTCTTGAGGGTGTTCTCGGTCTGTGGGGAGAGCGAGAAGACCTTCCTGGCGGTGAGGTCCCAGGTGGGGGTGCGCTTGGCGACGATGAAGTTGGCGGCCACCAGCACGCCGACGAACGCGACGAACAAGCCCACCGACGACGAATAGAAGAACGCCGAGCGCGCCCAGGTGGCGGTGCGTTCGCCAGCCGTGATGCCCCAGACGATCACCAGCACCACGCCCACGCCCAGCTTCACCAGGAAGGGCGTCAGCGACCCCACGGTGACCAGCCAGGTGATGAGCGACGAGAAGATGAGCAGCAGCCCGATTCCGCCAGCGACGCTTCCGAGAGTCTTCTTCATGGCGTCTCCTTCAGGTCCAACGCTGGGCTTCGACGGAGCGATGGGTGAGCAACACGAAGAGCGCGATCACCGAGCTGAAGAACACGATCGGCTTCAGGTCGAGCACGCCTTTGACGAGGTATTGCAGCTGGCGATCGACCGCGAGGTAATCGAGCGCCGAGCGCAGCGGCTCCCCCAACTTCGAGCCCATGGCGGGAAGCAGCATCCACCCCAGGCCGATGGCGAAGGTGACGAAGGCGGCGACCATCTGCGACTCGGTCATCGAGCTGACGAACATGCCGATGGCCACCAGCGTCGCGCCCCACAACAGCATCGCGGCGTAGCCCAGGCCCACGGTGCGCCACTCGAGCGCGGACCCCGACTCGGAGTTCCCGATGACCGACAAGATAATCGGGAACACCAGCGTGATGCTCAGCGTGCACACGAAGATGAACAGCCCTCCGAGGTACTTGCCGATCACGATCTCGATCGGGCGAATCGGAACGGTGAGCAGCAGCTCCATCGTCTTCTTGCTGCGCTCCTCGGCGAACAAGCGCATCGACAGAAACGGCGCCACGAACAACGTCACCAGCAGCACCGCGTTCCACAGCGGGAGGATCACGCCGTCGGTGAGGTTTCGGTACATCTGAAGATCAGCGGGCAGGGCGCTCCAACCGCCGGGGTCCGAGCGGGCCGCGTCCTGTACTTCGCGGAACATGCCGATCGACTGCACGAAGAAGATCGAGATCAACAACGCCATCACGGTGAACACCACCCACGCCCACAGGGTCGTCAGGTGCGAGGTCAGCTCTTTTTTCAGGATCGCGAAGATGGTTCGCATCGATCACTCCGCCGTCGCTTGAATGAATTTGTCTTCGAGGCCGGTCTCTTTGCCACCGGTGATCCCCGCCATGGTGTCGTCAGCGACGATCTTCCCGCGGTGAATGATGAGCACCTTCTGACAGATCGCCTTCACCTCGCTCAGGATGTGCGTCGAGAGCACCACCGTGTGCTGACCTGCCAGCGACTTGATGAGGTCGAGCACTTCCTTGCGCTGCCGGGGGTCGAGCCCTTCGGTCGGCTCATCGAGGATCAGCAGCTTCGGATCACCGAGCATCGCCTGCGCGATGCCCACCCGCTGCCGGTAGCCCTTCGAGAGCACGCCGGTGAGGCGGCCGAGCTCGGGCACAATGCCAGTCCCGGCGGCCACCCGATCGATCTCCGACTTCACCTTCGAGCTCGGCACGCCCTTGAGCTCGGCGACGAACTTGAGGTACCCGCGCACCGTGAGCTCCGTGTAGAGCGGAGGCGTCTCGGGCAGGTAGCCGATGTGACGCTTGGCCTCGAGCGGGTGCTCGAAGATGTCGAAGCCCGCCACGCGCGCCTTGCCGCTGGTCGCCGGCATGAACCCCGTGAGGATCTTCATGGTGGTCGACTTGCCCGCGCCGTTGGGCCCCAGGAAGCCGACGATCTCGCCTTCAGCGATCGTGAAGGTGAGCCCGTCAATGGCGACACGGTCGCGGTACTTCTTGGTGAGGCTCTCGACCTCGATCATCGCCATGGGGGAGTGCTCCTGGAGCGAAAGCGGCGGGAAAATGCGCTCGCTGAAAACGCGCGGAATATAGGGGTGAATTCCCGCGAGTCAACGCGACTTCGGGAATGAATTCCGTAGGTTGGCCGGAATCGTGCACTGGGGTATGGCCGCTGTGTCCCGGAGTCCACATGTCCCGCATCGTCGTGCAGAAGTTTGGTGGGTCTTCAGTCGCTGATGCAGAGAAGCTCCGCAAGGTCGCTCTCCGCGTGAAGGCGCGGCGCGACGAGGGCTGGCGATTGGTGGTGGTGGTCTCGGCGATGGGCGACACCACCGACGAACTGCTGGGCCTCGCCAAGCAGATCAGCGCCGATCCTCCCCGCCGCGAGCTCGACATGTTGCTGACCTGCGGAGAGCGCATCTCGATGGCGCTGCTCTCGATGGCCCTGCACGAGTTGGGAGTAGCGGCGATCAGCTTCACCGGCAGCCAGAGCGGGATCATCACCGACACCACCCACGCGCAGGCGCGCATCATCGAGGTCAAGCCGGCGCGCATCGAAGAAGAACTGGCGCGCGACAAGGTGGTGATCGTCGCGGGGTACCAGGGCGTCTCGAAGCAGCGCGAAGTCACCACCCTGGGGCGCGGGGGCTCTGACACCACCGCGGTGGCGCTGGCGGCCGCGCTGGGAGCGGACTGCGAGATCTACTCCGATGTCGACGGGGTCTTTTCTGCCGACCCCCGCGTGGTGCCCAGCGCGAAGAAGCTCGAGACGCTGTCCTTCGAAGAGATGCAGGAACTCGCCGCCGCAGGGGCCAAGGTCCTCAACGCTCAAGCCGTCGAGTTCGCCCGCGAGAAGGGCATCGTCATTCACGCGAAGTCCACCCATGTCGTGGGCACCGGCACCGCGATCCAGGCGACCAGCGGGCCTTCGCGGGTGAAGGGCGTCACCTGCGAGTCCGACGTCTGGGTGTTCACCTCTGCCGCCGCGCCCGATGCCTTGCTCGAGCTGCTCGATTCCCAGCAGGTCAAGGGCCGCAATCTGCTCTGGGACGAGGCGGGCCGATCGCTGGCGGTGGTGCCGCTGCACGACGTGCATGGGCCTGAGGTGTTGCGCGCGAAATTACCGGTGGGCGTGACGCTGCTGGAAGATCACGGAACGGTGACCTGCGTGGGCACCGGCCTCAATGCCGACTGGTCGATCGCCCGAAAGGCGCTGGCCACTGCTCGATCGCTCGGGGCTCACGTCGCGGCGACGTACGGTTCCGCGTTGCAGCTGACGCTCATCGTGAAGCGCGATCAGGTCAAGGCGCTCACCAAAGCCCTGCACGAAGCGCTGATCGGCGGCTGAGCGAGGCTCCGAAGTCCGCGTGATCAGCTGATCTCCATGCGGCGGGGTTACGCGCCGGTTACATCCGCTGCGCGTGGAACCCGGCTTGATTCGCCCGCTCGGTGCATCAGATCGATTCATGTGCGTTCGGGGAGTGATCGTCGTGGGGGGGATGTTCCTACTGAGAGCACGGCTTCACGTTTCTTGAGGAAACCGAATCCGCTGCCGGAGCATCTGTTGGACGTGTGCAAGGGGCGTCGCTCCTTGCGTGGAATAGAACCTGCTTTATCTATGAGGTCGTATGAGAGGCCTACCCCCGAAGACGTTTCCCCTCCGCGTCGCCGTACTTGGCGACTACGCGCTCGTTGAGGCGTTGTCTGAGCACGCTGAGGAAATGATTTTGAGCCCCGTCGAGACCAACCTGGAGATCTCGGCGCGTGTCACGCAGGCGGATGTGCTGGTGGTGGATGTCACTACCAACACGGTCCAGGCCCTGCAGACCATGCGGGAACTGACCTACAAGCGGCCGGTGCTCGCGTTGGTCAATGCCGGTCAGAGCGTCGATGCGCTCAAGGCCGGAGCGAAGGGCGCGATCCGTCGCGACAGCAAGGCCAAGGCGATCGCCGCGGCCATTCAGGCGCTCCACGAGGGCCTGGCGGTGGTCGACCCCACCGTGCTCACGTCGCTCGCCAGCGCCAAGCCCGTGCTCGTCGGCGATCTGATGACGCCCGGCACCACGGTGGAAAACGACACCCTGACCAAGCGCGAGAATGAAGTGCTCGTGCTTCTGGCCGATGGCTTGTCGAACAAGGAGATCGCCGCGCGGTTGTCGATCAGCGAACACACCGCCAAGTTCCACGTGAACTCGATTCTCCAGAAGATGAACGCTCAGAAGCGGGTCGAAGCCGTCGTTCGAGCCGCCAAGATGGGCCTCATCAACCTCTGACCCGAGGCGCGGTGTCGAAGCACAAGAGCCTCCTTCCTCGCGGAAGGGGGCTCTTTCGTTTTCCGCGGTTCACGCTTCTTCACAGTCGTACTCACCGTTGTGCCGATGGCGCTCAGTCAAACGACTCCTAGCTTGAGATGGCTGTTCACCAAACCCCTGGGAGCAAAAACACCATGCCTGTCGCCATCGCTGAATTGTCTGAGTCGCTGAGCACCCTCGTCGAGAACACCGGGAAGAGCGTCGTTCGCGTGGAAGGCGGCAACCGCCGCGCTGCCACCGGCGTCGTCTGGAGTCCCAAGCAGGTCGTCACGGTCGCCCGGGCCGTGCCGAATGATGAAGTCACCGTCAGCATTGACGGGAAGGACCTGAAGGCGCGCGTCAAGGGGCGCGATGAGAACATCGATCTCGCGTTGCTCGAGCTCGATGAAGCGCTGTCGCCGGCGAGCTTCGATGACGGCGCGGGCGTGAAGGTGGGCCAGCTCGCGCTGCGGCTGGGACGCCCGGGTGAGACCGTGCGCGCCACCAGCGGCATCCTGGGTGCGGTGGGTAAGAAGGCCTGGCGCACGCCGCGGGGGGCCGAGGTCGAGTTCTACCTCGAGGCCGATGCCGATCAGCCGCCCGGGTTCTCCGGTGGACCGCTGGTCGATCTGCAGGGCAGGGTGCTCGGGCTCAACACCAACGGCATTCTCCGCGGCACCTCGGTCACCATTCCCACGGTGACCATTCGCCGGGTGGTGGCGCAGCTGGAGGCGTACGGCCGGGTGCGGCGCAGCTACCTGGGGCTCATGCTCCAGCCGGTGCAGTTGCCTGATGAGGTGCGCACCTCGACCGGTGAAGAGATCGGCCTGCTGGTGACCTCGGTGGAGAAAGACGGCCCCGCGGACAAGGCGGGCGTTCAGTACGGAGACACCGTGCTGCACCTGGGCGACGACTCGGTGAAGACGCTGCAGGATCTCTATCGCTACCTGCGGGCCGATCACGCGGACAAGCAGGTGCCGCTCAAGTACTTCCGCAACGGTCAGGTGACCGTCTCGCAAGTGACGCTCGGGGGCAGGTAACCCATGAGCCCCCTCGAACTCTTCAGTGACGAGCTGGAGAAGTTGGTCGAGCGCGCGGCGCCCAGCGTGGTCGCGCTGGAGCACCGACGCGGTCACGGCACGGGCCTCGCGCTGAGCGCAGATGGTTTCGTGCTGACCAACGCGCACGTGGTGCAGGCGAGCGCCCGGCCGCTGGTGCGCTTTCACGACGGCACGAAGTTCGAGGGGGAAGTGGTGGGCCGCGACGAGGTCACCGATCTCGCCGTGGTTCGCACCGCCCGGCGCGAGGCGCAGGTGCTGCCATTCGCTTCGGCGCAGCAGGTGAAGGTCGGGCAGGTGGTGCTCGCGTTGGGCCACCCGTTCGGCTTCGAGCGCAGCGTGGCGCTGGGCGTGGTGAGCGCGCTCGAGCGGCGGCTGCCGGGTCGTGATGGGGCCTCGCTCGATGGGCTCATTCAGACCGACGCGGCGATCAACCCGGGCAACTCGGGCGGACCGTTGCTCAACGTGCGCGGCCAGGTGGTGGGCATCAACACCGCGATGTTGCCGTTCGCTCAAGGCATCGGCTTCGCGGTGCCGTCGTCGACCGCGTCGTGGGTGTCGGCGTTGCTGCTGCGGCACGGGCTGGTGAAGAGGCGCTTCCTGGGGATCGCGGCGCGCAACGAGACGCTCTCAGTCGAACTCGCCTCTCGTGTCGGTCAGGCCAAAGGGGTGCGGGTGATCGACATCGGGCGTGACACGCCGGCGGCGGCCGGTGGCATTGAGTCGAATGACGTGGTGCTGCAGCTCAACGGCAGCAGCGTGGCGAACGTCGATGATCTGCAGCGGCTGCTCGCGATCGACTCGGCGACGGTGGTCGAGCTGAGCGTCTGGCGCCGTGACGGCGTCGTTCAAAGGCAGGTCAGGCCCACGCAGAAAGCCGCCTGACTCTCTCCCTCTCTCTTTCCCCCTCTCCCCGCGGGCCCCGCGGGGGAGAGGGTCGGGGAGAGGGCAAGGCACTCACGCTCACCCCACGGCAATCAGGAAGTCCTGAGCGCGGCCTCAATGTCCGAGATCTTCTGAAAGAGCCGGAGCGGCTGCCCGGTCGCCGCCCGAAAGCCGAAGTGCGCGTAGAAGAAAGCCGCTGTCTCGTCGATGGCATCCACGACGACGACCCGCGCCCCGGCGGCATCCGCCGCTGTGACGGACCGGCTGAGTGCGTCCCACAACAATTCGGCCCCGAGGCCTTCGCCATGCAGACGCCTGTCGAGTGCCAGACGGGCCAGGAGGATCGCGGGGAGCGCATCAGGAGATCCTCGCCCGACTTTCTTTGGCAGGTCGCTTCGTCTCACCAGATGGGCCGCGAGGCTGAAGAACGCCACCACGACGCGATCGCCGCGGTGCCAGACGAAGGTGCGCGCCGTGCGCATGGCCTGGGCCTGGAGAGCGCTCGTCTGGAGCCATGCATCGAGCGCGGGCTGACCAGAGGAGAACTCGAGGAACCGATGCTCAGCCGTCATCGTCTGGGAGACGAACTCTGGCTTCACCGCGATTGCCGCACCCGACGTGGCTTCGCCGCAGCCCGCCGGAGCGACTTGTTCGGGGAAGGGGGCTTGTCCAGCGAACGCCAGAGGGCGTCGAAGAAGGCCGGCGGGACGGTCGTGGCTCGGGATTCCGAGATCACCCGCTCAGCGCGCTCGGTGGCAGCGTCCAGCAGGAATGCCGAAAGCGTTTGCTTCGTCAATGACGCGGCCAGGCGCAGCCGTCGCTCACTGGCCGGGGCGGCGCGCAGTTCGATGCGGGATGTCCGGATTGCCATTGTACGGACAATGTACGGACAGGCTCGTCACTGGTCAACTCGATGAGCGGGCAGCGACTCCGCCAAGGCCTTCATCTTCAGCAGCAACCCGTCGCCGCCCTTCATGGCATCGGCGTACCGGGCGGCCCCGTTCTGCACCTGGCTGAAGTCACCCTGCGACAGGTCCAGCCGGGTCAGCGTGGGCGAAATCACCGAGAGCCGGCACGTCATCGTGACGTGGTTCGAAGGCACATCGGGCAAGCCGCCGTGCGGGTCGAAGGTGGTGTACGCGAGCACGGAATGCGGCTCCCAGGTGACGACCCAGCCGGTAACGAAGACCATCGGCTTTCCTTCGAGCTCGCCCCGCCAGATGAGCGGGCTGCCCACCTTCCAGTCGGAGATCGCCTCGCAGCCGAACATGTACTGCCGGGTCAGCTTCGGGTCGGTCAGGATCGCCCAGACGACCGAGGGTGGAGCGGCGATGTCGATGGTCTCGTGGGTGAAGAGTTCGCTCATGACGAGGCGTGTACCGACCTCGAGGCATTCACGTCTTGCAGAAACGCGACATGAGCCGCGCTCCGGCTCGTCACCCTCGGGGCATCGTGCACGGTCCGGCGGGTCCGGTGGCCCATCAGCGCACGTTGCCGTGTGATGCATTGGCGGGATCCGTGGAGCACTACTGGTCGGTGGCGTGGGATCTGCCTGCACCGCTCGAGGCCCAGACGCTCCCGCACCCCTCGGTTCACGTGATCGTCGAAGATCGCAGACGCGAGGTGGCCGGCGTGGCCACGCGCCGCTTCACCCGCACCCTCGAAGGCAAGGGCAGGGTGTTCGGGATCAAGTTTCGCCCCGCGATGTTCCACGCCGTGCTCGGCGCGCCGGTTTCCTCGCTCGCAAACCGGGTGGTCCCGATCGCCAGCGTGTTCGGCCGCGCGGGAGCCAACTGGGCCAAGGACCTCGCGGCGAGCGACGATCAGATCGCGCTGGCCGAGGCGTTTTTGCTGGAACGGGTGACCGACCTCGATCCCCTTGCGCGCATCGTGAGGGATCTCGTCGAGCGAGCCGCGATCGATCGAACCTGGGTGAAGGTGGAGCAGCTCGCCGCTGCCTCGGGCTTCACCCTGCGCATGCTGCAGAGGCACTTCCGGACCTACGTGGGCGCGAGCCCGAAGTGGGTGTTGCAGTGCTACCGCCTGCACGAAGCCAACGAACGTCTCAAGGCCAACCCGGGGCTCTCGCTCGCCGATCTCGCGGCTGAATTGGGGTACGTCGATCAGCCCCACTTCGTGCGCGACTTCAAAGCGGTGCTGGGTGTCACGCCGGGCGCGTACGCGAAAGCGGTTCGTCGGCCCGAGTGACCGCGGCTTGCGCCTCACCCCGCGGGGAGAGGGAGAAAAGGTCATCGCAAGGGGTGCGCTCGCAGCGCCTCTGCCAAGGCCAGGAGCTCGGCCTGACGCGGGTGATCTTTGCGCCACACCAGGCGAAAGCTGTCGGACCGCAAGGTGACTGACGGCATCAACCGCACCAGCCGCTTCGCCGCGAGATCGGCGCGGCAGAAGTATTTGGGCAACACCGCCACCCGGCGCCCCCCATCGTGCAGGCGCAGCCGGATGTTCCCGATGCCTCCCAGGTACTCGACCTTGGCGAAAGGCCAGGGCTCGGCGTTCGGCAGGGCATCGAGGAAATATCGGAACAGCGGCAGGTCGCGCGAGACGTCGACCAGCGTGTGCGCGCTCGCGTCTTCTCTGCGTCGCAGCCCCGGCCGTGCCGAGACGAACACGTACTCCTCAGGGTGGAGCGCCGCGTAGGTGAGGTTGGGCGACGTCAGCCGCATGCTGGCCACGATGGCGTCGACGTCGCCCCGCTCGAGTCGCTGCAAGAGGTCGGGCGTATCTCCGTTGTAGAGGTGCACCGTGCGCGCAGGCTCTCGACTCGAGAGATCCTTCAGCGCGGGGCACAGCCACGACACCCCCAACTCGTAACGCGTCCCCACGAACAGCTCGTAGGGGGCGCTCTTCGCAGGCTCGCGCCCCACCGCCTTGAGCCTCGCCTCGCCCTCGAGCAGTTCGCGCGCGATCGGCAACAGGCGCCTGCCGACTTCACTCAAGGCCACCTTGCGAGTGGTGCGTTCGAAGAGCACCACGCCGAGATCCTCTTCCAGCCGGCGCAGTCGATCCGAAAAGGCCGCAGGCGACAGGTACACCCGCGCCGAGGCCGCGCGGAAGTTGAGCGTCGTCGCCGCCACCTCGAAGCACCGCAGGGAGACCAGGTCCATGGACCCTAGAATACGGCAACTCCGAACAGTGATGTTCTGATTGTTCTGATGCACTTCTCTTGGGGTTGCGCGTTCTAGTCAGTGCTGGCCGACCCGCAGTTCCTCGAATGGAGCAATCATGGAAACGAAGAAGACGAAGCTGACCCGCGCCGGTGTGGCGCTCGCGATGGGCTTGAGTGGTTGTGGCGTCGAGCGCGCCGCCGCGAAGATCGACGAACCGCCTTCGACTCCCCCTGACCGAGCAGCGCTCGAGCAGTCGGTGCAGGACAGCCTCGAGCGCCTGCGCGCCCTCGACCTGTTTACCGTCGATCGAATGGTGCTGAAGATGCCTGCCAACGCGGGGCAGTGCTACGGCCCGTGCCCCGGCGATGACGAGGCGTACCAGGCGGAACTCGAACGGCAGGCGAAGCGGCTCTCCTCCTTCGTCGACCAGGCCCAGCAGTGCAACACGGGCCACTGCTACCTCTTCACGCCTGAGTCCGGCGCGCAGGCGCTCAGCGCCCTCAACGCGCTCGAGATCGTCCAGGTGAGCTCGTTGGTGAGCGTCGAGCCGAAGAACAACCCCAGTTGCTACAACGTGCCCTGCGCCGAAGATCTCGAAGCGGCGAAGGTCGAGAATCGGCGCCGGGAGGTCATGGCCTTCACCATCGCCAACTACAGCAAGGCGCGCTGATCATGTCCGTGCGCTTTCCAGCCTTCAGAAAGCGCGGTCTCGGGGCGGGTCTCGACCTGCCCTGGGACGGAACCACGGGCTTCGGCTTCTCGCCGAACGGTGACGAGCTGGCCGCCGGGCCGCGCGCGTTTCTGAAGCGACACGTCACTGACTTTTCGCACCTCTTCGTCTCCTGGCAGCCGAGGGATCGCGCGGCGCCTCGCCTCGAGGACTACGCCCCCTCGTGGGACGCGCTCTTTTCTTTGCTGCCCGATGAGTTGCCCCGCGCGCTGCACCACACCGCGCTCAACCTGGCCTCGCTGGTGCCGTGCGATCGGGGCCCGCTGCTCGCCTTCACCTCGGCGCTGTGCGCGCGGTATGGGCTGCAGTGGGTGAACGAAGACGTCGGGTTCTGGTCGCTCGACGGGCGCGCCGTACCCTACCCGTTGCCGCCGTTGCTCACGGACGACGGTTTGAGCGCGACGATTGCCAACACCCGGGAATGCCAGCGCGCGCTTCCGGTACCGTTGGTGCTCGAGTTCCCCGGCTTCTCCCTGGGCGCCAGCGTGGTGGTGGGCGACCTGCACGCGTACGACTTCTTTCGAGCCCTCGCCGAAGAGACCGCCGCTCCGGTCACCCTCGATGTCGGTCACTTGCTCTCGTATCAGTGGTGGCGCGGGAAGCGGGGCGACGCGCTGTTCGACGAGCTGGAGCGGCTCCCGCTCGACCACTGCTTCGAGCTGCACCTGTCTGGGTGCGAGATCGAAGGTGAGACGTTCATCGACGCGCATCACGGCAAGCTCCTCGAGGAACAGCTGCAGTTGACGCGCGTGTTGATGGCGCGCTGTCCGAACCTGCGAGCCATCACCTATGAGGATCCGCGCTTCGATCGCACCGGCGTGCTGACGGATTCGAACCAGCGCTCATGGGAGGCGCTGCGCGAACTCGTCTCGAATTGGGAAGGATCGGCCGAGGCTCCTGCGCTCGACACTCCTGCTCGAGTTCGGGCGCGTCTGGTTCAGTCACTCGGCCACGTGGAGGCGGCGATTGGCGACTACGTCTTCGGGCGTTCGACTGAGCTGAACATCGAGGGCTTGCCGAAGCAGAACGACGCGGAGGCCGTGAACCTTGTTCGGAAGATGGTGCTGGAGCGGCGGTTTCGCGGCACCGGCGGTCTGCGCGACTGGTACCCGAAGACCCTCGCCGCGTGGCTCGCCCGTCACCCTGATGACGGATCGCTCGAGGTGCTGGCGGCTCGGTTTTGCGCTTCGCCCGAGGCAGATCAGTGGAGGGAACACGCCCGCACCCGCCGCGGCGTGTCTTTGGAGGAAGCGCTCTTTCGATTCTTCGAAGCAAACGAGGTCGGTGACCCCGACGTGCGCGAAGAGGAGTTCTTCGGTGCCGTGGTTCGCGCGCTCGCCGTGACCTTCGCTGCAGACTTCATCTGGCCGACGGCTGTGCGGCGGACCGAGGCGGGGTGTGTCGCGGTGACCCGTTCGCTCACGCTGCATGCCGTGGTCGGAACTCAGTACGTGCGGGGGGAGGTGACTCCGCTCCTCGCGGCGATCTTGAGCGGCGCGACGGTGGAGGCAATCTCGGAGCGCTTCCGGGTTCCTTTAGCGGAGGTGTCGCTGGTTCATGCCCAGGTGAAGGGCAGGGGGCTGCTCGGTATGCCCTCTCCCCGACCCTCTTTGCCTCCCAACGCAGTCGCCCCAAGGGGCTCTGCCCCGCGGGGAGAGGGAGCACTTATTCTTCTTTGCGAGGGGGCAGCGCGGGCAGCGGTCCCGACTGATGACGGCTCGCCGGAGTCGCCTCGAGGTTCTTCGCCGCCATGTAGATGATGTTCCGCGTGCCCTTCTTGCCCCGGTACATCGCGCGATCCGCGAGATCGAGCAGCGTCTCCTGATCCTGCGCGTGCTCCGGGTACGACGCGATGCCGATGCAGGTGCTGATGCTCAGACTGAAGCCCTCGCGCGCGAGGAACCGATGCGACTCGATCGATCGCCGAATGCGCTCGGCGACTTTGAGCGCGCCGCCTGAATCGGTGCCGCGCAACAGCAGCACGTACTCATCGCCACCCCAGCGGCACACGATGTCGTTGTCGCGCACGCAGTTCTTGAGCACCCGCGCCACTTCAACCAGCAGCTTCGAGCCCACCAGGTGCCCGTGGGTGTCGTTGATGCTCTTGAAATAATCGAGATCGAGAAACGCGAGCGCGAAGGGCTTCTGGTCGCCGGTGGCCAGCGCCTTGAAGTCCTTGTCCAACACCAGCTGCAGGTAGCGGCTGTTGAAGAGGTGCGTGAGATCGTCGAGGTACACGAGATCTTCGACCGCGGCGAACTTGCCCAGGTTCTTGAGCGCGAGGCCCAGGTGCCGGGCGAGGAAGGGGGCTCCCGAGACGCCTGCGTCCGAAATGTCTTCCCGGAAGAACAACAACACCGCGCCGTACAGCGAGTCGCCTTCGTAGACCGGCACGAGGAAGGCGGTGTCAAAGCCCAGCTCCGCGATCGCGATCTCCTGGCCCGTGCGTTCGATCTTCGCGACCGCCTCGCGCACCACCTCAAGCGTTTGTTTCTCCACCGCTTCCCGGGGCAGCTGCTCGAAGCCCTGAAAGCTCGCCAACTCCAGCTTTCCGCCGGTCTCCTTCCTGAAGACCACCACCGCGTCAGCGGCGCACATCGACTGAAAGGCGGCCGCGGTCGCCTCGAACAACTGCTCGCGATCGAGCGTGGTGGCAATGCGCTGTCCCGCTTCGAGCAACGCCACGTGCGTGCGCAGCGCTTCGTTTTCCTTGAGCAGCGTGTGCTGGGTCAACGCCCGGTTCACCGCGTGCGCGAGCACCTCGGGCTGCACCGGCTTGACCAGGTAGTCGGCCGCGCCGCTCTTGATCGCGCGCACCGCGGGCTCCACCTTGTCGAGCGCGGTGATCACCAGCACCTCGACGTCAGGCTGGGTCGAGCGCACGTACTGCAACAAGGCGATGCCATCGCTCTGCGGAAGAATGAGGTCGGTCACCAGCATCGCGAAGCGCGTCTTGGCGAGCGCTTCTTTGGCTTCGGCGACGGAACCGACCGCGGTGACCTCGTGCCCGGCGCCCGCGAGGAAGTCGCTGTACAGCGACCTGGCCACCTTCTCGTCATCGACCAACAGGATCTGCGCCATGGGGAATCACTCGAACTAGCAGACGCATGCCGACCGTGCGAGCGTCGCGCACCTCGTGAGTCGTGATGATCGCCGCTTGTGTGTGTTCTTCAGCGCGGGCGCCACGCGCTACGCCCTCGATGCCGTGCGGGTGCTCGAAGTGGCGCGCGCGAATGAAGAGGGTGGGCTGCAGCTCTCGCTCCACCTTCCCGTGCGCGACCTGTCTCTTCTGCTGGGTGGGGAAGAGGAGGCGGGTGCTGGGGCAGGTGTGGTGATGGATGTCTCGCCCACGATCGCTTTGCGGGTGCGGCAGGTCGACGGGGTGTTCGATTGCACCTCGCTCCCGCGCTGGCCCGTGCAGGGCCGGTTGGTGCGCCTGCTCGCGCCCGCCATCGCCGCGGCGATCGAATTCGAGGGCCGCCTGGTGTTCGAGCTCGACGCCGACGCCGCCGCGCGAGGGTTGCCCCGCCAGCTCAAGGCCCTCGAGCGCCACCACCGCGCGGCCCAGAGCGGGCTGGTGTTCACCGTGCAGGGAGAGCGGCTCGCGATTCCGCTCCACCACGTGGCGCAGGTGATCGAAGCGGGGGCCCAGTTCAACCGGGCGCCCAACGCCGGCAGCTTCCTGGGGGTGGCTGTCCATCGCGGCCAGCTGTGCCCCGTCTTCACCGTGGGCCCCCTGGGCCTGGTGCAACCCTTCGTGGTGCTCTTCGAGGTCGGAAGCGACCTGATCGGGCTCTCCGCCAGCCAGGTGGAGGGGGTGAAGTCAGGCTCCGCCCTCGCAGGGGCGTCCGTCCTCGATGTTGGTCGCATGTTTTCTTGAGGGCGTTCGACAGTTGCCCCTACACTCCCTCAGTTTTTCTACGCCTTTCTCCCAACGGAACCCGCGATGCCCAAATCAGTCCTCGTCGCCGACGACTCACTCACGATTCGCAAGATCGTCGGAATGCTTTTCGCGATGGAAGACTTCACGCTGACAGCGGTCGACAACGGGCTCGACGCCGTGGCCAAGGCGCGCGAGCTGCGGCCTGATCTCGTGATTGCCGACTGCATGATGCCGGGCAAGAACGGCTACGAGGTCTGCCAGGAACTCAAGAGCGACCCGTCGACCTCGCACATTCCGGTGCTCCTGCTAGCCGGTAACTTCGAGCCCTTCGACCCCGCGCGCGCGCAGGCGGTGGGCGCGAACGGTCACATTCCCAAGCCCTTCGACAGCACCAGCTTCCTCGATCGCGTTCGCGCGTCGGTCGGCATGGCGCCCGCCGCGGCGCAACCCAACCCGCTCTCGCACCTCGGCCCGTCCACCGCTCCGCAGGGAGCACCGGCCGCCCCCGCGCCTCAAGGCGTCGTGCAGCCGCAGTTCCTCCGCCCGCCGGCCGCGCCGACTCAGCCGCTCGGAGGCATTCAGCAGCCGCGCCCCATGCCCGGGATGCAGGGGCAGCAGCCGGGGCAGCCGCTTCGTCCGATGCCGGGGGTGCCGCTGGGCACGCAGCCCGGCATGCCGCCGCGCCCGATGGGCGTGCCGATGGGCACCCAGCCGGGCATGCCGCCGCGCCCAATGGGAATGCCGATGGGCCAGCCGGGCATGCCTCCGCAAGGAATGCCGCCGCGCCCGATGGGCGGGGTGCCGATGGGAACGCAGCCGGGAATGCCGCGGCCCATGGGCGTACCGGGCATGCCGGGCACCATGCCGCCCGGGCCGGGCATGGCGCGTCCTCCGATGGCCGGAACGCCGGGCATGCCGCCCGCGCCGGGCATGCAGGGTGGTTTCCCCCGTCCTCCGGGTTCAGGCCCGCTGCCGGGTGTGCCGCGCCGCGATCCGTTCGGGTTGCCGGGGCAGGCGCCTCAGCAGCAGCAGCCGCCGCAGCATCATCAGCAACAGCCGCCGCAGCGCACCGAATCGCTCGATCTCGACTCGCACCGTGCGGGTGGTGACGGCGGCGAAGCGCACCTCCGCGAGGCGCTCTCCAAGGCGTCGCGTGAGGTGATCGAGAAGATCGCGTGGGAAGTCGTGCCCCAGCTCGCCGAGACGATCATTCGCGAGGAGCTCGACCGCTTGATCAAGGATCGCGAAGCCAAAGGCCTCGCCTGATCTTGCGGGCTTGATTCTCCGATTGTCTATGAGGGCGTTTGCCTTCCGCCCTCACTTGTTGATGGTGCGCTGGAAACGCATGAGCGGCTTCAACGTGCTCTGGGTTCCCGGCACCGATCACGCAGGCATCGCCACCCAGATGCTGGTCGAGCGCGAGCTGCTGAAGACCGAAAAGAAATCGCGCCATGACCTCGGCCGCGAGGAATTTCTCAAGCGGGTCTGGGCGTGGAAAGAGAAGTTCGGCGCGCGCATCGGGGAGCAGCACCGGGTGCTGGGCGCTTCGCTCGACTGGAGCCGTGAGCGCTTCACCATGGACGCAAGCGTTTCGGGGGCGGTGAAGGAAGTCTTTCTGCGGCTGCACCAGGAAGGCCTGATCTACCGGGCGAAGAAGCTCATCAACTGGGACCCGCAGCTTCGCACCGCGCTGTCCGATCTCGAGGTCGAGAACGAAGAACGCAGCGGCTCGTTGTGGAGCATCGCGTACCCGGTGAAGGACTCCGCCGAGAAGCTGGTGGTGGCCACCACGCGCCCGGAGACGATGCTGGGCGACACCGCCGTCGCCGTGCACTCCGAGGATCCCCGCTACCAGCACCTGATCGGCAAGACGGTGCTGCTCCCGTTCGTGAACCGGGAAA
>JAYVNA010000307.1:0-16463 GCA_043758715.1 Archangium sp.
GCGCCCGCGACCGGCCGGCCCTCGAAGCGCACGCGCACGGTGAGCTGCGCTGCCCTCTCGAGCTGCAATACCAGCGCGAGCCGTGGGTCGAACTGCTGCGCGACCCGTTGAGAGGGAAAGTTCGCCGCGCTGACGATGAAGTCGGATGTGCCGAGGGGAAGGGTGGTCTCGAAGTGGCCGTTCGCGTCGGTGGTGAAGGTGCGAACCATCAGCGGCGGTTCGAAGAAGGCGAGCACGGTGGCCCGAGGTGCGGGTGTCTGATCAGCGAGCACCACGCCGCGCGCCGGCAGCATGGTGACCACCTTGAGCTCGACGAAGGCGCCTGCATTGATCAGCGGACTGGTCTCAAGCGAGGGGGCGGCAAATCGGCCATCGAGGTGTTCGGCCCAGATCAGCCGCGGCGCGGTGCCTTCGACGCCGCACAGCTCGAAGCGGCCTTGCTGATCAGTGATGGCGCTCTTCACCGCTTCGATCAGCCCCGCGCGCGGAAGACTCGGGAGCAACGCGAGGCCTTCACGGCAAGCACACATCGGAGCGGGGTGCGCGCAGGGACAATCTCCCGACACGTTGGGCGGCGAATCGGAGAGCGAGACCTGCATGCCGGGCACCGCGGTGCCGCGTTCAGTAACGATGCCCGTGATGCAGTTGGGAACAGACGGTGCGAGCTGCGGCTGCTGCGTCGGGTCTCGGGGCGCCGGTGCGGGGGCGCGGCCGACCTCGAGCTCACGCAGGTGTTGGTGTTCGGCTCGTTGCGAGGCGTAACGCAGCGCGAAGGCGCCGACGATCGCGAGCAGGATCAACACGACGATGGCGAAGCGTTTCACGGGCGAAGGCTTACTCGGAACGGGGAGTCAGGGCCCGTCCCAGAAACTGCGCCCGGTGGTGAGCGCTTCGAGGGCCGTAGGAATCGTTCCGAACAGCGGCGAGGGCAGGGCGTCGAGCGGGTACCACGCCCAGTTCTCGATCTTGTCGGGCTCCAGCGCGCGCGGCTCCCCGCTCACCCATTCCGCCGCGAAGGCGAGGTCGACGTAGTGCTTCGGCGCGTAGACCCGGGTGTTGAGCACGCGAAGGAAACGCAGCGGGCCAATCTCGAGGCCGGTCTCTTCTCTCACTTCGCGGGTGGCGCACTGCTCGAAGCTCTCGAGGTGCTCCAGATGCCCGCCCGGGTAGGCGTACTCACCTGAGCCGTGCGAGCCCTTGCGGCGCCCGAGCAGCACGTGCCCGTTCTTCAGCACCATCACCCCGACGCCTACGCGCGGCCTCAGCGCCTCTTCGGTCATGCAGGAATGGTACAGGCAGGCCGCCATCAAGCCGCTGTTCTTCGCGACCTGACTCCTTCAGGCGGGCCCGGCGACCTCCGTCTCTGTTTGCCCCATGCAGCCGGTGCCCATTCACGTCGTTCGGGAGGACGGACGCATCGAGCGTCTTGGTGAATGGCGCCCGCCCGTTCTTGCTCTCGAGGGTTTCGGCTTTCCGTTTCTGGGGCCAGGAGAACACTCCATCGAGGGTGATCTCCCCTGGGTCTTCTGGAAGATGTGTCCGACCGGCTTTCTCGGCCGCGCGATTTGGCGAGCCGCATCGATGGCGACGACGCGATCTCTCCCAGGTTCAAGGCGCTCAGGCACAGCCGCTTCGGGTTTTGAACTCAGCGTGGCGAATCTGACTTCCATTGCCGCGCAGCAACTTCTCGGGGTCGGGCAGCGACTTCCCTCGAGCAAAGAAGAGGCTCACCCAGCGGGGATACGCCGCGAGCGAGAGCACCAGGTCGGACGACTTCAGGCTCGGCCCGAACGCGAACACGAGCGCGTTGTAGTTGTCGTAGACGAGCTCGAACCCGCGGGGGAAATGAGCGCGCATCTTTTTTCGCGCAGCGCGGAGTTCGGTGGCGAGCTTCGGCTCATGCCCGGCGATGAAGGTCGCGGCAGTCATTGCGAGAGTGTGACACGGCCTCAGCGCACTTCGAACTGAACTGGCGGGCTCTTGCGTCCGCGCACTTCGGCCTGGCACCAACGGCATGCGGTCGAAGAGCCACGAGAACCTTCGGGGAGAAGAGAGCCGGGGGCCTCTGTGCAACGCCGCAGCCAGGGAGGACTTCGAGTGAGTGCGTGGACTTCGCGCGTTCAGGGTGCGGGCGAAGCGTGACGTGGTGCTGCGGTGTGTTGCCTGCCTCGACTCAGCGCGCGGGCGCTCCGTTCACCAGGGCCCGCAGTCGATCGAGCTCGAACGGCTTCTCGATGCGCACGTTGAGCACGGTGGTGAGAAAGCCGCGCGCGGTGGGGGAGAACATGCCCCCGGTGATGAACACGATGCGCTGCTCCTCCCCGGGGTGGGCGGCGGCCAGATCGCGAAAGAAGTCGATGCCCGTTCGCCCCGGCAACATCAGGTCGCAGAAGATGATGTCGAAGGGCGCACCCGTGCGAATGACCTCGAGCGCCTCGTCGACCGAGCCCACCACCACCACCTCGTGATCAGGCTCGAGCCCGCGGGTCGTCACCCGGGCCATCAGCTCGTCGTCGTCGACCAGCAACACGCGCTTGCGCTGCGGCGGTGCCGGGCTCGTCACTTCGGCCTTCTTGGCGGCGAGGTACGCCTCGGCGAGGGTGGTGATGCCCAGATCGAAGTAGGCCTGCATCGCCCTGAGCGCGCACGAGAGCCGCGCGGGGTCTTCGTGCAGCGCCGAGACCAGCCGCGGCGTGAGCTCGCGCGCGCTCAGTCGCGCCAGCCGGTACCAGGTCGCAAACGGAACCTTGAGGCACGCGTAGAGCACGCCCTGGCTGTGCAGACTCAACTCGTAGTCTTGCCAATCGCCCGCGATCGAGCGGCGCATGCGCTCGCGCACCGCCTTCTGCTCCGCAGCGACCTGGCCGGGGCTCAACGAAGCCATCACCCTCGCGAGGGCCGGCTCTTGCGCGGCGGCTTCAGACGAGAGGCGCTCCAGCGCGTCGGCGTTCGCCTCGTAGACCAACCAGAAGTCGTGCAGGCCCGCTTGTTCCTCGATCGTGAACCATTCCTGCGCTCGTGTTCGCATGTGCCGTCGACCCAGCTGCCCCGTCCGCCCAGATTGCGGAGGGGTATTGCGCGAGCAAAAGGGCGTGGATCGCCGGTTGTCGGTACAGTCCCCCCGCGGTGATGCGGGCGCTCGTGGCGACGATGTGGGTCTTGATTCTGGGTGCGTGTGCGCGGGATGAGCGGCTCGGCCTCCAAGTGCTCGTTCAGGTCGATGCCGACGCGCGGGCGACCTGCGTGCGGGTGGAAGCGCGCTCGGCCGGCGGCACCCTGCTCACTCCGAGCCTCGCCCGGAAAGACGTGCTGCAGGTCGGCGTGCTCGAGACGCCGCTGAGCAGCCCGGTTTCGTTCATCGCGCGGGGCTACCTCGACCAGGACTGTGAAGATCCGCAGCTGCTCAACCTGGAGAGCGAGGCGGTAGAGGCGAGCTTCGAGAAGGGCAAGGTGCCGCGCGTGACGTTGGTGCTGCACGCGCCCGGGCCGCAGCTCGACGGAGATCGCGACGGTTACCGCCCCCCCGAGGCCGGCGCCGACTGCGACGACGGCCGCGCGGACGTGCACCCCGGCGCGATCGAGGCGTGTGGCAATGGCCTCGACGACGACTGCGACGGGCTGACCGATTGTGCAGACCCCGGGTGCGCGGGCCGCGGGCCTCCCGAGCGCTGCGATGGCGTCGACAACGACTGCGATGGAATGACCGACGAAGGCTTCAACCTGGGTTTTCAGTGCACCTCGGGCGTGGCCGCCTGTCAGCGCAGCGGGCTGTACGTGTGTTTGCTCGACGCGGGCTCCGATTGTTCGGCGCGGCCTGATTCTTCGAGCGCGGTGACCGAGCTGTGCAACGGGCTCGATGATGACTGCGACGGCGTCGCCGACAATGGCCTGGCCCTGGGGAGCGGCTGCCAGGCCGGCGTGGGCGTCTGCGCGCGCAGCGGCACCCTGGGCTGTGCAGCCGACGGCGGGTTGGCCTGCTCGGCGTCAGGTGATCCCTCGCGCGTGAGCCGCGAGCTGTGCGACGGGCTCGACAACGACTGCGATGGCACCGTCGATCAAGCGCCGCAGTGTGGAGGCCCCGCGCAGGACGCCGCCGAAGACAGCTCGAGCTGGGCGGCCGCGGAGGCGGTGGGCGAGGCCCTCGAGCCCTGCTCCGACGTCACCCGGGGGCTGGTGACCCTCGGCAGTGAAACCTCGCCGACCTGGGCCCGGGTGGGCGCGCAGGCCGTCAAGGTGAGCTACGGCCCCAACGGCGGCGCGTACTTCGGAGCGCACTACCCGGCCGCGCGCGACGCCGGGTGGGACCTCTCGATGCGCAGCACGCTCGCCTTCGCGGTCTCCGCCGCGCAGCCCTCGACCTACGGCGGCTGGAACCCGGCGGGGCCCACGGTGGTGTTGTGCGGCCGCGATGGCGGGTACCTGCGGCTCGACCCCATCTCTGTGTCTCTCCTGTCGACGGATGGAGGCACCACGCCGCTCACCGTTCCGCTCGGCGGCGATGGCGGTTGGAACGCCACGGTGGTGGGGCCCTTCCAGCTGAGCGCCGTCGATTCGCTCGAGGTGCACCTGGACCCCATCAAGGGCGCGGGCACCGGGACCTGCACCCTCTGGCTCGACGACGTTCGTTTCTATTAGCGGGTGCGCGAGAGCATCTGCTGAATGGTTCTCTCGAGCTCTTCGGCGGCGAAGGGCTTCTGCAGCCGCGGGTTCGAGCAGGCCCCCAGAAACGCCCGCGCCTCGGCGGTGAACGCCCCGCCGGTCATGAAGATCATCTGCTGCTGCTGACCGGGCTTGCGCCGCTCGAGCTCCGCGAAGAGGCCCATGCCGTTGAGCCCCGGCATCATCAGGTCGCAGAGAATGACGTCGAAGTTCTGGCCTGCGGAAATGAGCTCGAGGGCCGCTTCTCCGCCGGCCGCGGTCGTCGCCTCGTGACTGCCCCGCAGCAGGCTCTGCAGCGAGCGGCACATCGAGGGCTCGTCATCGACGATCAACAAGCGGCCTCGCGTGCTCTTGCCCGGGCCCGCGCTCGCCTCCACCGCGACTTGTTCCTGTTCGCGCGCGGCGCGCAGCAGCACGCGCATGGTGGTGCCGCCGGGCCCGCTCTGGGCCGTGAGCTCACCTTCCATCTGGCGCACGGCGTTGTGGCTGATGAAGAGGCCCAGGCCCGTGCCTTCGCCCGCGGGTTTGGTGGTGACGAAGGGGTCGAACACCCGGCTCATCAGCGAGGGTGCAATACCCTCGCCGTTGTCGGCGACCTCGATGCAGACGTGGGTGGCGTCGGGTGAAGATGCGCGCACGATGATCTCGTTGCTCGCCTCGGGGCGGCCCGGAGGGAAAGCCTGGGCGGCGTTGACCAGCAAATTGAGGAGCGCCTGCTCGAGCTTGCCGGCGTGCCCGTAGACTGGCGGCACCGGGGTGAGGGCGAGCCGCACCGTCGCCCGGTGCCGGGTGGCGTGCCGGGCAACTCTCAGCGCGCGGTCGATCACCTGGGCCACGTTCACGGCGCCGAAGGGCTCGGTGCTGTTGCGCGAGAAGCCGGTGAGATCTCTGACGATGGCTGTCATGCGCTCGACCGAAATGCGCAGCTCCCCCAGCGCGGCGGCGCCGGTGATCCGGTCCTGCTCGCTCAGGGTGGCTCGGGCCACGGCGCGGGCGACCACCTCGGCGTTGAGGGCGAGCGCCGCCAGCGGGTTGTTGATCTCGTGCGCGACGCCCGCGGCCAGGGTGCCCAGCGCCGCGAGCCGTTCGGTGCGCGCGAGCTGTTCCTGCAGGCGCTCCCGGTCGGTGACGTCGCGGCCGAAGGCGATGATGGCCGGCTCTCCTTCGTATTCCGAGGCGAACGAGGCGATCTCCACCAGCACCCGTTCCCCGTCGGCGCGGGTGGCGCGGTACGAGTGCGGAGGCCCGGGGTTGTTTCCTCGAGCGACGCTCTCCATGCGGTCGCGCATGGCCTGCACGTCTTCGGGCACGACGAACTGGGTGAGCGAGAGGCCGAGCAGCTTCTGGGGCGAGTCGACGCCCAGCATGCGCGCGGCCGCGGGGTTCGCCTCGAGAATGAGGCCGCGCCGGCTGATCACCACCGCGTCGGGGGTCTGCTCGATCAGCTGCGCGAGGCGCTGCGCGGTCTCCTTCATGCTGCGCGCGGTCTCGCGTTGCGCGCCCACGTCGATCAAGAAGACGACGACCGCGGGCTTTCCCTCGACGGTGGTGGGCGAGTACGCGAGCTCCACCGAGATCTCTTCGCCGCCCGGCTTGCGCATGGTGACCTCGACCACCCCGCCGGGGCCGCCGGGGTCGGCGATCATTTGGGCGGCGAGGGGCAGCAGGCGGGCGCGGTGTTCGGGCACGATGAACTCACGCAACGAGCGACCCACCATCGAGCCGGTCACCCCGAGCAGCTGGGTCACGGTCTCGGTGGCGTAGACGCAGCGGCTCTCTGTGTTTTCGAAGATCGAGACGGCGACGCCGATGCGCGCGGCGCCCGCGGCTTTGAGCGCGGCCTCCAATACCAGCGGGCTTGGTTCCGCGGGGTCGGGGTCGGACTTCATGAGCGCTGCTTGTACTACGGGATGATGGAGATCGCCCCGGGCCGCGGGCTGACGCGAAACAAACCGGCCCGCACGGCCTCACAAATTGTTCAGCGGGGTGCGAGGCTCGGTGGCAGGGTGCCGCGCGGAATGTCCGACCCCCACATCCTCGCCATCGACCTCGGCACGTCCAGCCTCAAGCTCGCGCTCGTCTCCGTGCGGGGCGCCGTCGCGGGCTTCACCACCCGCACGTTGCCCATCTCGTATCTGCCCGACGGCGGCTGCGAGCAGAACCCCAGCGACTGGTGGGAGGCCATTCGTTCGGCCACCCGCGAGCTGGTCGAGTCGAAGGTGGTCCCGGTCGACGACATCATCGGCATCAGCTGCACCACCACCTGGTCGGGCACTGTCGCGGTGGGGCAAGACGATCAACCGCTGATGCCCTGCGTGATGTGGATGGATTCCCGCGGCGCGCCCCACATCAAGAAGCTCTTCAGCGGCTTCCCCGCGCTCGAGGGCTACAACGTCTCGCGCCTCGCCTCGTGGATTCGGCTCACCGGCGGCATCCCGGGGCTCTCGGGCAAAGACTCGATCTCGCACATTCTTTTTCTGAAGAACGAGAGGCCCGAGCTCTATCGCGCGACCAAGAAGTTTCTCGAGCCGATGGACTACTTGAACCTGCGCTTCACCGGGAAGTGCGTGGCGTCGTACGCGAGCATCACGTTGCACTGGGCGACCGACAACCGCGATCTCTCGAAGGTGACGTACTCGGACAAGCTGCTGCGCGTGCTGGGGGTCGAGCGCGAGAAGTTGCCTGATCTGCTCCCCGCGGGCTCGGTGATTGGCCCGTTGCGCGCCGACGTCGCCCGGGAGCTGGGGCTCTCGGAAAAAGTGCAGGTGGTGACGGGCACGCCCGACATTCACGCAGCGGCGGTGGGCTCGGGGGCGACGCGTGATGGCGAGGCGCACCTCTGCATCGGCACCTCGTCGTGGATCATCGCGCACCTGCCGTACAAGAAGGCTGATCTCTTCCACAACATGGCCACGCTGCCCTCGGCCATTCCCAACCGCTACATGCTCACCAACGAGCAGGAATCAGCGGCCGGCGCGCTCAACTTTCTCAAGGAGAACCTGCTCTTTCCCGAAGACGAGCTGACCACCACCCAGCCGGACGACGTGCACGGCACCTTCAGCAAGATGGCCGCGCGCATTCCCGCGGGCAGCGGCGGGCTGCTCTTCACGCCCTTTCTCAACGGTGAAAGATCGCCGGTGGACGATCGAAGCGTGCGCGGCAGCTTCGTGAACATGACGTTGACGACCACTCGCGCCCACCTGGTGCGCGCGGTGATGGAAGGCGTGGCGTTCAATACGAAGTGGCTGTTCGGCTACGTGGAGAAATTCATGGGGAACCCGGTGAGCCAGTTGAACCTCATCGGAGGCGGCGCTCGCTCCGACACCTGGTGCCAGATTCTCGCTGACGTGCTCGACCGCCCCATGCGCCAGGTCCAAGACCCGGTGATGGCGAACGCGCGCGGGGCGGCGTTCATCGGCGCGCAGGCGCTCGGGAAGTTGAAGTTCGACGAGGTGCCCGACCTCGTGCCCATCGCTAAGACCTTTACGCCTGACCCGAAGAACCGCCGCTTATACGACCAGCTCTTCGCCGAGTTTCTCGAGGTGTACGCGACCACCAGCAAGGTATGCGCGCGCCTCAACCGCATTCAGGAGTTGAAATGACCCTCAAAGACATTGGCCAGCAGTTGCTCGACCGCGTGGACCCCCGGGTGATCGCCGCCACCGAGCGCGCGCTCAAGTCGATCCCCTTCGTGAAGGCCAGGCTCGACAAACAATACGGCGGCATGCTCGACGGCATCGAGCACTCGATGCGTCCGTACGCGGGCAAGGTGCCGACCTACGCCGCGCTGCCGCAGCAGGGGCGAGATCGCGAAGACATCTTGAAGGAGATGGGCGAGATCGCCGAGAAGGAGAGCCCGCGCTGGCGAGACGGGTTTCTCTCGGGCGCCGTGTACAACGGTGACGCCGGCCACGTGGACTTCATGAACAAGGTCTACGCGCTGACCTCGCAGGTCAACCCGCTGCACTCCGACGTGTGGCCGAGCGCCACCAAGTACGAAGCGGAGATCATCTCGATGGTCGCCGACATGCTCGGCGGCGGGCCGAACAACCGGCAGGCGAGCCCCGAAGAGCAGATCTGCGGTGCGGTCTCGTCGGGCGGCACCGAGAGCATCTTGCTGGCGATGAAGTCGTATCGCGACCAGGCGCGCACTGAGCGCGGTGAACGTGCTCCCGAGATGATCGTGCCCTCGACCGTGCACGCGGCCTTCGACAAGGCGGCGCACTTCTTCCGCATCAAGATGCGGCGCGTGCCCGTGGGGCCCGACTTCCGCGCTGACGTGAAGGCGATGAAGGCGGCGGTGAACAAGCACACCGTGGTGATGGTGGTCTCGGCTCCGGGTTTTCCGTACGGGCTCATCGACCCGGTGGAAGAGCTCGCGGCGTTCGCCCAGAAGAAGCGCATCGGCTTTCACGTCGACGCGTGCCTGGGCGGGTTCGTGTTGCCGTGGGCCAAGCAGCTCGGAACGGTGGTGCCCGCGTTCGACTTCAGCGTGCCCGGCGTGACCTCGATGAGCGTCGATACGCACAAGTACGGCTACGCGGCCAAGGGCACCTCGGTGGTGCTGTACCGCGGGCACGCGCTGCGCTCGTACCAGTACTACACGCTGACGGACTGGCCCGGCGGGCTGTACTTCTCGCCGACCCTCGCGGGCAGCCGGCCCGGTGCGCTGAGCGCCGCGGCGTGGGCGGCGATGGTCTCGATGGGGCGCGAGGGCTACCTCGAATCGGTGAAGAAGATTCTGGCCGCGACCGAGACGATGAAGACCGGCGTTCGTGCGATTCCTGAGTTGGAGCTCATCGGCGACGCGGTGTTCATGATCGCGTTCCGCTCGCAGAAGCTCGACGTGTACCGGGTGCTCGACGAGATGGGGAAGCGCGGGTGGAATCTGAACGGCCTGCATCGGCCGGCCGCGGTGCACCTGTGCGTGACCTTGCGGCACACTCAGGCCGGCGTCCCCGAGCGTTTCGTGAATGATTTGAAGGCGGCGGTGGAGTTGGTGAAGTCGACTCCGTCGACGGGCGGCGGAATGGCGCCGGTCTACGGGATGGCGGGCACGATGCCGCTCAAGGGGTTCGTCGGCGACTTCCTCAAGAAGTACATCGACCTGCTCTACAAGGTCTGACCATCTCCTCTGTCCCCCTCTCTCCCGCGGGGGAGAGGGCCTGCGAGTTCGCGTTCTGCTCAAAGGGTACGTGGAGTTTCGGGATCGACGGAGCGGCAAACGCTCACCAGGCCTCTCCAGCTTCGGGCGAGGATCCTCACGTGGGGGAGTGGGGAACTCGCAGACGAGGCGTCCGGCCGGCGTGCCCATTTTCGCGCGTCACCGCGGATGACCAGGGTCGTCATCGGTGGCGACGTCGAAAAAAGGCTCCGCTCCCCGGACCTCGTCAATTGAGGATCCCCGCCCGAAGCTCGAGGGCCTCTGGGCGTCGAGCGCCGCTGCAGATCCCTTTCAGACCACTCCCCTTCAGGCCTTGTGAATGAACGCGACATCCCCGAACTCGTGCGGCTCGAGCCCGGCGGCCATCGCGAGCGTCACCGCTTCTGCGAGCTTCTCGGGCGGCAACAACGCCCCCAGCAACCGGTAGTGCGATTCCTGCGGTGAATGAATGCCCGTGATCAACGCATCGTCACCTGGCCCCAGCAACGACGGCAAGGCGTCGAACGAAGTGACCCGCGGCTTCGCGTCGACCACCAACAACCGGGCTCGATTGGCACCAGGTCCCTCGACTTCGCTCGGGATGACCGGGTTCATGAGCGCGTTCACTTTCGGCTCCACTGGCTCGCGAGCACCCGCGCCCCATGAGGCGCTTCTTCCAGCGCCGCGATGAGCTGTTGCGCGACCGCTTCAGGCCTGGCGAGCGTGGACACCTCAGCCTCGGGCATCGCGTCGCGGTGCATGGTGGTGTCCATCTCCCCCGGGTCGATGCTGAACACGCGCACGCCGCTGTCCTTCACCTCGGCCGCCAGCACCCGCGCGAGCTGATCAGCCGCGGCCTTGCTCGCCCCGTAGCTCCCCCACTCGGGATACCCCTTGATCGCCGCATCGGAGCTCAGCCACGCCACCGTCCCGCTCCGCCGCAGCACCATCGGCCCCAACACCGCCTTGGTGAGCCTGAAGGGCCCGACCACGTTGGTCTGCAACACCGCCGCCAAAGACTCACACTCCGTATCCAACAGCGGCAGCAACGGCACCGGTCCCAGCGTGCTCGCGTTGTTGATCAACACGTCGACCCGCCCGAGCAGCGCCGCGGCCTGCCCTGAAATCCGGTGGGTCGACTCTTTGTCCGCCACGTCAGCCACGATGGGGAACGCCGTCCCGCCGCGCGCACGAATGCGCTGCACCACCTCCCCGAGCGGGCCCTCGTGCCGCGCCACCAACGCCACCGCCGCACCCCGTTGGGCCAGGGCCTCCGCCACCGCGGCACCCAACCCCCGGCTCGCTCCCGTCACCAGCACCTTCGTTTCTTTCCAGTTCATGTCTCCAATGTGCCGACGCCCTGCCATTCTGTCGCCCTCATGGCTCGTCTATTGGCAGGTGGCTCTTCGGAGAGCAGCAACCTCGGTCGCAACATCCGCCAACGCCCTCCAGGTGCGGCTCGAAGAGTTGCTCACGCGCGGGCACGGCGAGGTGACGCTGGTGCCGGTGGCCGCGCTCCCCACGCGCACGCGCGGGCCGGTGAGCATTCGCAAGCTGCTGCCCGAGACGCTCGCGGGGCTCGATCTCGAACGCATGACCTTCCCCCACGGCGCGCGGCTCACCGGCGTGCCTCACACGGAAGGCACCCGCGAATACCTCACGGTGGAGAAGGGGTTGATCGAGCTCGCCGTCGCGGGCGAGACCTACAAACTCACGCCCGGAGACGTGGTGGTGTTTCGGGGAGATCAAAAACACCACTACGCCAACATCGGCACCACGGAGGCCGTGGCCTACAGCGTCATCGCCTTCAACCCGCTCGGCTGATCAGGGCACATTCTGCGGCGAAGGAGGCGGAGGGGGCGGCGATTCCATCTCCGCCGGGTACACCTCGTTGGAGACCGCTGACGGACAGGTCGTCAGGCACTCGTTTTCCCGCGCGGCACACATCTTCCGGTTGCGCCGCTTGCCGTCCTGGCAGTCGTTGAACAGCTTCATGCATTCCCGGCGGCAGGCATTGCCCTCGGGCGTGCTCGCCACGGCGACACGTCTGTGACGGCAGCCCAGGCTGGCCACCACCATCACCACGCCCATCACCGCCCAGAGCTTGCGCATGACTTACTTCCGGCGCTGATAGACGCCGTCCTTCTTGAAGTAGCTCGTGGCGTACACGAGCTTTCCCGCGGGGCGAAAGCGCGTGTACTTGTAGAAGCCCGGGTGCGCGCCGACGTCGCTGATGGCGAGCGAAGCGCTGAAGTCTTCGGTGTCGGGCGCCGGCTGGGCCACTTCGCTGAGCTCGCCGACCGACGCCTTCGCGCCCTTGATGCCCACCGGGTGCGACGCCGTCACCCACCACGCGCCGAAACCATCGGCCGCGGTCGGCGGGGTGATCTCGAGCGCCAGGCCATCGGCCTCGACTTCTTTCCCCTCGGGGATGGTGTCCAGGCTCTTGCGATCGTTCTCGTTGAGCAGCGCCGCGATGAACGCCTTGACCTGCGTGCGCACTTCGGCCGACTCGCTTTTGGTGCCGACTTCGATGCCCGCCGGCTTCGCCGGATCTCCGTACACGTTCAGCTCGACGTCACCGCCGGCGAACGAGAGGTAGGGCACCGACGAGAGCTCACCGACCTCGATGACGGTGGCGGGAATCTGCTTCAGGTCGGCTCCCCAGGGCTGCGCGCGCGCGGCCTTCACCACCGCTTCCATCGCAGGCAGCCGCGACTGGAAATCCGAGTTCGTGCCCGATGACGTTGCACAACCGCACAGCACCATGAACGCACTGACCAGAAGAGGGGTTCGCATTCGGCGGAACCTACACTCTGGAAATCAGGAGTCGAGGAGCGTGGTGCTGCCGTCCTCGGTGCGCGAGGGCTCTTCTCCCGTCTTCCCGTTGTTCGGTTCGGTGGGCTGCGTGGGCACGTAGGCCATCACCATCTCGGTCTTCTTCCCGGAGTTGGTCGGCTCGCCCACCGCCAGCGAACGCAGCACCGACAGCGCCTCGGCCGCGGTGGCAAATCGCAGCTCGGGTTTCTTTCCCAGCATGCGATCGACCCAGGCCTCGAGGCCTGCGCTGAGCTCGGGCCGCAGCGAACGAAGCTTTGCGGGCTTCTCGCTGAAGTGACTGCGCGCGTTTTCCGGAATGTTGCGCAGGGGGAACACCGGCTTGCCCGCGAGCAGCAGGAACGCGATGCACCCCACCGCGTACAGATCACTCGAGGCCACCGCCTGTCCCATCAACTGCTCGGGCGCCATGAAGCCCATGCTGCCGACCGCCATCGCGGGGCCCGTCAGCACTTCTTTGCGCGCTTCCCGCCGCGCCACTCCGAAGTCGAGCAGCTTGATGCGGGGGCGATCTCCCGCGAGCACGAACACGTTGCTGGGTTTGAGGTCGCGGTGAATCACCCCGGCTTTGTGCGCCGCCGAGAGCGCATCGAGAATGCCCTCGAGAATGAGCAGGTTGTCGTCGAGCGACGGCGTACGCAGCTTCAAGTAGACGGACAGCGGGTGCCCGGTGAGTAACTCCATCGCGAGCCACGGGCGCCCTTCGCCCATCAAGCCCACGTCAGAGACCGTCACGATGCCCGGGTGACGAATGTCGATCGCCGCGTGCGCCTCTTCCATCAAGCGGCGGCCCGCGTTGGCTTCTTCCGTCTTTTCTTTGAGCACCTTGAGCGCGACCCGCCGCTTGCTGGCCAGGTGCTGGGCTTCGTACACCTCGCCCATCGAGCCTGAGCCAATAAGCCCCAGCAGGCGGTAGGCGCCGATCATCGTTCCTTCGGGAAGCGACCTCGTCGGCGGCCGGCTGCTCATGCTGATGAACAATAGAAGATCTTGAGGGCAGGAGGTGTCGGTGAATGTCAGTCGCGCGCTAAGACGCGCCCGTGCGTTTCCTTCTGCCTCTGATTCTCCTTCTCGCGGTGGGTGCCTGCACGCCCCCGGCGAACGTCTGCACCTCCACCAGTTGCACCGGCTGCTGTGACGCCAGCGGGGTCTGTCAGCCCGGCAACGTCGACGCGGCGTGCGGCGGGCGCGGCTCGTTGTGCGGCGTGTGCAGCAGCGGGCTGACCTGCCAGGCGAACGCGTGCCTTGCTTCAGGCTCGGGCGGCGGCGCGGGCGGCGGAGGTGGCACCGGAGGAGGCGGTGGCACCCTTCAGACCGGCACCTTCACGGTGAGCGGCCGCGTCACCTACGACTTCGTGCCCGCGACCTACGCCGTGGCGACCGACACCGGCACGCTCGACTTCGCTCACGCCACGCAGCGCCCGGTGCGCAATGGCGTGGTGCGGGTGGTCGAAGGCACCGCGGTGCTCGCCACCACCAACACGGCGGCCGATGGGGCGTACTCGCTCACCTTCACCTCGACGGGTGCGGGAGGGCTCTCGGTGCAGGTGCTCGCGAAGACCTCGAGCCCCGCGGTCACCGTGCAGGACAACACCTCGCAGAACGCGGTCTGGGGCTTCGGCGCCCCGGTGCCCACGGGCGGCGGCCCGTTGGATCTGCGCGCGACGCACGGGTGGTTGGGCACGCGCTTCGACCCCGACCTGCGCAAGGCCGGACCGTTTGCCATTCTCGACTCGATGTACACGGCGGCGTCCGCATTCCTCGCGGTGAGGCCGGCGCTCCAACTGCCGCTGCTCAAGGTGAACTGGAGCCCCAACAACACCACCGACAGCAACGGCCCCATCGAGCAGGGCTTCATCGGGACTTCGTTCTTCGACTCGAGCGTGAACCAGATCTACGTGGTGGGCAAAGACGGCGTCGACCTCGACGAGTTCGACAACCACGTCATCGTTCACGAGTGGGGGCACTACTTCGAGGCCAACGAGTCCCGCTCCGACAGTCTCGGTGGAGATCACACCTCAGGCGATGTGCTCGACCCACGCGATGCGTTCAGCGAAGGCTGGGGCGACGCTGCGTCGGGCATGCTGCTCGAAGATCCCATCTACGCAGACACCTACTTCACCGGCAGCACGGTCGACGCCTTCGGGTGGGATCTCGAGAACGAGCCGACGCCCACCGACGACATCACGCCAGGGCCCTTCTCGGAGACCAGCGTGATGCGCTTTCTCTACGACGTCTGGGACCCCGCGAACGAAGCGCCTTTCGATGGCGTCGCCGCGGGCCTGGGGCCGATCGCCGATGCGTTCACCACCACCCACCGCACCAACGACGCGCTCACCACCATCGCCAGCCTGGTCACCGGCCTCAAGGCGCAGCCGGGCGTCAGCGCGGCTTCGATCGACACCCTGCTCGCTCATTGGAACATCGGCCCCATCACCACCCCGTTCGGGGACGGCGATGCACCGCTGCGCGCGATGTTTCAGACCGTCACCTCGCTCCCGCGCAGCCAGAGCGTGACCCTCAACGGCCGCCTCGGGTTCAACTTCGCCGCGCAGAACAAGTACTTCGTGGTCACCGGCAACGGCGCGAACATCACCGTGACGGCGAACAGCATCGAAGACGTCAGCATCGGCGCCTACCAGAAGGGCGTGCAGGCGGGCTACGCAGACGATGGCACCACCGGCACCGAGTCGTTCAGCTTCAACAGCATGAACGGCGCCATCTACATCATCAACCTGACCGGCTACGGCGCGGTCAACGGCAACTACAACGCCACCCTCGCCATCACCAGCCCGTGAGCACGCCCATGAAATTCATCGTCTTGTCTGTGTCGATTCTGGCGGGCTGCACCACGGCTGCGAGCGCGTCTTCTCCGGTGCCCACCAGGGGCAAACCCACCGCGCCCGTCGCGGTGAAGGCCGAGTTGGGACGAGGCACGGCGCGGCTGCTGATCACCTTCGAGTCCGACGCGGAGGGCGTGAAGGTGGTCGCCAGCGGCGTGGACGGGTTGGTGGTCGAGCAGGGCGCGCTCATCGAGAAGGGCTCGTTCAAGCGGGGCGAGACGCGCACCTTCGACGTCGCGTTCACGCCGGGCGCGGGACGCTCGCAGCTGGTGGTGAGCATCGCGGGCTCGTTCAACGGCGCATCGCGCGCGCGGGTGGCTTCGTTCACGGTGGGCACCGGGCCGCTGCCGGAAACGCCGGGCGCGGTGATCACCACCGACGACGGTGAACGCGTGAAGTTGATGCCGTAGCGCTCACGGGCGCGAAGACTGATATCCACGCGCCCGTGAATCCTGCCCCCCTCGAGCTGAGCGCAATCCAGAGTTTCGAAGGCAAGTACCCCAAGCAGCTCTGGTGGCTGTTCTTCTCGGAAATGTGGGAGCGATTCAGCTTCTACGGCATGCGCGGCATGCTGACGTACTTCATGGTTCACCAGCTCATGATGTCCGAGAGCGTGGCGAACCTGCAGTACGGCGCCACCCAGGCCTTCGTCTACGCCTTCACCTTCGTGGGCGGTCTGTTCGCAGACAAGATCCTCGGCTTCCGCCGCTCGCTGGCGTGGGGCGGGTTCTTGATGATCATCGGGTCGATCATCCTGGCGATCGATCCGAACAAGCTCTTCTTCCTCGGCATCGCCTTCAACATCGTGGGCACCGGCTTCTTCAAGCCGAACATCTCGAGCATGGTGGGCACGCTCTACCGCGACGACGACGTTCGCCGCGACGCGGGGTTCTCGCTCTTCTACTCGGGCATCAACGTGGGCGCGTTGCTCGGCGGCTACATCCCCATCTGGCTGGGGAAGAACTACTCGTGGAACCTGG
>JAYVNA010000308.1:0-16424 GCA_043758715.1 Archangium sp.
CGCTCCCGACGAACTCCGCCAGAAAGAAGAGCGCCTCCCGCCCATCGCGTGCGTCGCACTCCACCAGCAGGCGAGCCGCCTCGACGAAGCCGAGCTCCCGCCCGTCCCCGTCGTAGAAGTCGAGCGCGAAGCGCATCAGCACCAGGTGCGCGGCCGGGAGGGCGCGCGCCTCCACCTTCGTGCGGAGCGACGGAGACGGTCCGTCATCGGTCCACAGCTCGCGCATCCCGCACTCAAAGGCGAACGCCATCCCCACCCCGTTCCGCAGCCGCTGCTTATCCATGGTGCTCCTCCTTCATCCGTTCTGAAGTCGCTTCATCAAGCCGGCAACTGACTGCTCCCTCGGCAGGGGCTGGGGGATCGCTCGTTGTCCCGCGAGCCGCTTCACACCTTCGAAGTACTCGACGAGAGCAGCGGCCTCACGCTCGCTGAGGGCCGTGGCTCTCGCTCGAGGCGCAGGGACGACATCGAGCCACGTGAGGTAGCGCGCCACCGTCTTCTCCGGCGTCAGCACCTTTACCCTGAAGGGCTCCTTGCCCAGGTACCGCTCCTTCAGCCACAGCTGGACGACTTGCTCCACGTGGGCGACGCGGCGCTCGGTCGGCTCCACCAGCACGAGCTCCGGCTTGAGCCCGTCGGGGAACTTCGCCGCGTACCAGGTGGTGCGCGGCTCCACTCTGGCCAGGCCGGTGATGAAGTCGCCGTACCGCTTCAGCTTGGCCATCGTCGCGTTCGGCTTGTTAGGCCCCACCGGCTGGATGGTGTGGGCCCCGCTCTCGAACTCGATGAAGGAGCGCTTCGAGTAACGCGGCACCTCAAGCACCGCGTCGGGCTGGAGGTAGCGCTCCTGCAGTGGACTGCCGACCGCCACCAACTGCCGCCACGGCAGCCTCGACTCGTTGGCGGCCATCGTCCACCGCCACGCTGGGTGCGCGGCGCGGGCGAAGACGTCCTGCAGCAGCTTCCGCCGCATCGACGGATCCATCCCCGCGTGCAGCCGTCGACGCGCCAGCTCGGCGGGCAGGCCGTTCGTGAGCAGCCCCAGGTAGATGTCCACTACGCCGAAGTGATGCTCCATGCCCGCCGCGTTGAACTCCCGCGGCGGCGGCTCCAGCTCCCGCTCCAGCAACTGACACGCCTCCTGATGCCCCGCGTCCGTCAGGCAGTACGCCGGCTCCATCCCCCGCCGCGACATCCACCGCTCCTTCCGGAACAGCTGCCGCTGCCCCTTCGTCAGCCTGTCCAACGCGCTCCGCACCTCCGCTCCCGCCCGCCCCGGCAACAACCGCTCGGCCCGCGCCCCATCAATCCATTTCATTTCCCCCAACACCCCACACAGATTTCTATCTCTCTCAGTAATGATGGTTGCCATTCCCAATCCCTCCCTTGAATTCCATTCATTCTTTCTGAAATTCCACTTTCCCCTCACCTTCTCCCTGCTCTGGCCCTCAATTTTTCAGTGAGATTCCAGACCCCACTACCCTCCCCGTATTTTCAGTCGTTGGGGGAGTGGGGTCGGGAATCGAACGCCCCGACGCTCAAGGGGCCAGAGCAGGGAGCGTCGCCGCCCTCTTCCGAGGGGAATGCTGCCTGCGCGCACCCTGCTGCCCTGCCTACGCCGCTGCCTGCACCGGGAAGGCGGCGAACAAGGGAAGGATTCAGGGAGTAAAACAGGCCGGGGGTCAACGTTGGCCCGGCCCCGAAGCAAGCGCCCGCTCGAAGGCCGCGCGGACTTCCGCGAGCTGCTCCGCGGAGGCTGAGGCCGCCAGGGAGAGGTCGACCACGAAGCGCCGCCTCGTCTCGGTGAAGAGCGCCGCCTGGACGGGAGCCGAGTCCGTGATGGGCTCCGGCTCGCGCCCGGCGATGGTGGCCTCGACGAAGGTCTCGCAGCGGCGGACAGACCAGTTGCCGGCGAGCGCCTTGCGGATGACGCGGTCGATGCGCTCGTCCGCCTTCTTCGGGGCGGCCAGCTTGAAGGCCTCGTGGAGCCGCACGAAGCAAAGCGCGGAGTTCAGCTCCAGTTTGCGGAGCTCACGTCGCTCGGTGCCGTCAGCATCAATGCCCAGCCTCACCATGAAGCCCGCGTCGACCGCATCGCGAATGACGCGCGGACCGGAGGCGAGGCGGCGCAGGCGCTTGATGCGGGCAACTGGCTGCTGCACCAGCGCGGCGAGGTCCTCGTTGGTCTGCGCGAGCCCAGCGTCCACCATCGACTGGAGCGCCCTGCCCTCTTCCACCGGTGTCAGCGCCGATCGCGCCA
The DNA here is from genome assembly GCA_043758715.1 of Archangium sp. Taxonomy (GTDB): domain Bacteria; phylum Myxococcota; class Myxococcia; order Myxococcales; family Myxococcaceae; genus Archangium_A. The sequence goes on from JAYVNA010000308.1 coordinate 2,261, forward strand.
CGTTCTCCGTGTAGGCGAGGGCAGCGAGCTTCGCGTCGTCGAGCCCGGTGCGGACCACCGCTGGGATTCGGTTCCACTTCGCGCCTTCGGCTTCCTGCAGCTTCGCGCAGGCCGCGACGCGTCGGTGACCGGCGACGATCACGTAGCGGCCCCCCTCGAGCGGCTGCACGACGATCGGCTGCAGCAAGCCCTGCTCGTGGATCGACGCGGCCAGCGTCGCGAGCTCGTCCGCGTCCATGCTGCGGCGCGGCTGCCAGGGGTTCGCCTGCAGTGCACCAAGAGCCACCGAAACGATCTCCAGCTTCAAGCCTTCGCTCATGCTCGACTCCTGCAACTCGTCGGGATTGACGATGAGATATCTTTTACCGCAACTACACTGCTCCCGACAAGGTATGGTCGAATGATGCCTCGGACAGCCAAGCCCACGACGACGCGCGCCAAGACCTTCAGGGTCGAGATTGCCAACTACGACCACGTCATGAAGGAGGCCAATCGGAGGGGGCTGCCCTGGGCGACGGTCCTCAATCAGGAACTCGAGTTTCTCAGAACCGGGGCGCTCGTCTCATCGCTCCTGGCTCGCTTCATGGTCACCGTCGATGCCCACCGCAACACCTTCCGCGACGAACTGAAGACCATCATGTGGAACGCAGCAATGTACCTCCCGAGGGGAACTGCGCTCTCGAAGGCGACAATTAAGCGAGAACACCCACTTCACGAAACCTCCGCGAACATCACTGGGGCGAATCTCGCCTACCTGAACGGGAGGTCGACCGGTACGCACCAGGACTTCACCGCAGTGCTGAATCAGGAGTTGCTGTTTGCCCGGACCTTCGAGTTGACCCCGGAGTTGCTCGGGCGCGTCGAGACACATCTCGCGAAGGAAGAAATCACTGTTCGCGAGTGGTCGACGTTGGAGGTGCTCAAGGTCGCATTCCCCCTCCTCCAGTATCCCCTGAAGACACCGAAATCCCATACCGGCGATGGCGAACCCAAGACCAGTCGTTGACGTGCGATAAAAACAATCGTACACTCATGGCGCCTCGTAACCATGAAGGGGCGTCGTGAATCCCTTCAGTTCGAGGCTCTTTCCGAAGCGAAGTAGCAACCACGCAGCACCTTGGAGGCAGCATGAGCACGGGCGAGCCGATCTCAGGAATCGACAGCATCTGGAAGGTCAGCGACGTCGCGAAGTACCTCTCGATGTCGGAGAGCTGGGTCTACAAGCAGGCCGAGCTGGGCGAGTTGCCGTGCATCCGCTTCGGGGCGGCGCTGCGCTTCTCCTCGAAGGCCATCAAGCACTTCGTCAAGTCGTTGATGCGCGGTCCGAACAACAACCGATAGTCCGTCGAGGTCTGCATGCCTTCAATCTTCAAGCGTGATGGTGCGTGGGTGGTGAAGTGGCGGGACGGCGCCGGTCGCTGGAGACAGGAGCGCACGGACTTCCCGACGAAGCTCCAGGCGACGAACTACGCGCTGGGGCTGGAGAGCAAAGGTGCGTACCAGCGCGCGGGGCTGACTCCGATGCGGGAGCCCGTGCGCATGACGTTCGGCGAACTCTTCACCTGGTACTGGGAGAATGACGGCAAGCACCTCCGCACCCAGTTCCACAAGATGACGATGGAGAAGCACCTGCGCCCGTCGTTCGACTCTCTGCCGCTGGCCGATGTCACGACGGCGCGCATCGAGGAGCTGCTGAGCAAGAAGGCTGATGTCCTCGCACCGAAGTCACTCAACCATGTGCGCGGCTTCATCCACCGCCTGTTCTCCCTCGCCGAGAAGCACGGGCTCTGGTTCGGCTCGAACCCGGCGAAGGCTGTCACGCGCCGCAAAGTTCCCCGTCGCGCTCCGTCATACCTGCGCCCCGATGAGGTCCGCGTGGTGCTCCCGGAGGTGGCGCCCGAGTGGCAGAACCTCTTCGCCACCGCCGTCTACACGGGCATGCGTCGCGGCGAGCTGATCGCCCTGCAGAAGCGCGACGTCGATCTCCCCGGCGGCACCATCACCGTCACGCGGAGCTGGGAGGCGAACACCACCAAGAGCGGAAAGCCGCGCGTCGTCCCCCTGCACACGGAGCTCCGGCGCTACCTGGTCGACGCCATGGAGAAGAGCACGAGCGAGCTCGTCTTCCCCCGCGAGGACGGCTCGATGCACGCGAAGGACATCAAGCTTCAGCGAATCCTGCGCGGCGCGATGAACCGAGCGGGCCTCGTCGACGGCTGGCTCCTCAAGTGCCGGCGCTGTGGACATCGAGAGGACAGCCGCACGGCGGACGCGAAGCGCTGCCCGGAGTGCACCTTCAAGCTCTGGCCCTCTCCGAAGCCGCGTCACATCGTCTTTCATTCGCTTCGGCATACGACCGTCACCTTGCTGATGAAGGCCGGCGCCTCACTGGCGCACGCCTCGAGGCTCGTCGGCCACTCGGACGTGCGCATCACCTCCGACGTCTACGGTCACCTCGACATCGAGGATCTCCGCGAGTCCGTCGAGCGGCTGTCCTTCGAAGATTCCGAGACCGATGGTGCGGAAAACACCCCGCATGGTGCGCCGGTGGTGCGGAACCGGGCTCCGGGCAAAACAAAGCCCCCGGAGCCTTTGGATTTCTCCAAGGACTCCGAGGGCTTTCACCAGTCGGGGAGACAGGATTTGAACCTGCGACCCCTTGGTCCCGAACCAAGTGCTCTACCAGGCTGAGCCACTCCCCGGTGTCCGACGAGCGGCCACGTATCGAATGGCCCCCGCGGTGTCAACGACCCTTCCCTGCTGACACGTATTGAACGACGGATCAGCCCGGCTCAACTGACGGGAGGAAAGCCGCTCGCCCTCCCCCTCTGCCCCGCGGGGAGAGGGGGGAAAGAAGGCGGAGGAGAAAGAGTCAGAGGGAGCTCAGGTTCGCTCGTCCGGCTCGTCGCGAAACGACGAGGGGAGCAGGTCGAACGGCAACACCTTCGCCAACGCCAACAACAGGAGAACGCCGCCCGGCGCCGCGAAGATCGCCAACGCCGGCACCGCCTTCGCCACGTTGATCAACTGCTCGCGCATCGCCGCCTTCTCTTCACGGGTCAGCTTCTGCCCCCGCGCCGCCCGCGCCAGCAGCTTCGACAGCTCGCCCGTCTCGCGGATCTCCTTGAGCAGCGCCCGGTAGTTCTTCCGCACCGAGGTCGACATCTCGTCGACCCACTGCTCGCCCATCACCTCCGCCCCGCCCGACAGACTGAACACGTCCACCACGGTGCGGTGCTTCGAATAAAACTCCGCCACCTCGAGCTCGAGCGCCCGAATGCTCTCAGGCGTGAAGCCGAGCTGGGCGCCCAGCGAGCGCGTCCATTCCACTTCGCGCGGACTGCGCCGGCCGTCGACCAACGACGCCAACAACGTCTGCTCCAAGATGAAGCGCTTCATGTCGCGGCTGCGAAGACCCGAGGTCAGGCGCTTCTGCGCCACCGGCTTCTCGAACGCCCTGCGCGCGAACTCCCGGGTCTCGTCGGCCAGCGGGTCGGGCAACCGCAGGTCGTCTATCTGCCGCAAGATCGCCCGGCGCGCGGGGAAGCCGGGCTTGCGCTCGGCGCTCACCAGCCCCACCAACACTTCCACCAGCCGCGCCTTCTGCTGCGCGGCAAATGCCAGGCGGCGCTCCACCGCTTCGCGCGGGAACCGGCTGCGGGAGAAGTAGGCGATCGCCACCCGGCCGAAGAGGTTCGCGTCGGCGTAGACGGCTCCGTTGTGCAGCACCAGGCCGTAGTACGGGTCGGCGCCCAGCGAGAGGGCGCGCTCTTCCATCGCCTCTTCCACCTTGAGCCACAGCTTCTGCGGCAACGGCCACTGCTTGCTCGCCCGCTCGATGCGCCGGTGAATGTCTTCGGCTTCGTCGAGGCGATCGCTCAAGGCCGCGAACAACAGCAACACCTGCTCGGGCCGGGGCCCGGGCGCGGCCTCCACCAGGGTGGCAAAGTCGAGCGCCATGCGGGTGAAGACGCGCAGCACCGCGAGGAAGAGCTGCTCCTCGGGGCCGGAGCTCTCTTCACCCACTGCCGGGGCGTTCGGAGTTCCGAACAGCAACCCTGACTCACGCAGAATGCCGCGCAGGTAGCGGCGGGCACGGCCGACTCCGGGCGGGAGCGTGTTGGCTTCGCGCAGCGAGTTGCTCTCCGCGTCAGCGCGGTAGCCAGTCACTCCTTCGCGGATGAGCTGCTCGAGCCAGCCCTGCTTCCCCAACGCCATTGCGGGGTGGCGGTTAACAGGGAGGCGGCGGGGGTGCCAGAGGTGGCCCTCTCAGTTGGCGATGACTTCGTGCAGCTCGACCCCGCGCACCAGCGGCGGCTGCTCGTCGTCGAACCACTGGGCGATCGCCAGCTCGGCCTCGACGTCGAGGTCGACGAAGACCACGCTGACCTGGGTGCCGGTCGAAAGCCCCCGGCGGGCCACCACCACCGCGCTGGCGATGATGGGCCCCGTGAAGGTGGGAATGGTGAAGAGCAGCTCGACCGAGTCACCCGCCGGCGGAGCGGTGGTGACGAAGGCCGCGCCTCCGATGGACAGATCGCCCATGCACGAGCGCGCCCTGCGGCCGGGCTCTCGCACGTCGAGCGCAATCTCTTTTCGGGGGGAGTCGCGCCGTTCGTCTTCCCGGCGCTCACGCTTGCGGGTGAGCGGCTCGGGGACCAGCGCGCGGTTACGGCGGGTTCGGGCTCGGCGTTCGGCAGTCATCGCTACACCGTGCCACAAGGGTGTCGGAGGGCCATTTTTTGGCAGGCCCTCTCCCCGACCCTCTCCCCCGCGGGGCTGTACGGGGAGAGGGAGCGCAGGCAGCAGGTTCGCTTACTTCACGGCCTTGACGCGGGGCCGCTTCTCTTCGGCCTCTTCAGCGGCCGGAGTCTCGACGGCGACCGGCGAAGGCGCACCCTTCACGCCGAACTTCTCGTACAGCAGCGCCTCGATCTCCTTCGAGACCGCCGGGTGCTCCTTCAAGTATTCCTTGGCGTTCTCACGGCCCTGGCCGATGCGCTCGCCCTTGAAGCCGAACCACGAGCCGCTCTTCTCGAGAATGCCGTGCTCGCCGGCGAGGTCGATGAGGTCGCCTTCCTTGCTGATGCCGGTGCCGTACATGATGTCGAATTCCACTTCCTTGAAGGGAGGCGCCATCTTGTTCTTCACCACCTTGACGCGGGTGCGGCTGCCCACCACGTTGTCGCCGTTCTTGATGGCGCCAATGCGGCGGATGTCGAGACGCTGCGAGGCGTAGAACTTGAGCGCGTTGCCGCCCGTGGTGGTCTCGGGGTTGCCGAACATCACGCCGATCTTCATGCGGATCTGGTTGATGAAGATGAGGCAGGTCTGGCTCTTGGCCACCGCGCCCGTCAGCTTGCGCAGCGCCTGGCTCATCAGGCGCGCCTGCACGCCCATGTGCGCGTCGCCCATCTCACCTTCGAGCTCGGCCTTGGGCACGAGCGCGGCGACGGAGTCGATCACCAGCACGTCGATGGCACCCGAGCGAACCAGCATCTCGGCGATTTCGAGGCCCTGCTCGCCGGTGTCCGGCTGCGAGAGCAACAGGTCGTCGGTGCGCACGCCCAGCTTGCGCGCGTAGCCCACGTCCATCGCGTGCTCGGCGTCGATGTAGCCGCACACGCCGCCGCGCTTCTGCGCCTCGGCCACGATGTGCAGACACAGCGTCGTCTTACCCGACGATTCCGGCCCGAAGATTTCGACGATGCGGCCGCGGGGCACGCCGCCGATGCCCAGCGCGATGTCGAGGCCGACCGACCCGGTGGGGATGATGGCGATGTCGTGCGCCATCGGCTCGTCGTTGCCCAGGCGCATGATCGAGCCCTTGCCGAACTGCCGCTCGACTGCCTGCAGCGCGAGCTCGATCGCCTTCTCTTTTTCCGTGTTGGCCATGTGCGGTGTTCCCCTCAAAGTGCTGCGTGTTGGTTGTTGGGTACTGAACAGACGTTGCGTGTCTGTGTCAATCGCCTTCTACCTGAGGGGACTGACAAGTGAGCTCAGAAGAGCCGAAACAGCAGCACCTCGGCGACCGCCGCCAGCGCTCCAATGCCTATGAGTAACAAGTACTTATTGCGCTGCCGGGCCGCTTCGGTGCCGCGATACCAGGCCAGTTCGTCAGGGTGAATCTGGAGCGCCCAGGGGTAGCCCAGCCGCAGCAGCGTCTCGACGGCCAGCTCGCGGGTGGGGCTGCCATCATCGGCCCGCAGCTCGTTGAAAGCACCCTCGTCGAGCAGGCGCACCAGCAGCTTCCCGTTCTCTTCGGTGGGGGTGAGCGTCTCGAGGGCCTGCTGCAGGGCCAGCAGCGCGTCGCGGCCTTCCTGGCCCGGGGTGGAGCGGGCGGTGAGGGCGAGCAGCTCGAGGTTTTGGGCGGCCGGCGCTTCAGGCACCTGGGGAAAGGGCGCCAGCGAGGGCACGACGGCCTGTGCGGACTGCTCCTGCTGCCCTTGCACCCGTTCCATTCGACCCCAACCCTACTCGGCGCCGGGCCTGGTCACTCGTCACAGTGGATCCCGCCACCGCAGACGGGCAGGATTCCGGCTTCTCGTGGCCGCCCCGCAGCTTCCTGTTGAGCTCAGTCTTTCAATCGAGCGGTGCGCGGCAGCGCTGGGTGACCTCTCGCGCCTGAAAGAGGAAGTGAACGCCCTCAAGTTGAGCGGCGACGGGCTGGCGCACTTTGCCTCGGCGTTGTTCGAGCTCGAGCTGGCGCGCCAGGGTGACGCTGAGAGCCGGGCGCACCTCTCGCACCTGGCCGAGGTGCTGCTGGTGTTCTGGCGCGACGGCAGCGGCGACGAGCTCTCGCGCCTGCACCCGGCGATGCATAGCCTGTGGCTGTCGGTAGCGCCGATGATGGTGCAGTTCGAGCTGCGGCACTTCGATCGCGCGCTGGTGACCTGCTGGAAGCACCGGGACGAGCCGCGGCAGCTGGCGCGGGCCATCGAAGAGCTCGAGCCCAGCGGCAACCGCCGGGTGGAGTTCGCGCGCTGCCTCTACCATCTCGAGCTCGCGCGGCAGGGCATCGAGAGCAGCCGCGCCGAGTTCGCCAAACGCGCCGGCCTGCTGGCCGAGGCCTATCAAGACCCGTCGTTCGCGAAGGATCTGGTGGCCCACGACGCCGGCCTCACGCACCTGTGGGGCGAGCTGCGGCCCTACCTCGACGAGTTCTTCGAGAGCCTCGAGGAACAGGCCGCGCGCCGGCAGGAAGGCACCAAGAAGGTTCGCATTCCTTCCTTTCCGTCGATCCCCGCCGTCACCGCGCCTGCGCCTGCGCCTGCGCCGCCGCCGCGCGCTGAGACCAAGCCCGAGTTCGCCGCCCCCGCGCCCCCGCCTCCGGCGCTCGGTGATGGCCCCGACATTCCCAGCTTCCGCTCGCTGCTGAAGAAGGGAAAGCCGCTCAGCGCGAACAACAACGTCACCCCGCCCGGGGGCTGGGTGCCTGATGCCGACGTGATGTTCGAAGAAGAGGTGCCGCTGGCCGCGCCGCCGCCGCCGCCGGTCAACCTGACGCCGCCCGGCTCGTGGTTCCCTCCCAAGGAACCCGAGATGGAGATCATCGAGGCGGAGATGGAAGCCCCGCCTCCCCCGCCCGCGATGACGCCTGCCAGGGGCGTGGCCGCGGCGATCGCCTACGCCGAAGACATCGAGGTCGAGTTCGAGCCCGACGAAAACGCGCTCGCCTTCTGGGACTACACCTTTGCTTCGTTGCAGCAGGCGCCGGTCGACGGGCAGAAGCCGCGCATGTTGGCCACCGAGAGCCGCACCGATCGGAAGCGGCTGACCACCTGGCTCGAGGGCATGGGCAATCACCTCGCCGTGCCCGAGGCCCGCGCGTTCGCCGCGTTGGTGCGCCTGGTGCTCGCCGGTGAGACCAAAGAAAAAAGCCTCTTCGGCCAGGCCAACCCCCGCCGCAAAGAAGCATTGCAGGCGGCCTTCTCGCTGCTCGGCCCCACGCCCGAAGCCGCGGGCAAAGCGGCGGTGTGGTTCGAGCTCGATGGCGAGGAGACGCGTCAGTCGCTCAGCCGCGGTCTCGAGCTGCTCTACCCCTTCCTCGCGTTCTGCAGCCGCCACTCCCTCGACCCGCTCGAGCCGAACACGGTCAATCAGTACCTCGAACAAACCTGACCGGTTTCGGTGACTTAGCCGCCCCGCAACTTTCAGGGGCGCCGCGGGTTGGAGTTCCTCGTGGACGAGCAGGATGAAGACGCAAAGTGGATGAGTCAGGTCGCCGGGGGCGATCGGGCCGCGTTCACCCGGCTCTTCGATCGCCACCAGCGGCGGGTGGTGCGCTTCTGTCATCGCTTCGTGGGCGACGCCTCGCGGGCCGAGGAGCTGGCGCAGGACGTGTTCATCAAGCTCTACAAGAGCGCCCATCGGTACCAGCCCACCGCGAAGTTCAAGACGTTCCTGTTCCGGGTCGCGACCAACACCTGCCTCAACGAGCTCCGCCGGCCCGGGCGGAAAAACGAAAAGGGGGCGGCTCCGGTGGAAGACGATGAATCGCCGGGCGCGTTGGAACGGGCGAGCGGCGGCGAGACGCCAGACCAGGCGCTCGAAGCCAAAGACCTCGAGAAGGCGCTGCAGCTGGCGCTCTCGGGCATGAGCGATCGGGAGCGGGCTGCGTTCACCATGTGCCGGTTCGAAGGCATGGCGTACCGCGACATCGCTGATGCGTTGGAGGCCACCGAGGCGGCCGTCAAAAGCCTCATCCACCGGGCGTCGTTGCAGGTGCTCAAGCACCTCGACGCGTTCAAGGCGGGCGAGTTGCCCACCGGGAGTGCAGCATGAGTGAGTTCGAAGAAGACCTGACGGCGTACATCGACGGCGAGCTGCCTCCGGAGCGGATGCGCGCGATGGAAGCGGCGCTGGCGAAAGATCCCGCGCTGCGGTCTCTGGAGCAGCGGCTGCGCCGGAGCGTGGACCTGGTGGAGGCGATGCCGCTGCCGGAGAGTTCGTCTGCGCTGCGGCGCGCGGTGCTCGCCGAAATCGGAAAGCCGACCTTCTTCGAGCGCTGGTTCACCCTGCCCCGCCTGCTCCCGCTGGGCCTGGCGATGGCGGCGGGGGTGACGGCCCTGGTGGTGTGGCCGCGCGAAGAGGCGGGGCTCGACGAGGAGAAGCTGATGCTCGCGCAGAATCTCGAAGTGGTGGAAGACTTGGACCTCGTCGATCTCGGCTCGGCAGAGGATCTCGACGTGGTGGCCCAACTGCACGAGCTCGAGGTGACGCCATGAGGACCCTGCTGACGATGGTGTTGCTGGCCGGCGCGCTCGCTCACGCGCAGGACTCCGCGGTCGATCGATTCAACGCGCTGCCCGAGGGCGAGAAGCAGGCACTGCGCGAGAAGCTCAAGGCCTTCAAGCAGCTGCCTCCCGAAGAGAAGCAGCGCATCAAGGACAACCTGCAGCGCTTCAAGCAGCTGCCTGCGGAGGATCAGGATCGGGTGCGGGAGAACCTGCGTTCGTTCGCGCGCCTCTCGCCGGAAGATCGCAAGGAACTGCGGGGCCGCATGAGCGAGTTCCGCAAGCTCGACCCGGAGCAACGCCGCGAAATGCGCCAGCACATGCGCGGGTGGCTCAAGGCGAACCCCGAGAAGCGCGAGCAGATGCGCGAGAACTTGAGGAAGTGGCGCAACCTCTCGCAGGAACAGCGGCAGCAACTGAGGGAGCGCGCGCGGGAGCGGCGGCGATGAACCTGCTGATGGCGTGGGTGGTGCTGCTCGCGCTCGACGGCGGCGTCGACGCAGGCGTGCCCCACGAGGACCAGGAGGTCATCGACAATCTCGAGCTGCTCCAGAACCTCGACAGCGCGGCTGATCTCGAGCTGCTGGAGGAGTTGTCCGTCGAGCGCTGACCCCGGTCAGTCGCAGGAGACCTTGTCGAAGGCGTTGTTGCAGCGCTTCTTACAGGCCTGCTCCTTCACGAACTTCTTGTTCACGCACTTGAGCATCGTCTTCTTCGCCGTGTCACAGGAGAGAATGCCTTCCTCCTCGCAGGCGTCGGCGATCTCCGCCATCGAGCTGTCGCACTGAATCTGTTTGCCCACCGCTCGGCACTTGTTCTGCCCGCGGCATGAGCTGGCCGAGAAGAACTTCGCGCCGTCGCACACCAGCAACTGCAGCTTGTCTTCGCTGCACACCGCGGAGTCTTTCTGCTCGGCCGTGCACGGATCACCGATCGCGCCCGAGGCGTTCTCGCAGCGCACCCCATCGACGTTCGAGACGCACAACTTGCTGCACGGCATGCGCAGCTTCCAGGCGCCGCCCTCGCAGGCGAGCATCTTCTTCCCGTCGCTCGAGCAGTCGGCCTTCTGCGCCGCGGGGCACGGTTCTCCGACGTCCTTGATCACGTCGCAGCTGACGTCGCCCATCACCTCCATGCAGCCCACCGCGCCCTTGGCGCACTTGAGCTTCTTGAAGGTGCCATCGACGCAGACGATGGCGTTCTGCTTGTCGGTGCAGGTGCCGGGCCCATTGCCGAACGAGGTGGGGCCGGGGGTGCAGGTGCCGCCTTCCTTCGGCTTGCTGCAGCCCACGAGGACGACCAGAGACGTCACGAAGAGGCAGCGGAAGAAGTGAGGGCGGAAGGCAAACGCCCTCATGGTGAAGAAGTTCATTCGCGCCACTTAGTCGAGGGAGACGCGAGACCCGAGCGCCGTCGTGAGTTTCTTCACGCCCTCGTCGGTGAGCGCGTTGCACCAGATGCGTGAGATGAAAACGGTGGTGCCGCTCTTCCCCAGCGGGCCCTTCACCAGCGCCTCGGCGAGCGAATCGTCGAAGGCGCGGCAGCTGAGGGTCAGCAACTCGAGCGTACCGGCGCGCGGGGCCGCGAAGAGTTCTTCGAGCGCGACGGTGGTGGTGTCGGGGCCTGCGACGAGGCTCCACAGCTTGAGCGTCTGCGAGGCGGCGAACGAGCGCAGCAGCTGCGAGCCGTAGTTGTTCATGCCTTCCTGCAGCTCTTCCAGGTTCGTCAGCGCGGGGTTGTCGAGCAGCGCATCAAGACCCTGCACGCCCATCCAATTGTGGCCGAGCGTCAGCACCTTGAGCGACTTCACGTTCTTCGAGGCGGCGAGGCCCTTGGCTCCGGTGTTCTGGAACTTGTTGTGCGCCAGCCGCAGCTCTTCCACAGGAGCCAGCAGCGCGCTCTTGCCCAGCGCCACCACGCCCGGCCCCTTGAGCGCGTTGCCGGTGAGGTTGAGGACGCGCAGGTTGGTGAACGCCTTCGACTTCACCAGGGCGGTCAGACCGTCATCACCCATCAGGTTGCCCGAGAGGTCGAGCTCGGTGAGCTGCGCGAGGGCCTTCGACTTCAGGGCGGCAATGGGCCCCAGCAGCTTGCCCTTGAGCCCGCACGAGGCGAGGCGCAGCGCGCGCAGCTCAGGCAACGCGAGCGCCTCGAAGAACGCGAGCAGGGCCTTGCCGCCGCTCGCGGTGGAGTTGAGATCGAGGCTCACCAGCTGCTCGAGGTGCGGCGAGGTGGCCAGCGCGGTCGCGCCGGTGGGGCCCATGGTGTTGGGGCGCAGGGTCAGTTCCCGCAGTGAAGCGAGCGCCTTGATCGAGGCGAACGCCACCGTGCCCTTCACGCCCAGGTTTGCCCCCGCGAGCGTGAGCCGCTCGAGCGACCAGGGCATCGCGGGGAGCCGTTCAGCCCCCGGTTGGCCAAGCTCGAGGCCGATCAGCTCGAGGTCTTTCAGCTTGCCCAACGGCAACTTCAGCAGGCGATCGAGCTGAGGCGGGCTGAGCAGCGCACCGGCGGCCTGGAGCCGCAGGCGCGCGAGCTGCGGCGTGCACTTCGCGTCGGCCAGCAGCTCGAGCGTGACGTCGCCCTTCCACGGCAGGCAGAGCGCGGTGAGCGAGTCGAGGCCTGAGCTGAGCACCGTGACCGCGTCGGACTGCGCGGTGTCGGTGAGCTCGAGCTCCACCAGGCCCGCCCGCCCCGGCCACTCGGCCAACGCCGGTGCGCCACTGCAGGACAACACGGCGATGGGAGCGTCCCCGAGCGTCGCGAGCTGATTGTCGGTCAGGTGCAGCCGCGAGGGGATCGCGCGAAAGAACCCGGCGTGAGGCGCGAGCGGCGACTTGCTCTGCACCCGGCGGCGCCACTGGGAGCCGTAGCGTTGCTGGAGCCGGGTGAGCCGGCGATGGCCCAGCCGATGCGCTTCCTGGCCGAGGAAGGTGCGCTCGAGATCGAGCGAGAGGCGAATGGCTTCGCCCCAGGGATCGTTCAATTCGAGCAGCGCGTCGGAGAGGACGCGGAGGGTGGCGGGATCTCCGGGGTGCGTGAGAAGGGGCTGGAGCAGCGCTTCCATTTTCACTCCCCCCAGCGGGAACAGCGATTACGGCACTCGCAGCCGCACGCCTGCCGTCGCGGTGAAAGCCGTGTCGTCATTGCGACCCGGCCAGAGGAAGTGGTGACGCCCGCCGATGAGCACGTACGCACCGATCCACTTCAAAAAGTAGTACTCGGCGCCGCCGCCGCCGCCGATGCCCAGGCCCAGCCCGTCTTGCAGAAAGCTCAAGGGCAACGCGACCTCGAGCAGCACGTTCATCGATTCGAGCACCGGCAACGCCAGCTGAAACCGCGGCGTCACCCCGAAGTACGGGAACAAGCGCGCGAACAACCCGATGCGAAACCAGCTCAGCTCGATACCGCCACCCAGCTCGAGCCCACCCGAGACGTAACCCGAGGTCGCGGGCTCGATCATGCCGCGCAGATCTCCGAAGGGACGAATGGGGCGCGGTTCGAGCTGCACGCCATTGCCGACCGGGGCTGCTGCGCCCTGCACCCATTCCACCCGGGTCTCGCGGCGGGGCCGCACCTGCAGCTCGAGCGCCTGCAACGCGCCTTCGCCCCAGCGCGCCTCGAGCTTGTGCTTGCCGGCCGGCGCCGCGATCGTCTGCGGGGCTGCCCCCGCGAGCTTGCCGTCGAGCATCAGCGTCGCGCCGGGCGGGGTCGAATCGATGATGAGCGAGCCGGTCAGCCGCGCGCGCACCGACTCGAGCAGCCGCACCACCGTGGGATCGACCCGGGTGGGATCGAGGGTGGTGTCGGGGTTGGCGTCGAGCGCGAGGGCGAACGCCTCTTCAGCGCGGGCAAAGTCTTGCCGGGCCGCGAGGCACTGGGCTCGCAGCAGCTGCACCTTCTCGAGCGTCGCCGGGTCTCCGCCTTCGACCGCGGCAGCGTCGAGGGCCTTGAGCGCGCCGTCGAAGTCGCCCTGATTGAAGAGCTTCTGGCCCTGTTCCAGCTTCGGGGCCTCGACGCGAGGGGGTTTCGTGGCCGGAGCCGTCAGGAGCAACGCGACGAGTGAGACGGCGGCAGACAGCATGGGCAAGTCCGTTCGGACCACACCCGCTCCCACCGCTCAAGGAAAGAATCAGATCAGCGAAGCGGCCCCGTGAATCAGGGAACCAATTCGAGCTTCACCACCACGGGCCGTCCCGAGGCCACGCGAATCTCGCGGGACTGCGAACGGAAGCCCGGCCGCTCGATCAGCACCTGGTATTTCCCCACCGGGAGATCGAGCAACAGCGGCGTCCGCCCCCGGGGCACGCCGTCGATCGACACCTGCGCCCAGTACGGTTCTCCCGCGTGGGTGGTGATGACGTTCACCCGGCCCTTTTTCTTGGCGAGTGGACGCTTGAGACCCGGGTCCACCACGGCGAGCGTGCTCCCGGCGTCGGGCGGATCGGGGTCGGCGGCCGCGCCCGCGTCGATCACCACCTCGGCCACCATCACTTCACCCGCGTCGACGAGCTCGGCAACGCCGGCGTCTTCGATCACGGCGACCGCGGGCAACCCGGCGTCGACTTGCGCGACCGGCGGCACGGCGACGGCGATCACCTCGCCGGGCCGCAGCCCGAAATAGAGCCCCACGCAGCTCACCACCACCGCCAGCAAGGCGACCAGGGCCCAGGGGCGGCGGCTGCGATGAACGGCCGCCGACAATTCCCGGGTGCTGGGGTCGACTGTGCCCGTCACCACCGGCAGCGCGGCTGAAGAGACCTTCGAGCTGAGCTTGCGCAGGCTCGGAGACGTGTGTGCCGGAACCGCGGGCAGTGCGCCGGCGACCACCGGCAAGGACGACTTCGACGACTTGTGCTCGAGGTACGCGGTCTCGAGCGCGTTCACCAACTCGGCGGCGGTGTTGTAGCGATCGTCGGGTTTCTTCGAGA
>JAYVNA010000309.1:0-5557 GCA_043758715.1 Archangium sp.
AGGTTGATGAAGAACACCCAATGCCACCCGAACGAGTCGGTGATGAACCCGCCGAGCAGCGGCCCCACCAGCGAGCTGATGCCGAACACCGCGCCGAAGAGGCCCGTGTATCGACCGCGCTCGGAGGGGGGAAACAGATCAGCGACCACCGCGAAGGCCGAGGTGAAGATCGACGCCGAGCCCGCGCCCTGCAGCACGCGAAAGAAGATCAGCTGTCCCGTGGTCTGCGAGAGCCCACACAGGCCCGAGGCCACCAGGAAGAGCCCGACGCCGAACACCACGATGCGCTTGCGGCCGTAGAGATCGCTCAACTTGCCGTACACCGGCACCAGCACGGTCGAAGAGACCAGGTAGCCGGTGGTGATCCAGGTGTAGAGCGACGCGTCGATGTCGAGCGTGCGCTGCATGTCGGGCCCGGCGGTCGACACCACCGTCTGATCGAGCGCCGAGAGGAACATCGCCAGCAACATGCCGACGAGCGCCTGCCTCTTCTGTGAGGACGTCAGCTCCAAGCGATCAGCAGACATGAAACGGCCCCGCACGTCCAAAAGGACAGTGCAGAGCCGGGAGAGACTGGGCCGTACTGCTTACTTCTTCTTGTCGGCGACTTCGGGCTTCTTGCCGACGCGCGCCTTCGTGCCTTCGAAGAGCACCTTCATGTCGACCGCGGGCTGGCCCTTCTTGGTCAGGATCACGTTGACGGCCTTGAGGATCTTGCCGCGGACCTTGCGGGTGACCGCGGTGTCCTTGTCGGCGGCGGCGATCTGCTTCTCGGTCACGCCCCGGCCGGCCTGGGCGGGCTTGGCGATGTTGAGCTCGGCGTACTTCTTGTCAGCCGTCTCCTTGGTGACGCGCTTGCTCCAGCGCTTTCCCATGAGCAAACGGGAGGTCTCGTCGAAGGCCTCAATGCGCTTGCTGGTGATCGCGATGGACTTGGGGGTGAGGCTCTTGCTGGCGAGGAAGGTCTGGAAGGTGCCCATATGAGAGGGGCTCTATGCCAGCCTGACCGGGAAAAGCAATGCTCCGAAGCGATCAACTTGATCGGAACAGGCGGTTGTGTGTATGGAGGCGCTCCCTTTTTCCGCAGGTCCCAAATCCATGGCGAAGAAGTCTTCCATCCTCAAGAACAACCGTCGCAAGGCGCTGACCGCGAAGTTCGCGACCCGCCGTGCTGAGATCAAGGCGACCATCAAGAATCCTCAGACCTCGGTCGAGGATCGTCAGGCCGCCCAGGTGAAGCTCGCGAAGCTTCCCCGCGACTCGAACCCCATTCGCGTGACCCTGCGTTGCGCAGTCACCGGCCGCAACCGCGGCAACCTGCGCAAGTTCGGCCTTTCCCGCATTCAGTTCCGCGAGAAGGCGCTGGCGGGCGAGCTCACCGGCGTCGTCAAGGCGAGCTGGTAAGCCTCTTCACCTTCTTTTCAATGAAGCGGGTTTTCCCGCTTCGCCTTTCGGAGATACTCATGAGCCGCGTATGTCAGGTGACGGGCAAGCGCCCCCTGGTTGGCAACAATGTCAGCCACGCCAACAACAAGACGAAGACCCGTTCGCTGCCGAACCTGCAGAAGCACCGCTATTTCGTCGCCAGCCTCAAGAAGTGGGTCACCCTGCGCGTCTCTGCGCACGGCATGCGGATCATCGACAAGCGCGGCATCGAGCGCGTGTACGCCGATCTGAAGGCTGCCGGCGAAGTCTGAGCTGAACGCAGTCGCAGCACCCGGGCCGCGGTTCCTTTCACGAGGATCGCGGCCCGAAGTGTTTCTGCCGGGCGCCTCATGAAACCTCCGCTCATCTCCATCTGCCGTCGCTGTGAAGACGACGACGAGCGTGAAGCCGGCGACGGCGAAGCGCTGTACCAGGCGGTCAAGGCGCTGCGAAAAAAGCTCGGCCTCAAGGAGGTCTTCGAGCTCGAGGGCGTCAAGTGCCTGGGCCTGTGCCGGTCACCCTGCAACGTGATGTTCGAGGGCTCGAAACGATCGACGTACCTGCGGACCCAGGTGCACGCGGTGCTCGAGGCCGAGACCGTGGTGCAGGCGGCCCGCGCGTACGCGGCGCTCGACCCTGGGGAAGAGTTGAGCGAGCGCAAGCTGCCCGGCCTCTCCGACTAACGACGCATCTGACAGGGTTGTCCGGTTCTTCCCCGGAACAGCGATGCACCACACCTGCACTTCCGAGCGGGATCGATTGGTCCACGCTTTGCTCTCCGGGCGGGCTGGGGCCGGTCGGAGCGACATCTCATGAAGTTCAAACACGGTCTGTCCGTGGGCGTTGGCCTCGCAGTGGCGGCCGCCTGCGCGAGCCCTTCCTATCGCGGCGGCGACATCCCCAACGGCAGCAGCGGCGGGAGCGGCGGCGGTTTCATCAGCGGCAACGGCGGAGGCACGGGCACCGGAGGCAGCGGTGGGTGTGTGATCACCGCGCAATGTGCGCCGGGCTTCACCTGCGACAACGGCGCGTGCGTGGCGCCGGAGGTGGAGAGCAACACCGGGCTGAGCGATGCGCCTCCGGTGGCCACGCCCCGGTACGTGTACGCGCTCAACCCCTCGGCGGCGTCGGTGGCGCGCATCGACCCCACCACCCTGCAGATCGAAGCGGTGCCGGTCGGCCCTCACCCGGTGGGGTTGGCGGCGCTCCCGCGGGAAGACGCCGCGGTGGTGCTCTCGCTCGACGACGGTTCGCTCTCGGTGCTCGACAGCACCACCTTGCCGACCAAGGTGACGCGGGTCGCGTTGCAGCGGCAGTACGCGAAGCTGAGCGTCTCGCCCGATGGAAAGTTCGCTGTCGCCTGGCCTGACCCGGTGGCAGCGCCCGCCTCGGGGGCCGAGGGCATCTTCGCGTTGATCGACCTGGTGAAGCTGCGGGCGAACACCCCTGGCGCGGTGCAGGAACGCGCGGGCGGCTACCGGATCACCGACGTCATCTTTCGCACCCAGGCCGGCGTGACCACCGCGCTGCACGTGTTCGCGAAGTCCACGGTGAGCACGTTCGATCTGATCAGCGGTGGCGCGTTGCCGGTGCGGCTCACCTTGCCCGCGTCGATGTCTGCCGACGTGCGCAGCCGCGAGGTGGTGGCCAGCGCCGATGGGCGCATCATCATGCTGCGCAGCACCGTGGCGCCTGAGCTGGCGAGCTTCGATGGCACCCGCATCGACACCGTGCCGCTGCCGGAGATCGCGACGGATCTCGACCTGGTGCCCGATGGCACCGCGGCGGTGGCGGCGCTGCGCAGCAGTGGAAGCGTGGCGTACATCGAGGTGCCGGCCGACCTGATCACGCCCTCGGGCATCGACACCATCGCGCTCGATGGGGGCGTGGTCGGGCAGATCGCCCTGCCGCCCACGGTGCCGGCCAGCGGCATGTTCGCGCTGGTCTATTCCACCGTCGGCAACGAGGAATCGTTCGCGCGCATCGAGCTGCCCTCGGGCGTGGTGACCCGCTACCCGCTGGAAAAGAAGATCTCGGAGATCGCGCTGTCGCCCGATGGCCGCTCTGCGTTGATCATTCACCAGGCTGACCCGGCCACCACCGCGAGCGATCCCTACGAGGCCGCGGTGGACAAGGACCAGGGCTTCTCGGTGTTCGACGTGAACAGCGGGTTCTGGCAGCTGCAGCGCACGGGCACGACCAGGCCGACGCGCTTCGCGTTCTCACCCGCGGGCGGGTTCGTCGGCGTGGCGCTGCGGGATGATGTGCTCAAGCGCTTCCAGTTGATGGCGGTGAACCTGACCTCGCTGGTGAGCACCACCTTGCCGCTCGCCTCGACGCCGTTGTTCATGGGCACGGTGCCGGTGGCGCCGGGGGTGACCCCGCATCGGGTGTTCGTCAGCCAGGACCACCCCGCCGGGAGAATCAGCGTCATTCAGTTGGACAGTGGACAGGTGCGGACGGCGACGGGCTTCACGCTCAACGGGGAGATCGACTGATGAACAGGAATCAATACTGTCTCCCTCTCCCCCGCGGGGGAGAGGGTCGGGGTGAGGGGGAAATCGCCTTTGCACTTCTGCTGACGCTCACCGCCTGTGGTGGCCGGGGCACGCTCTACACGCAACCCCTCAAGCCGCTCCCCACCATCGCCACCTCCTCGGCGATCGTGACGGTGGTCCCGCAGACCAACCGCGCCATCGTCGTCCGCCCTGATCAGACGACCCCCACCGCGCTGCGCCTCTCACCCGGTGCCCGGGTGGCCGCGCGCATTCCCCACGCCGACGCGCTCATCGTGCTCACCGGCACTCCGCGCGCACCCACCGCCGACCTCGTCGACCTGGCCGCGAACGAAGTGCAGAAGCTCGAGCTGCCCGGCTACTTCGACGCGATCACCTTCAGCCCCGACGGCCGCTTCGGCGTCTTCACCTACGACGCGAGCACCACCTCGGGTCCCCTGGTGGCGCGCAACCTCAACGAGGTCGGCCTGCTCACGGTGGGCACCCGCGCCGTCTCGCGGCTGCAGCTCGACACCGAATCACTGGCGCCGCGGGGCGTGCTCTTCGGCCCGGTCGAACCCAATCGTCAGCTCGTCGCGGTGTCCCTCGAGCGCGGGGTCGCGGTGTTCGACGCCCTGCACCCGGAGGTCGCGGCGCGGCGCATCACCATTCGTCCGCCCGGCACGGCTTCGGAATCGTCGGTGGTGGAGGCAGTCTTCTCCCGTGACGCGCACTGGCTGTTCCTGCGTGCGACCGCGCTCGATGACGTCATCGCGATCGAGCTGGGCAGCGAAGTCGGTCAGCCGCCCTCGGCATCGATCAACTTCGTCTCCGGCGGGCGCGGGCTCACGGATCTCGAGGCCTCTCCCGACGGCTTCCCTGATTCGGTGCTCGCGGTCTTCGCCACCACGCGCGAGCTGTGGCTGCTCGACGCCCGCGGCATCACCGACAACTCGAAGAAGCTGATTTCACCCGAGGCGATCTCGACCGTCTCGGTGCTCTCGGGTTCGCGGGTGCTCGCCTGGGACGCGCGGGGCAGCAAGGGCGTGGTGGCCTGGGATCTCGCCGACGGCCGCAGTGGCAGTTCGGTGCTCGACGGCACCACCACGTCGGTGACGCTGGTGCCGAGCATGGGCAAGGCGCTCTTCTTCCACTCGGTCACCGACTCCGGAGGGCCCTCGCTCTCGACCGTGACCCTCTCGGACGAGACCAACCGCATTCGCCTGCGGCTGCAGAGCATTCAGCTCTCGCGCACGGTGCAGGCCTCGGCCATCGACGACGTGAGCCAGCGGCTCTTCTTCTCGGTCAGCGCGTCACCGTCGGTGGTGACCGTCGAGCTCGGCACCCTGCGGCTGGCGGAGCTACCGCTCGACACGCCCTCGAGCACGATTCACTACCTGCCCGACGTGGACTTCCTCGCTTCGGTCAACGCGAGCTCGGATCGATTCGGTGACGTCACGCTCTGGCCCGCTGGAGAGATCGAACGCGGGACGGCCATTCGTTTCACTGACTTTCTCTTCACGGGCGATCTCGATCGCGCGGAGGCTCCATGAATTCCCAGGCCCTGCTCCTCATCTTCGCCTCCAACCTGGCGTTCGCCGCTGTTCCCACGCTCGCGGTGAGCGCGGGCTACTCGG
>JAYVNA010000310.1:0-5555 GCA_043758715.1 Archangium sp.
TCGCCGCCCTTGAACTGAACCCACATCGGCGCGACGTACGCGTTGTATTCCTGGAACTTCAGCGTGCTCACGCCCCAGAACGCGTAGCTGTCGATGAAGGGGCCGATCGAGCGCAGCCACGACGGCAACCAGTCAGGCCGGTAATCGATCCCGCCGTTGACGCCGAAGCCAAAGAGATCGCCGCGGGCCACGAAGCCCGTCTTCGCTTCGAAGTCGGGCGAAATGACGAGCCCGCTCACGCCCAGGTTTCCCCAGTTACCCTGCAGCCGGGCCTCGGCGGTCGCGGCGGTGCCGAAGCGGGCCTTCACGCCGGGGCTGGTGGTCGAGGAGCCCATCAACGTGGTGGTCACCGTCAGCGGCCCTCCGCGGAACATCGCGTCGACCACCGGCACCACGTTGTCGTTCTCGTCGCCGTGGGGGCCCGCGAAATCATGACGCGTCACCACCATCGCGCCCACCCGGCTCTGCTCGCCCAGGTTGTGGCTGTAGCGCGCGAGGGCGAAGAGGGACGAGTTGGAGGTAGCGGTGGGCATGGTGTGCACCACCATCGCGCCCGCGCTGCGCTCGAGGCTTCGGTACACCCCGCGCGCGCCGAAGCTGATCGGCACTGAATTCCCGTCTGCGTTGAGGCCGATGCGCCGGCTGAAGAACGGCTGCAGGAAACCCTGGAACCCCGCCGCGAACACGCCCGCGGACTCGAGAAAGAATTGGCGCTTTTCGGGGAAGAACACCGAGAAGCGCGAGAGGTTCACCACCCGCTTGTCCACATCGGTCTCGGCGAAGTCGGTGTTCGCGGTCAGATCGATGCCGACCGAGGGCGTGGGCTTCCACGTCACTTCGCCGCCGCCGCTGGGCGCGATGGTGAGCGGCGCGTCACCGACCTTTTCCAGCCGCCCGATGAGGTACGGCCGAAGTTGCAACGAGAGCAGCGAGGGGGCTGCGGGCTCGAGCCCCTTCACCACGCCTGCATACGGCATGCGCCAGGGGTCGACGGTGCGAGGCACCGGGCTCCACACGGTGTCCTCATTCATGCCGCGTTCCCGCCGGTAGAACTGAATGCCCCAGGTGACGCTCTTGCCGCCGTGGCGCAGCGACTTCCACGGAATGGCGACCTCGACCCGCCAACCGTGACCATCCCGCTGGGTCTTCGCGCGCCACACGGTGTCCCAGTTCGGCTCGAACATCGAATCGTCGACGACCTGCTCTTCCCGCTGAGCGCCAAAGGGGTTCACCGAAAAGCTGAACGCGTTGCGGCCGTCACCCAGGGTGTCGAGAATGACGGAGAAGCTGTCGCACTCGTTGATCTGGAAATCGCGGCGCATGTCGCGCTGGTTGAAGGCGCTCCAGCCTCCGGGTTGTTCGAGCTCCGCCGAGACGTAGAGGGCCGTGTCGTCGAACACGAGCCGCACCACGGTCTTGTGCGTAGCCTTTTCGCCCTGCTTGGGCTCGAACTGCACGAAATCGGTGGTGGGCACCGCCAGCTTCCAGGCCTCGTCGCTGAGCTCGCCGTCGATGGTGGGGGGCTCAGTGACGCGCACCGCTTGCAGCTGGCGCCGGGCCTCCTGCTTGGGAGGGTCGAAAAAGCCTGGAGTCTGGGCCCAGGCGGCGGCCGAGGCGACCCAGAGAATCACCACGGCGATACGCATCGGGCTCCTCACGGCGGGCTGCGGAATCTATTGCCTGAATTCGAAGGCACGCACGTTTTGCGCACCGCCCAGACACCACCCAAGGGAAGTAGTTGCCACCTGCAAGCGGGCGGCACACAACGGAGCCATGTTCGACCTGGTCCTCAAGGGTGGCACCTGTCTGACGCCGTCTGGGCGCGCTGAGCTGGATGTGGGCATCAGCGCGGGCCGCATCGCCGCGCTCGGTTCGATCGACGCCTCGCAGAGCAAAGCCGTGTTCGACGCCAAAGGCCTGCACGTGCTCCCCGGCGTGGTGGACCCGCAGTGTCATTTCCGGGAGCCGGGCCTCACGCACAAAGAAGACCTCGGCAGCGGCAGTGCCTCGGCGGCGCTGGGGGGCGTGACCGCGTTCTTCGAGATGCCCAACACGCACCCGAACACCGACACCGCCGAGCGGCTGGCGTGGAAGGTCGCGCGCGCCCGCGAAACCTCGTGGACCGACTTCGCCTTCTTCATCGGCGCCACCAACGAGAACGCCGACGGCCTGGGCGCGCTGGAGAGCCTCGAGGGCTGCGCGGGCATCAAGATGTTCTGCGGCTCTTCCACCGGCACGCTGCTGGTCGACAAGCCCGAGAACCAGCGCCGGGTGATGAAGAGCGGGCATCGCCGCATCTCCTGCCACAGTGAAGACGAAGCGCGCCTGCAGGAACGCAAAGGCCTCTTCCCCGGCCGCGGGGTCGACGCTCACCCCGAGTGGCGTGACGAAGACTGCGCGCTGCTCTCGACGAAGAACTTGATGACCCTGGCGCGGGAGACCAACCGCCGGCTGCACATTCTTCACGTCACCACCGCGGGCGAAGTGCCGGTGCTGATGGCCAACAAGGATCTCGTCACTTTCGAGGTCTGCCCCCAGCACCTCACCCTGTCCGCCCCCGAGTGCTACGAGCGCCTGGGCACGTTGGCGCAGATGAACCCGCCCATTCGCGACGCTCGCCACCAGGCCGCCTTGTGGGAGGCGATTCGCCTCGGCCTCGTCGACGTGCTCGGCAGCGATCACGCCCCCCACACGCTCGAGGAAAAGCAGAAGCCCTGGCCCACGTCGCCTTCCGGAATGCCCGGGGTGCAGACGCTGGTGCCGCTGATGCTCAACCACGTGAACGAAGGGCGGCTCACGCTCGAGCGCTTCGTCGATCTCACCTCGGCGGGTCCGGCGCGGGTGTTCGGCACCCGGCGCAAGGGGCGGCTGGTGCCCGGCTACGACGCCGACTTCACGCTGGTCGACTTGAAGGCGCAGCGCACCATCACCAACGATGCGTCCAAGTCGAAATGTGGATGGACTCCGTTCGATGGAATGAAGGTGGTGGGCTGGCCGATGGCCACCATCGTGCGGGGCAACATCGTGATGCGTGACGGTGCGCTCCACGGCACTCCCGCGGGCCAGCCCGTGCAGTTCGACGTCTGACGACTTGTTCATGAGGGCGTTTGCCTTCCGCCCTCACTTCTCGAACGGCCGCGCGAGGCGCTCGAGCACCCGCTCGCGCTGCCGTTCCTTGTAGGCGTCGTGGCTGTTCTGGCCGCTCTCGTTGGCCACGGCGTTCTTGCGGTCGATCACCTGGAACTCGACCATCGCGTACACCACGCTGCCCAGGCGCTCGAGCGCCGGCGTGGGCTCCAGGCTGACGAAGGGATCGATGCGAAGCGGCAGGTCGACCACGAAGTCGAGGTGCTTGTAGGTGGGGCCTGACGACTCGTTGATCAGGCGATCGTTCGCCTCGTCCTCCGCCGCCGGGATGGCGACGATCTCGTTCTGCGACTGGCCGGGGATGACGTAGTTGAAGGGAAAGAGGTGCTGCGTGAGGTGGAGGACGATCGCCGGAATGTCGTCGACCTCCTCGACCACCAGGCGAAAGCGAATCTTGTCGTAGACCTGCGCCGCCAGCGTCTCGCGCTTGGCGAGCAGCTTGAGCACCAGGGCCTCGCGCGTCTTCTCGCCGCCCTCGAAGTCGACGATGGGGAAGCCGGTCTTGCGCAGCGCCTCCACCACCCGCCGCACCTCGGTCTGCGCCAGCTGCACCAGGTTTCGCTCGGAGATGGGCACGTGAAAGAGCAGCTCGCGCCCGTTCATGTGGTTGATGGTGTTCATCACCTTCAAGGTGAAGCAGGCCGAGGTGCGCACCGTGCGGCGCTCCTGCGGGCCCGTGAGGAGGAAGACGTCTCGCACGTCACTGGCCTCGGCGACCTCCCGCGCGATCTTCTGCAGCAGCGTGCCCTCGAGGAAACGTACCGACTCCGCCAGCAGCTGCTTGAGGTAGCGGGCGTCGCGCGCGCTGTGCCAATCGAGCTTGTTGAGGCGCAGCAGGGCGTCAACCTCGGCGTGGCTCTGAAACTCCATCCCGCGCCAGTCCACCACCGAGTCGCCAGCGAGCACGTGGCGCACCACCTCGAGCTCGCGAGGCTGCATGCCGAGCCGGTTCAACCAGGTCCGAAGAGAGTTGCTCACCGCGGCCGAAGCATATTCCCGGCGCCTGCAAGCGCGGGATTTTCAGCGGGCAGGCCGCCCGGCCAGCGAGGCGTGGGCGCGCTGCGGCTGATCAATCGTCGTCAGCGGAAGCGGTCATCTGCCAGAGGAATAGCGCCCCGTCTCCCGCTCGACGCCTCTGGGTCGTTGCGCGCTGGGTCGGCCCCCTCTAAGTGACTCGCTCGTGCCGTCCAGGGGGACCCATGTTCCACGCGTTGAACCGAGCCATCCTCGTCGCCCTTCTCCTCCCCGCATGCGGCCCTCTGCCCGACGTCAAGCCCTGCGGCCTCGCCAACGAAGTGCTGACCAATCACACCCGTGACACCGCGGCCGGTCTCGCGTTCACGACCCCCACCACGGCGTGCGTGGGCAGCAGCACTGAGCAGGACTGGTTCGAGGTGACCACGCCTGACGACCTCGCCGGCGGCTCGATGAAGATTTCCCTCACCAACGTCGGCGCAGGCGGCGTCGACGTGAAGATCTTCGCGGCAGCGGACAACGGGCAGATCACCGAGCAGTACGCCGACAACCCGGGAGGCAACGTCACGGTCTGGTTTGGCGCGGCGAAGGGCCAAAAGTACCGCGTGGTGGTGTCCGACTTCGCGGGGTTCTCCACCGAGTACAAGTACACGCTCCAGGCCGACTACTCGAAGATCAATGACACCTTTGAGCCCAACGACACCCAGGCCACGGCGAAGCCCGTGACGCTGAACACGCCGGTGAACGCGTTCATGTTCACCGGCTACAAGGGCGCCAGCATCGACGAGACCGAGTACCAAGACTGGTATTCCGTGGCGCTCACCGGCACGAGCCTCACCATCAGCGCCGAGAGCATCCCCACGGACCTCACGATCTGGGTCGAGCTGTTCGACTCCGGCGGCACGTCGATTCAGTACGAACTCGGCGCGAACGACGGCGCGTCGAAGACCCTGGTGAACACCGGGCTGACGCCGGGAAACTACGCCGTGCTACTCAAGGCCTTCTCGCCCAACCCGAATATGGGCGTGGCGAAGGGCGCGACGGCGCCGGATCAATTCACGCGCTCCTACAGGCTGAGCGTCGGCCCCTGAGCGCCGAGCAGTTTCAACGGGTGGGCCGGCGCCGCAGCAGGGTGCGCGGGCTTACCGCGAGGCGTCGCGCGGCCCGGGCACGGTTGCCCTGCTCCGAGGAGAGCACCGCGTCCACGTAGCGCTCGAGCACCTCGGCCAGCGTGAGCGAGAGCGGCATCGAGAGCGCGGTGTCGGGCGTGCCGGCGCGCATGAACGCTGGCAGGTCGCCCGGCTGCAGCCGCTTGCCTGACTGCAGCAGGCACAACTGCTCCACCAGGTTTCGCAGCTCGCGCACGTTGCCGGGCCACCGCCAGCTGGCCAGCCGCGCTCGCACCGCTTTGGGAAACGTCGGCGCGGTCACGC
>JAYVNA010000311.1:0-5499 GCA_043758715.1 Archangium sp.
GAATTCCACATTCTTTCGCAAGACAAGAGCGCGGCGCCAAACCCGCGGAACTCGATCGCTCTTGGTCACCCTCTCCACCCATCACACGAAGTCTGGTGCTCCCTCACGAGTGGGTTCCGTTCTCGTCTTTCATCGACGTCAACGTGATCGCCGATCGGTTGCACGGCACCGGAGATCTCTCGCTGTGCCGCGAGATGGGCGCCTGGGCGGCCACCGCGACGCTGCCGCGCATCTTCCGGTTCTTCTACCAATTCGGCTCGCCGATGTTCCTGTTCGAGCGCGCCGCCAAGCTCTGGGGAGCGCACTACGACACCGGCCGCATGGAAACGCAGCGCAGCGCGGATGGCACCATGTCGGTGTCCATTCACGATTTCGAACAGCCCCACCGCGCGCACTGCCTCTCGGTGCTCGGCTGGGTCACGCGTTCCATCGAGATGTCGGGCGCGAAGGTGAACTGGGCGAAGGAAAAGCAGTGCCGGCTTCGCGGCGACCCGTGCTGCGAGCTGAACGCTCACTGGGACTGATTTCACTTGTTCACCATGAAGCGTGAACCTCCCGCTTCACTTCTCGAAGAAGCGGTGCGAGCCGCCCATCACGAACATCAACTGCGCGCGCGTCCACTGGGTGAGGAAGCCCTCGTCGTTCTCACGTTGGAACTGCGAGCGGCCGAACTGGCCCGAAAGTCCAAACCCGGTCTCGAGCCCGTCTTTGCGCACGCCCACGCCGAACACGCCGCCGAAGAGATCGATCCGCTCCTCTGCGAATTGCGGTGAGGCACTCGAGGTGTTGCTGAACAGCCCGCCGCGCAGCACGAACATCTCCGAGAGCGTCACCTCGACGCCGATCGACGCATCGAAGTGCGCCACCTCGCGGTGCCGGTTGTCTGCGAGCTCGGTCCGGAACACCTCGTGCGGGGCGTCGTAGTCGAGCGGCGCGTAGGCGATCAGGTCGAGCGACACCGTCACCGCGTCAGACTTCCACCCCAGGCCCAGCGAGAAACGGTGCGGGTAGCGGGTGTCGCCGCGCGTGATGCCCGCCTCGAAGCCCTGCCCCTGCCCGGTGGTCGACAAGCTCACCTGCCAGCTGTTCTGACTGTGCAGCATCAACGTCTCGCACTGCCAGTTCACGCCGACCCGCAGCCCCTTCGGCAGCCGCAACAACATGCCCACCTGGGGAATGAGGCCACCCGAGGTCACTTCGTTGTCCGCCAGCAACGTCGCCTGCTGGCTGGGAACCGTGCCGTCCTCGGAGGGATGGGTGAAGTAGGTCGACGCGAGCGCCTGGCTGGTCTGCGCGAGGTGGTAGTGCAACGAGAGGCCGAACGAGACGGTGTCGTTGACCGCCAACGCCGCGCTCACGCCGTAGAGCGTGCTCTGTTGATCGAAACGCGCCGAGCGGGAGAGCCCCGCGAAGACCTGGTCGCTCCCGATCGCACGCGCCACCACCGGGGCGTCGATGGAGTTGATCGCCGAGAGCCTGAAGCGGTCCGGGCTGAAGATGTGCAACGCCACCGTGATGCGCGGGTGCACCCGGTACGAGAGCGCGAACGCCGAAGGGAGAATCACGGTGCGCGTGAACGGCAACGAGAGCCGGTCGCCCGCGTCGTTCACCTGCTCGGTGCGCGAAAGAATGTAGAGCGCATAGACGTCGGCGGCCGCCGCCACGGTGAAGCCCGGTGCCTGCACCAGCCCCGCGGGGTTGTAGTAGCCGGCGGTCGCGTCATCGGCGATCGCGGTGAAGGCGCCGCCCAGCAGGCTCGCGCGTTCGCCGACGAGCACGTTGCGGGCGTTGAAGAAGTCCGCCCGCGAGGGAGAGGCGATCACGAACAGAAGAAGAACCGCGCCCCGCTTCATCGTGCTGACGCTACCCCGTTCATTGCGCCTCGGGACGAGGGAAGGAAAAGCCCTCGACCGCGGTCGTCGGCACGACCTCGTCGAAGTGCCGCAGATCGAGCACCACGTCGCCCTCGGGCGACTCGCTCAGCACGTCGGCCAGCCGCATGCCCCACGCGAACGAAGGGGTCTCCCAGGTGTAGCGCCCGTGCACCGGCTGCAGCGTGGTCTCGTCGGTGCCGGTGATCGCGATCTGCACTTCCGCGTCTTGCGAAGCGAGCAGCTCGGGCGTCGCGCCGAACAGAGGGCTCGACTCATCGATCAGGTGCAGCAGGTTCCACGCGCGCTGCAGCGTGGGCGCGTGATCCCTGACCAGCTCGAGGTCGGAGGTTCGATAGAGGGTCGTCTGCTCGGGCGTCTTCATCGTGCGCACCAGCATCAGCCTGAACTGCGCGTCGAAGATCCGATTCGAGCGCCCATTGCCCACGCGAATCTGCAGGTGCGGCTTGCCGTCGAACAGGCCGAGCGCGAGCTTCTTCGAGAACACCACCCGCCCCCGCACCCGCGCGAAGCGAACGAACACCAGCCCGGTGGAGATCGCCGTCACCACCAGCCCTACCATCGACTCGAGCACCACCAACGCCTCTGCCGCGTCGCTGTGCGGGTACATTGCGCCGTAACCGATGGTCGCCATCGTCTGCACGCTGAAGAAGAAGGCGTCCTTGAAGCTGCCGGGGGCCGCGTTCTCCACGCCGCCCACCCAAACGAAGGCCTGAGCGAACATCGCATTGAGCAGCAGGAAGACGCCGAGAATCGCGCCCAGCGTCGCCGGCCACGAGAGCGCCAGCACCGCGTGAGACAGGTCGTGAAGATCGACAGGCCGATCGTCGATGACCTTGAAGCGGTACGAGGCGTTTCCGGCCGGCTGGGTTCGGGTGCGCAAAGGCATCCGCTGCCGATAGTGGCAACGCGCCGCTCACGCAATCGGCGGAAGAATTACGGCTCGAACGTCGACACGTCAGCGCCGGGGAGCCGCCTCAATTCACCCACCGTCCAGTCCGTCGGGCGGGTCGACTCGAACTGGTCGGGGTCGAGATCAGCCACCACGAAGGTCACCGTGGTGCGCGCGAAACGCCCCAGGCCACTGCGGGTGCCACTCTCGGCCAGGGTGCGCGCCGATTCGCCTTCGTGCAGCCGGCCGCCGTCGGTGAAGGTGGCGCCGCTCGAGTAGTGCTTCGAGGTCCAGGTCTGTGTCTCGTGGTCGACGCGGAACATCTCGCACACGGGCTCTCGCGAGCCCTCTGGCGAGACGATGGCAATCGCGCATTCCACGGCGTGCTTGTCTTGTTCGGAACCCATTTCCATCACCTCGCGTGCCCCAAGACGTTCCCCCTCCTGGTTGATTCATTCAGGTCCGACCAGACGGGAGGAAAGGTCGGACGGGGTGCGACTTCGGCGGGCAGCCTTTCTGGAGCCCTTCGATGCATCGCCTCGCCCTTCCCCTCTTCCTGTTCGCCGCGCTGCTCGCCTCACGCGCGGCGCCTCACCTCGAAGGGCTACGGCGCGACGAAGCCCAAGGTGAAGAACACCGACGAGGCCTCGCGCGCGATCAACCGCCGCATCGAGTTCAATCGCCTCGACGAGTGATCAGGGATCCTCGAGGCTGACCAGGGCGAATTTGTTCGTCGTCTCGGGCGCCAGCACCTCGAGCCGCTGACCTGGGGGCAGCAGGGAGCGCAGCATCGGCAACCGCGCATGCTCGACCAGCACGAACGCGCGACCGGGGCGCAGCGCGAGCAAGGTCAGTTCTCCGCGCGGGTCTCGGGCTGAGATCTGCACCACCTCGTTGCGCGTGTAGAAGGTTTCACCCTTCCAGTTCATCAGGAACGCGCCGAGCGGCTCGCCCGGTTGCCGGCGCGCGAAGTAGTTCGTGAGCAAGTCGCGCTGCGTCCAGTGCCGGCCCAGCGCCGGCCAGTGCTCCCACGAGACAAACAGCGCGACCGCCGCGCTGAAGGCCACCACCACCCCGACGAAGCGATCAGCGCGTTGACGCGAGAGGAAATACGCCAGCGCGAGGCTGAGCAACACCAGGCTGATCAGGAGCACCGCCTTGAACGGGACTGGCGCCAGCAACACCTCGTCGGGGTACGGGCGCTCGTGGTTGTAGGTAAAGAGATCGAGCAGATGCCGGGGGCGTTGCCAGAGGTCCTTCCACACCAGCGCCTGCAAGACCGCACCGATGAGCAGCGCAGGCCGATGCGGCGACAACCCCTCGCTCAGCAGGCGATCGAGCGAGAGCGCGAGCAACACCGCGAGCCCCGGCAACACCGGCAACACGTAGTGATGAAAGCGCGTCGCGCTGGCGGTGAAGAGGGCGAAGGTGAAGAGCGAGGCGAGGCCCAGCGTGATGCTCAGCCGCCGATGCCGCTCATCGACGCGCAGCGCGAGCGGCAGCAACAACACCCAGGGCGCCAGCGCGAAGGCACCCTGTTCGAGGAAGTAGGTGAAGGTTCCCCCCGGGGTGGTGGTGTGAACGCCGGTGACGAACCGATCGAGGTGGTCGTAGCCGAAGAAGCGTTCCACGAAGTGACGGCCTTCGTCGTCGCGTTCCAAGAATCGCGCCATCGCCACGTACCAGGGCGCACCGATTCCGAACGTGAGAGGCAGGCCCCACCGCGGCACGCGCTTCACCCGCGCCCAGGCGCCCTTGCCGTCGAGCACCACCCACGCCAACGGCACCAACACGAACGGCAGAAACCCGAGCAGCCCCTTCGCGAGCAAGGCCACGCCCGTGGCCGCGAAGGCGCCCGCCCACCACCTCGCTGGCCGAGGCTCGAGCTCGGCGCGCAAGGCACACGCGAGTGAGATCATCAGGCACGACACGAACGGCCCATCCGTCATCACCTGGCGCGAGATGAAGCAGACCAGCGGCATCGTCCACCACGCGACGGCGGTGAGCAGGCCGATGCGCGGCGTGCTGTGACGCCCGACCGCGTCTGCGAAGAGCGCCGCGGCGAAGAGCATCAACAAAGCGCTTGGCAGGCGAATGAACCACTCGACTCCGAGGGGCAGCGGCCCGTCACCGGGACTGCCCCAGGGCTGAGCGCCGCTCACGAAGAGCCCCAGCGCCGACAGCCACGGCACCAGCGGAGGCTTGGAGAAGAAGTACGCGTGTTCCCAATACGGATGCACCAGGTCGGCGCGCGCCAGCATCTGCCGGCCCACTTCGGCGTAGTGCGTTTCCCACGGATCCCACAAACCGGCGGAGCCAAGGAACGGAAGGCACACCACGGCCCCCACGAGTAACGCGGAACGAAAGACAGACATGGTTCACCTGGGAAAGAGGGTCGAAATTTCTAACGAACGCCGGAGTCGGTCGGGCCCGTCTCGACGTTCATCATCACGATCTGCTGCGGCGCCACGCCGTGCACACCTTCAGGCGCGACGTTTGAATCGACCGGCAGTGACACGGTCCGAACCAACAACACCGCCAGGCAGGCGGCCAACGCCACCGCCGCCGCCTGCAGTCGTTTGCCTCGCGGATCTTCGCGCACCAATTCAGCGGGGCTCGCGCGCCGCGCTAGAGACGACAACCGCGCGGCACACGCCTCACACGCGCTGACGTGTTGCTCGAACTCCGCCGAGGTCGCGCCGCGGCGAATGAAGA
>JAYVNA010000312.1:0-16206 GCA_043758715.1 Archangium sp.
GAGACCAGCGTCAGCTCGGGGAACTCGACCACGCGCACCTCGTTGAGGTTCACGATGTTCGGCGCCTTCGCCCGCGCGGCCAGCAGGCCGTCGGTGTACTCGGCCCGGCACTCGCGGTTGCCGATGATCACGAACACGGGGAGCTTGGTGTTGCCGAGTTCTTCGAGCACGCGGCCGATGCCGGTGGCCACTTCGCCCACGTCGCCGGTGACGACGATGGCGTCAGCCTTCTCGTCCATGAAGAACTTCACGTACTTCTTGAGCGCCAGCATGTTCAGGCCGGAGTCTTCGTTGATGGGGCCGAGTACGCCGAAGGTGAGGGCGCCATCGGCGTCCTTCTCGGTGAAGGTCAGGCGGGCGCCGGTCTGCTTGGCGACGCGCTCACCGAACTTCACCTCGGTCACGGGACCCGGGTCGATCGGGGCGGCGCATTCCTTGTCGGCGCGAGGCTCGGCGACGGGGGGAGGTGCCACGACGACGGGCTTCACTTCAGCGGGCTTG
This sequence comes from Archangium sp., assembly GCA_043758715.1. GTDB lineage: Bacteria > Myxococcota > Myxococcia > Myxococcales > Myxococcaceae > Archangium_A. Next base: position 502 of record JAYVNA010000312.1, read on the forward strand.
GGCGGGGGCGACACATCCGCCTTTTTGTCGGGGCAAGCCATCAGGCCCAGGGACAGTCCCAACACGGTGGCGGCGGCAATTCGAAGGCTTTTCATTGGGAAATTCCCCCTCGCAAGTCGTTGAAAGGTCGACGCCTCGTAGCGGAATCAGGCTCGCCGGTCCAGAGAGTTTCGGGGTAGACCCAAGGCCATGCGCTCGTCGTCGCTCGTCGTGCTCGCCGTTGGCCTTGCCGGCTGCGCCCACAGCCCTCTCTCCGCATCCGCGCTCGATGAGACCAAGTCCATCGCGTTCATTGCGCGCATCGAAGACGAGGCGGGGCCCAAGTCGAACGTGTTTCGTGGTGACGGCGCGTACAAAGAGCGCCTCAAGCGCCTCGACGACAAGGAAGGCGATCGCCGCCTGGGCAACGCGCTGACCGTGGGCAGCCTGGAGAAGAACGAGGCAGGTGTGTACGAGGTCGCGCACCACACCATCTCGCGCTTCGAGATCGCCGACTCGCTTCGCAGCAACACCTTGGCGCAGCTGCCCAAACACTCGCCGTGGAGCGAAGTGGTGCATCCGGTCGACGTGGCCCGCGTGCTCGAGAGCTTCCTGGTGCACGAGGTGCCGGCGAACGCGCCTGACTACGAGCGGCTGGCCGCGCTGGGCGCGGACACCATCGTCGAGATCGTGGTCGAGGAGTACGGCATGCGCAGCGAGAAGGGGAAGGCGGGCGCGTACCTGGTCGGCTTTGCCCGCATGTTCCGGATCAACGGGCCCGAGCTGTACCACCGCCGTTTCTACTCGGACGATCTGAACGCCGGAGTGGAAGGCCTCGACCCGTTCGCCGTGCGCAAGAACACCGAACTCTTCGCGGCGCGCATCAAGCAGATGGTGTTGGCGATCTCGACGCAGGTGGCGAAGGACCTCACGCCCGCCGAGCGACGCGAGACGAGCAACAAGCCGGGCCCCAAGCCGCGCACTTCGCCGGGTCAAGTGCCGCAATCTGACGACCCGCTCTGAGTCGTTCGGTGGCTCCCTCTCCCCGCGGGGGAGAGGGCAAGCTCTCTATCCGCGACGCCTTCTCAGCAACACCACGATCCCGAACACCAGCGCACCGAGCGGACTCCCAGCAGCCCCACACCCGCACCCGAGATCCGTCGTCCCGCCACCGCCCGCACCGCCACCCGCGGCCGATCCACCACCACCGCCGGTCCGCGCGCCGCCCCCACCACCGCTCGCCGTCCCTCCACCACCTCCGCTGCTCACGACGTCGTTGCAGTAGTTGAGTCCGCCGACGTTCTGACAGGTGGTCCCATTCGGGCACCCAGCTGGATCGAGCGGGTCACAGCGCGCGCGGCACAGCCCATTGAGGCACTTCGTTCCCGTCGTGCACGCGTGAACATCAGGCGCGGTGCCGCAAGGCCCATTCTCCGGGCTGATCTGATCCTGACAGCCACAGATGCCCTGTCCGCCCGCCACCGACTGCACGCAGCTCGAGCACGCGTTCGACAGGTTGACGTTGCACTGCTCGTAGCAGCGCCCGAGGTAGCACTGCAGCCCGGTATTGCAGCCACCGGTGTTCGTGCAGTTCGCGCAGGTGCTGCCTTCGGTGCCCGGCACGCAGACCCCGACCATGTTCACCAGCTGGCACGACTGCCCGGTGGGGCACGAGTTCGACTGGTTCACGTCACACCGCGCGCGGCACACGCTCGAGGTCGAGCCCACGCACGCGAGCCCCGCGCCGCAGGCAGCCAGGGTGTTGCCGATGTTTCCGCAAGGCTCTCCTTCGCTGCCGATCTCATCGGAACACGCGCACGCGCCGCCCCCGCTCGTCAGCGAGTAGCAGGCGACACAGGAACCCGGCGCCGCGGGGTTGCACGGCGAACGGCAACGCCCTGCCACGCAGAGCAGCCCGTCGGCGCACGCTCCGTTGTTGCAGGCCTGGCAGGTGCTGGGCGCGGTCGAGCCGGGCAGACAGACGCTCGAGTTGCCGGTCGACAGCGCCGCGCAGGTGTTGGTCGTGCCGCAGCTGGTGGCCGTGCATCCCTGGCAGAAGCCGGCGCCGGTGGTGCCGCAGCACGCGCGGCAATACGACAGCGGGCTGCTCGCGGTCTCTCGCGTGCACACGTTGCATGACTTGCAGAACAGCGAGACGGTGCAGGGATCGCCGGTGTCACCGCGCGGCGTGCAGGTGCCGCCGGTGCAGGTGTACCCGGTGGCGCATTCAGCCGCGGTGGTGCACTGGTTCGTGCACGAGAGCGAGTTGGGCACGCAGAACCCTTCCGGCATCTGGCAGGTGTAGTTCGGCCCGCACTGCGCGCTGTCTGAACAGCTCAAGCTGCAGAAGGTGACGCCGGTGTCGAAGCGCAGGCAGAGGTTCGAGCTGCACTCGCCGCCGGTCTGACAGAACTTGCACTGATCGGGCACGCCGACTTGTGGCAGGCACGCCATGCCGGTGTTCGCGGCCTGGCAGGTGTTGCCGGAAGTGCAGGTGCTCGAGTTGGTGCAGCTGGTGGTGCAGATCTTCGCGGTGCCACCCGAACGCGATCGGCACACCCGTCCGCCGGTGCACTCGAGGTCGGCCGTGCAGCTCTGGCCCTGCGCGCCTGAATCTCCCGGGTAGACCGTGCAGACGTCGTTGGTGTCGAGCGAGGTGAGCACCCGCTTCGATTCGGCGAAGTTGACGTTGGCGTACATCACCGCGGTCGCGCTGGGCGTGTGGTTGAGCCCCAGAAAATGGCCCGCCTCGTGAATCACCACCGACTCCATGTCGAAGGTGTTGGGGGCGAGGTTGTCAGACCAGACCTGGTTGTTGTTGAGCTCCATGTCGGCGTCGAAGATCTCGCTGTTCGACGTGAAGTACGTGGTGGTGGTCAGGGCGAGCTGCTCGTTCAAGTGCGTCCACGAGGTGCCGCTGAGCCAGATGAGGTTGTTGAAATAATCCATGCCGTTCTTGGCGGCGAGGCCGGCGGGCGACCCGTAGCCTGCGACGTTCACCGAGTTCCAGCTGGTGTTGCAGCTCACGTGACCGACCGTCCACGCGCTGAAGGCGCTCGGGGTGCGGTTGAGAAAGGTGGAGTAGGGCAGCCCGCCGTTGATCGTCTGGCCGCCGAGGTTGTCGACGGAGGTCCCCATGCGCCACTGCGGCACGCACCGATTCGCCACGCAGGTGGTGCCCATCGCGCACGAGGTGCCGCAAGGGGCGAGGCTCCAGTGGCGGCCACTGGGATCGGCGAGGGTCACGGTGGAACACAGCGAGGCTGCCAGCAGGAGAACGCGGGCGGCCTTCACTGACCACCTCCGGCGATCACGCTGCGAACATGTTTGATGAACTCGTCAGGGCTGCCGAGGAACTCGGGCCCTCGCACCTGCTCGACGATTTTTCCCGAGGCGGGGCGGGCGAACGAGAGGCCGCTGGTGTCACGAATCGCGGCGGGCAGGCCCTTCCACTGCGTGATGAGCACCTTGCCCGCCGACATGCCGGCGACCATGAAGGTGTTCTTCTCGAGCGGAGCGGGGGAGAGGAACAGCACGCAATCCTCGCCCTCGCGGAAGGTGGCCGCGCCGCTGACGGCCTGGCCGATGCCGTCGACCTCGCCGCCTTCCGACTTGATCATCACCACCGCGCCGGGCTTGCCCTTGAGGGGGTCGGTGACGGCGAGCTCAGTCCAGGTCCAGATGGTGCGCTTGCCGTCGTCCCACGAAGCCATCGAGCGGGTGACGTGGCCGCGAACGATCAGCGGCACGCGCCTGGCCATCTGATCGATGGTTTCGTGCACCACGATGCTGGCGGACGCGAGGGTGGAAATGGCGGCGAGGAGCGCCAGCGGGGGGAGCTTGTGCGTGTGCATCGACCTCTCCAGAAATCGCGACCGGGTGGCCTTTCAAAGCCGGTGGCGAGGAGGAACAGTCTAGCGCAGCGCGTGGCTGCTAGACTCCGGAACGTGTCGCGACGCGTCGTCTTCTTCGTGAGTAACGCTGGCTACGAGGCCGCCTGGCAGACGGCCTCGACGGGCATCACCGCGGCTGCCATGGGCGACGAGGTGATCTTCGTCTTCGCCTTCGAGGCCCTGCGGGCGCTCGCCAAGGGTACCTTCGGCAAGCCACTGACCGATCGCGAACGTGCCGAAGCGACCCGGGGCGAGGGGCTGGGGGCGCCGCTTCCCGGCCGGATGATTCAAGACGCCAGAGCGATGGGGGCGCGCGCGATGGCCTGCGACACCACGGTGAAGTTGTGCGGGTTGTCGGCGACGGAACTCAAAGAACTCGGCGTCATCGACGAGGTCCTCGGCCTGCCGCAGATCTGGCGGCTGACCGAAGACGCCAAGGTCCTGACCTTCTAAACCGGGCTTACAACCTCTCGACGATGCGGAACTCGACGTTGACCGGGTTCTGCGTGGTGGAGCTGTTCAGCTGCGTGCAGAGCGCACCGAGGAAGGTGACCTCATTGCGCGCGGAGTTGTACGAGTACGTCGTCGCGCCCGCCGCGAGGCTCTGCCCATTGATCACCACCGAGAGGTAGCGCGGGTCAGAAGGCGTCGCGGACAGCTTGAAGATGCACGGGTCGCCCTGGAACGATTCGCTGATCTTCCGGAGCGCGGCCGCCAGCTCAGTGCCGTTCGACGCCTGGAAGAACGAGGTCCGGCACTGCTTGGTGGCGGTGTTGCAGCTGCCCGCCGTGCCTCCACACTCCGCGTCCGTCATGTTGGGACACTCACGAGCGAAGCCACCTTCGCGCGCCATCGCGTTGAGCGCGATCGGGCCGGGGCCGGACACCAGGTCAGCACCGAAGCCGACGACGATGGTGCGAATGCCCTGCTGCTTCAGCTCCTTGACCTTCTGAACCGTGCCGTCCTGATCGAGGCAGCCCTTGTTGCAGAGCGTGCCGGTGCACACCGAGGTGGTGCAGCCGCAGGCGCTGGTCTGGGCGGCCGAGCAGGTGCCACCGCACGAGCACAGCGCGTTGGGGTTCGCATCGTTGCAGTTTGGAAGACCGTCGGTGAGCAGCAGCACGAAGTCATCGCGGAAGTCAGCCGAGTTGTTGAGTCCGCCGTAGGTGCCGAGGAACTCGAGCGAGCGGCCCGTCGGAGTACCGCCAGAGGGGACGAGCGACTGTACGAAGGCGTTGACCTGCGAGGCCGTCATCGTGAGCGCCTGGTCGGTCGCGTCGTCGGTCGTCGTCGGCAGCGGGAACTGGACGTCGACGTTCGTCGAAGCGGCGCAGAGCTGGTCGATGGGAAACTTGGTCACCCCGAGGCGCGCGATGGTGCCGGACGTCTGAAGGAAGGTCGACATCGCGCTCTTCAGCTCGCTGATGCGGGTCGGGCAGGTCGCCGGGCACTGATTGCTGGCGGTACCGCAGCCCGCCGGACACCCCGCGGCTGCGGAATTGGTCGGCTGGAGCATCGAGCCCGAGTTGTCCACCAGCAGCATCACGTTGGGCTTGAGCCGCTTACTCGCGACGATCGTCTTGTCAGTTGTCTGTGCGACCGCGAGGGGAACGACCCGCTCGAAGTCGTACGTCTGGCAGGAGCCGGCAAGAAGCAGGACAGCAAAGAGCGCGACGGTACGCATCATGGCGGGGGACCCTAGCTGAGTAAGTTGAAGCTTAGAAGCGCTCGACGATCCGGAATTCCACGCCCACCGGATGTTGGGGCGTCGAGGTCTTGAGCCTGTCGCACACCGGCCCCAGGAACGTCACCTTGTTGGCTGCGAAGTCGTAGTCGTAGGTCGTCGCGCCGGGAAGGACGGTCTGGCCATCGATGAGCACCGCGAGCAGGTTCGGCTCCGTCGGGCGCGCCGTGAGCACGTAGTCGCAGACATTGATGAGGCCGCCGGTGATTTCCTTGAACGCAACCGTCAGCTCCGCCGCGTCGCGTGCCTGGAAATACGTGTGCAGGCAGATCTCGCCGGTGGGGCACCCTCGCGGGAAACCGCCTTCCCGGGCCATCGCATCGAGCACCGCGGGCGCCGTGCCCGTCGCCACATCGGCGCCGAATCCGACCACGATGGTGCGAATGCCACGCGCCCGCAGCGACTTGACCTGCTCGACGGTCGCGTCGCGATCCAGGCAGCCTTTCGAACAGGTGCCCCGCGCCGCATCGCTTCCGCCGCAGCTCGTCGTGGTGCACTCACATGTCTGAACAGCGCCGGTGCAGACCGCGTTCGGGTTGTTGCCGTTGCAGTTCGGCAAGCCGTCGGTCATCAGCAGCACGAAGTCGTCGCGATAATCTTCCTGCGAGAGCCCTCCGTAGCTGGAAAGGAACTGGAGCGAGCCCGCCGTCGGCGTTCCTCCGATGGGCGAGAGCCCACCGATCGCGGCCGCGATCTGACCGGCCGTCGCGCCCAGTGAGGCCTCAGACGCCTCGTCATCAGGGGTGGGGGAGGGCAGCTGCACCACCACGTTCGAAGACGCATCGCAGCCGAGCAGGCCATTGGCCGATCCGTTCGGCGTGGGAAAGACCGTGAGCCCCAGGCGCGCGGCGGTCCCTGAGCTCGCGAGGAACCCACTCATTGCCGTTTTCAGCTCCGAGATCCGGGTGGGACAGCTCGGAGGGCAGCTCGCGCCGCTGCACAGCACCCCGCCGGACGTACACGTGGGCACCGCTGAGTCCGTGGGCAGGAGCATCGACCCCGAGTTGTCCACCAGCAGCATCACGTTCGGCTTCAAGCGGCGGCTGGCGATGACGTGCGACTCGGTGGTTTGACCAATCGTGAACGGCTGCACGCGCTCGAAGTCGTACGTCTGACACCCCACCAGGACCACCGCCACCACCATCGCCAGGACGCGCATGACCGCATGGGTGGCAGGCCGCACTGGAATCCGTTGCGGCTTTTCGTCATATGGCTTCGGAGATGAAGTTCGTCCTCCTCAGCCGCTCCAAGACCATCCCGTCGACGCGACGGCTGATCGAGGCTGCGAAGGCCCGCGACCACCAGGTCAAGGTGCTCAACGCGGTGGACGTGTCGGTGCGCCTGGGCCGAAAGAAGCCGGGCCTGGTGTACCGCTCGAAGCCCCTGCGGCTGCCCGACGTGGTGATCCCGCGCATCGCCTCTTCGATCGCCAGCTACGGGCTCTCGGTCCTCGATCAGTTCCAGGCACACGGCGCGCTGGTGATGAACTCGGCGCGCGCCATCGGCCTCTCGCGAAACCCGGCGCGTTGTCTCCAACGCCTCGCCGCCGCCGGTCTCGACATTCCAGCGACCGTGATGTCCCGCAACGTGGCCGACCTGCAGGCGATGGTCGACGAGGTGGGCGGGGTGCCGGTGCTGGTGAAGCTGCTCGCCGGCAGTGAGCGGCGCGGGGTGATGTTGTGCGAGTCGCGGCAATCACTCGAAGCCGCGCTCGAGGCGGTGCTGGGTCTCGGCCACAACATCGTGATGCAGGAATACGTGAAGAAAGCGCAGCGCGACGTGCGCGTCTTCGTGGTCGGTGGAGTGGCCCGCGCCGCGGCCTCCCGCATTCCCCGGGCGGGCAGGTTGTCGCGCACCCTGTCCCGGAACGCGCGCATCGAGCCCACCGAGTTGACCGCCCCCCTCAAGCTCGCCGCCGAGGCCGCCGCCAAGCTCATTGAGCTCGAAGTGTGCGCCGTCGACCTGCTCGATATGGGAACGCAACCCCGAATCTTCGAGGTCAATGCGTCCCCCTCCATCCCAGAATTAGAAGCGGCCACCGGCGTCGATCTTGCGACCGCCATCATCATTCGGGGCGAAGTGATGTACAGGGAGCGGCCGCCCGCTTGAAACCCGGTCCGTTCGCGGACCATACAGAGGACATGATGCGCAACCTGATGACGGTCTTGATGTTGATGGCGGCACTGCCCGCGTGGGCGGAGACCGACGTTGCGTCGTTCTACGAAGTCACCACCGATGGCACCTCGACGAAGCTGAAGGCGGGCGAAACCGGCAAGGTGATGATCGCCATCAAGGCGAAGAACGGCGCGCACGTCTCTGACGAAGCCCCGCTCAAGATCGAGCTGAGCAGCGCGCAGGCGAAGCTCGGCAAGGACAAGCTCACGCTCGCCGATTCCGTCGCGGGCAAGAAGGAAGATCCTCGCTTCGAGGTGCCCTTCACGCCCACCGCGCACGGCAACGGCACGGTCGAGGCGAAGATGACGTTCTTCATCTGCACCGAGAAGCAGTGCGCGCGCCAGGTGAAGAACTTGTCGCTCCCCGTGGAGGTCATGTGAGCGGCCTCATCTGGGGCGTCAACTCGGTGATGGAAGCCCTCAAGGGCCGGCCCGACACCGTCGAGCGCATCGCCATCGCCGAAGGCGTGGTCAATCAGCGCATTCAGGGCGAGCTGATGACCCGCGCGAAAGAGGCGAGGGTGAAGGTCGAGCTCGTCGATCGCGAGCGGCTCGATCGCCTCACCGAAGGCGAGAGCCACCAGGGCATCGTCGCCGAGGTCAAAGACTTCGAATACATCGGCCTGCCCGAGCTCATCAAGCGGGCCAAGAGCAGCGGTCGCCAGCCGCTGATCGTGCTGCTCGATGGCATTCAAGATCCGCACAACCTCGGCGCGATCATCCGCTCCGCCCACGCGTTCGGAGCGCAGGGCGTGGTGATCATGAAAGACCGCGCGGTGCAGGTGACCGCCGTGGCCGTGAAGGCCTCCGCGGGCGCCACTGCGCACTGCGACGTCGCCCGCGTGACGAACCTCTCCCGCGCCATCGAGGAGCTCAAAACAGCAGGCTTCTGGTCGGTCGCCGCTGATCCCGAGGCCAAAGAAGTCGCCTGGCACGCCAAGCTCACCGGCCCGCTGGCGATCATCGTCGGCGCCGAAGGTTCGGGCGTTCGCAAGGGCGTGTTGGGTCACGCCGACTACAAGGTTCGCATTCCGATGCTGGGTCAGGTCGCCAGCCTCAACGCGTCGGTTTCCACCGGCGTGCTGCTCTACGAAATCGCCCGCCAGCGCGGTTGATCCGGGATCTCCTTGACTTGCCTCGCCACGCGTGGATAGAGAGCGCCGCCCCTCGACAGGCGGGTGGCAGGTTTCCCTAAGCAGTTACGGAACCTTGCCGGTGTAGCTCAGTTGGTAGAGCACCTGATTTGTAATCAGTAGGTCGCGGGTTCGAATCCCGCCGCCGGCCACGAAGTCGAGTCGAGGCGAAGCACAATTGAATAGCAGGCCCCTCCGGAGGGGTAGCCAAGTGGCCAACGGCAACAGACTGTAAATCTGTCGGTCCCCGACCTTCGGTGGTTCGAATCCACCCCCCTCCACAACACGAAAAGATGCAGCGAGAAGAGTCGCTGCATCTGGCAAATGGGCAGCCTCGCGGGGATAGCTCAGCTGGTAGAGCGTCAGCCTTCCAAGCTGAATGTCGCGGGTTCGAATCCCGTTCCCCGCTCCATTTTGAAGTGAGCAGTTGAAGCAGAGAAGTGTAGAAGCCGCACCGAAGTCGCAGGCGCAGCACCGTTGAGAAGGCAGTGCCCTGATAGCTCAGTTGGCAGAGCGCGTCCTTGGTAAGGACGAGGTCACCAGTTCAATCCTGGTTCAGGGCTCCATTTGAAGTTCATCAACCTCACGCAGAACCAGCCATAGGAAGACCGACCATGTCGAAGGAAAAGTTCGAGAGAAACAAGCCGCACGTCAACATCGGCACGATCGGCCACGTTGACCACGGCAAGACCACCCTGACCGCCGCGATCACCAAGGTGCTCGCGAAGTCCGGCGGCGCCACCTTCCTCGCGTACGACCAGATCGACAAGGCGCCCGAAGAGCGCGCCCGCGGCATCACCATCTCGACCGCGCACGTCGAGTACCAGACCAAGGCCCGTCACTACGCCCACGTCGACTGTCCCGGTCACGCCGACTACGTGAAGAACATGATCACCGGCGCCGCGCAGATGGACGGCGCGATCCTGGTCGTCAGCGCTCCCGACGGTCCGATGCCCCAGACCCGTGAGCACATCCTCCTGGCCCGCCAGGTCGGTGTTCCGTACATCGTCGTCTTCTTGAACAAGGTCGACATGCTCGATGACGCCGAGCTCCGCCAGCTGGTCGAGGAAGAGATCCGCGACCTCCTCAAGAAGTACGAGTTCCCCGGCGACGCGATCCCCGTGATCCCCGGCTCGGCCCTCAAGGCCCTCGAAGGCGACCAGTCTGAGATCGGCGAGGGCGCCATCCTCAAGCTGATGGAAGCGGTCGACACCTACATCCCGACCCCCGTCCGCGCGATCGACAAACCCTTCCTCATGCCCGTCGAAGACGTCTTCTCGATCGAAGGTCGTGGCACCGTCGCCACTGGCCGCGTCGAGCGCGGCATCATCAAGATCGGTGAAGAAGTCGAAGTCATCGGTCTGCGCCCCACCCAGAAAACGGTCGTGACCGGCGTTGAGATGTTCAAGAAGCTTCTCGACAGCGGCATGGCCGGCGACAACATCGGCGCCCTGGTTCGTGGCCTCAAGCGTGAAGACATCGAGCGTGGCCAGGTGTTCGCCAAGCCCGGCTCGGTCAACCCGCACACCAAGTTCAAGGCGCAGATCTACGTCCTCTCGAAGGAAGAGGGTGGTCGTCACACCCCGTTCTTCAAGGGCTACCGCCCCCAGTTCTACTTCCGCACCACGGACGTCACTGGCACCGTGCAGCTCGGCGAAGGCGTCGAGATGATCATGCCCGGCGACAACACCGGCATCGAAGTCGAGCTCATCACCCCCATCGCGATGGAGAAGGAACTCCGCTTCGCCATCCGTGAGGGTGGTCGTACGGTGGGCTCCGGCGTCGTCGCGGAAATCATCGCCTAAGCAGTTCAAACCATTTTCCCGGGGACGCGCCCCCCAAAGGCGCGTACCTCTTGACACGAGGGGAGGGCTTCTGTCAGGGAGCCGTCCCCTCTGTCGTAATTTTCTTTAAGGAGTCGTGTCATGCCCAAGGGCAACCGCAGCCTCATCTCGCTCGAGTGCACGGTCTGTAAAGACCGGAACTACGTGACGACCAAAAATCGTCGCAAGCAGCAGGACAAGCTCGAGATGTCGAAGTTCTGTCGCAAGTGCCGCAAGCACACCGATCACAAAGAAGGCAAGGTCGGCTGAGTCTCTGACGTTCTCTTTGGACGCCAGTAGCTCCAACGGTAGAGCAGCGGTCTCCAAAACCGCGTGTTGCAGGTTCGAATCCTGCCTGGCGTGCCAGTTTCTGTTCGTAGAAATGGAAGGGTCCCGCAATGTCGGCGACTGAAGCAAGCCAGCAAGCGAATCGCGCGGAGATGGACCCGCGCCGTCTCGTCGTCGTCAGCTACCTCGTGTTCGGCCTCATCCTGACCCTGTTTTTGGGCCGGGTGGTCGAGCTTTTGATGGGCCGCATCGGCATCGGCAACGGCGAGATCATCACAGGCACCGGCATCAAGGTGGCTGACGTGCTCGGGTTCGTGATCACCGTGGGAGGGGCCGCCTACGCGTGGACCAACCCGCGCGTGAAGCAGCTCTCGCTCGAGGTCGCGACCGAACTGATGCGCGTCACCTGGCCGTCGTGGGAAGACGTTCGCGTCTCCACCCTGGCCGTGGTGGTCGCTTCACTGGTCGCAGCCATCCTCCTCTTCGGTATGGACACGCTCAGCTACAACCTGATGGTGAAGTGGCTGCCAGCAGTGTGGGGGAAGTTGTGATGAGCGAAGAGAACGCCGAAAAGAAGTGGTTCGTCGTCCACACGTATTCGAACTTCGAGGGCAAGGCGAAGAAGAGCCTCGAAGACAAGATCAAGCTCGAGGGGCTCCAGGAGTTCTTCGGCGACATTCTCGTGCCCACCGAACAGGTGGTCGAGATGCGTGACGGCCAGAAGCGCACCACGCGCCGCAAGACCATGCCCGGGTACATCCTGGTGAACATGGCGATGAACAACCGCACCAAGAGCCTCGTGAAGAACACCCCCAAGGTGACGGGCTTTCTGGGCGCCGTGGGTCAAGACGACCCGCCGCCCCTGCGTGATGCCGAAGTGCAGCGGCTCACCACCCAGATCTCCGAAGGCACCATGCGGCCCAAGCCCAAGGTGCAGTACGACGACGGCGATACCGTGCGCGTGATCGACGGCCCGTTCGCGAACTTCAACGGCACCATCGAAGAAGTGAACCCCGAGAAGGGCCGCGTGAAGGTGCTCGTGAGCATCTTCGGCCGCTCGACCCCGGTGGAACTCGACTTCATGCAGGTCGAGAAGACCACCGGCTGACAGTTTCACCGCCGTACCACCGCAGGACCAGCGTGGGAGGCCGCGAGGCCGCTTGAACCACGGGAGAAGTACAAATGAAGAAGGTCACAGGACAGGTCAAGCTGCAGATTCCCGCCGGTAAGGCAAACCCGGCTCCTCCGATTGGTCCCGCGCTCGGTCAGATGGGCGTCAACATCATGGAGTTCTGCAAGCAGTTCAACGCCAAGACCCAGCAGGCGATGAAGGACGGGATGATCATTCCCGTGATCATCACCGTGTACCAGGACCGCTCGTTTACCTTCGAGCTCAAGACGCCTCCGGCGTCCGTGCTGCTCAAGAAGGCGGCGGGTCTTCACACCGATAAAAAGAAGGGCTCCGGCGCCAAGAAGAGCGGCAAGGAGATCGTCGGCAAGGTGACGAAGAAGCAGGTCGAGGAGATCGCCAAGCTCAAGATCCAGGACACCACCGCCGGCAGCATCGAGGCGTGCATGCGCACCATCGCAGGCACGGCGCGTTCGATGGGCATCACGGTCGCCTGATTCTTCCCTCTCCACTTCCTGATGGGGGCGTTCGTCTTCCGCCCTCACTCCCACTTCTTTCAAGAAAAGGTTTCCACCATGCCTGGTAAAAAATTCCGCGCGGCCGCTGAGAAGGTCGATCGCAACAAGCGTTACTCCATCGCCGAGGGCTTTCAGGTCCTCAAGGCCTCCGCCGAGCTCGTGAAGGGCAAGTTCGACCAGACGGTCGACGTCGCCATCAACCTCGGTGTCGACCCCAAGCACGCCGACCAGATGGTCCGCGGCGCCATCGTGCTCCCGCACGGCACCGGCAAGAGCGCCCGCGTGGCGGTCTTCGCCAAGGGCGAGAAGCAGACTGAAGCCACCGCGGCCGGCGCCGACTTCGTGGGCGAGGCTGATCTCGCCAAGCGGATCGAAGAAGGCTTCATGGACTTCGACACCGTCATCGCCACCCCCGACATGATGGGTGTCGTCGGTCGCCTCGGTAAGGTCCTCGGCCCCCGCGGCCTGATGCCCAACCCCAAGGTCGGCACCGTGACCATGGATCTGACCCGCGCCATCAAGGAAGCCAAGGGCGGCAAGATCGAGTTCCGCGCCGAGAAGGCGGGCATCGTTCATGCCCCCGTCGGCAAGGCGTCGTTCGAGGCCCAGAAGCTCGCCGAGAACTTCACCGTGCTCATCGAGATGGTCATGAAGATGAAGCCGGCCACCGCCAAGGGCGTGTACCTCAAGGGGATCACCGTCAGCGCCACCATGGGGCCGGGCGTGAAGATCGATACCTCCGAGATCACCGCTCGCTTCAAGTAAGGGGTCTTCTCCCTGCTCTTCGGGCCGGGGAGACTCCACGTTCGGCTAAGTCAGCTTGAGCGTTCAGATTTCACACTATTGACAAGGCTCGCCCGGCTCGTGTAAGCGCGGCGAGCTTTGCAATCAAGGCGCCAAGTTCGAGGGCGTCAAGCATCAACAGAATAGACCCTGGATGAAGACAGCAGGGGCAGCTGTGCCGAGCGCCGCAGTCTCTTGGCAACGGGTCGATGAGACCCGGGAGACGGTGGAACGAAGCACGGTTGCTTAAACGGTGGCCTTGTTGGGCTGCCCTGCCGAGACGGGGAGCGGTGAGAGGGAAGGGCGAAGCTCTTCCTGTGCCTCACGACGATTCTCGCTCCTGCATTCGCTTTACCGGGATGTCGAAAACGGAAGGAGGTGTGCAAATGCTCAAGAGCGAGAAAGAAATCCTGATCAAGGACCTCACCGACAAGTTCACCCGCGCAAAGGGTGTCGTGTTGGCTGAGTTCAACAAGCTCGACGTGGACACCGTCAACAAGCTTCGCAAGAAGCTTCGTGACGGCAACGTCGAGTGGAAGGTGCTGAAGAACACGCTGGCCCGTCGCGCAGCCAAAGGCACCTCTGTCGAGAAGATCTCTGACGACTTCGTAGGGCCGGTGGCGCTTGCCATCAGCTACGACGACGTCGTGGCTCCCGCCAAGATTCTGGCGGAGTTCGTGAAGGGCCTCGAGACGGTGAAGATCCGTTCGGGTGTCATTCAAGGTCAGAAGATCGACAAAGCAGGCGTCCAAGCACTGGCGAAGTTGCCAGGTCTGAACCAGCTGCGGTCGACGATCCTCGGCATGATCAACCAGCCTGCTACCAAGCTGCTTCGGACCATCAAGGAACCGAGTGCGTCGTTGGTGCGGGTGATCAAGGCAAAGTCGGAGAAGGCGTAACCAACCCCGTTTCAACCCAGTTTCTCAACTTCTACGCAGTTCAAAGGATACAAAGTCATGGCAGACATCAACGCAATCATCGACTCGCTCTCGAGCCTCACGGTTCTCGAAGCGGCCGACCTCGTGAAGCAGCTCGAGACCAAGTGGGGCGTTTCGGCGGCGGCCGCAGTTGCGGCGGCTGGTCCGGCCGGCCCGGCCGCGGCCCCGGCTGAGGCGCAGACCGAGTTCACCGTCATCCTGGCGAAGGCCGGCGACAAGAAGATCGACGTGATCAAGGTGATCCGCGAGCTGACCGGCCTGGGCCTCAAGGAGGCCAAGGACCTCGTCGAGGGCGCGCCCAAGACGGTGAAGGAAGGCGTGAACAAGGAGGACGCGGCGAAGATGAAGGAGAAGCTCGCCACGGCCGGCGCCACCGTTGAGCTGAAGTAATTCTTTTCTGAATTCGGTTCGTGGGCGAGCCGGTGACCTCCCAAACAGGTCACCGGCTTTGCCCGTATTGATGGTCAGTGTTTTTGGTTCCTGTCTTTCTGGAGAGAGCTGATGCCCACCCTGCAGAACAACTTCCGCGTGCGGAAGAGCTTCGCGAAGATCAGCAAGGTCATTGAGATCCCCAACCTCATCAACATCCAGAAGCAGAGCTACGAGAAGTTCCTGCAAGCTGATGTGTTGCCCGAGAAGCGCGAGGACGTCGGCCTCCAGGCCGTCTTCAAGTCGGTGTTCCCGATTCGCGACTTCAACGAGACGAGCTCGCTCGAGTTCGTGAGCTTCAACCTCGAGAAGCCCAAGTACGACGTCGACGAGTGCCGCCAGCGCGGCATGACGTTCGCCGCTCCCATCAAGGTCGTCGTTCGTCTCGTGGTCTGGGACAAGGACGAAGAGACCGGCGCGCAGTCGATTCGCGACGTCAAGGAGCAGGAAGTCTACTTCGGCGAAATTCCGCTGATGACCGAGAACGGCACCTTCATCATCAACGGCACCGAGCGTGTCGTGGTGAGCCAGCTGCACCGTTCGCCCGGCGCCTTCTTCGACCACGACAAGGGCAAGAGCCACTCGTCTGGCAAGCTGCTCTACAACGCCCGCGTCATTCCCTCGCGCGGCTCGTGGCTCGACTTCGAGTTCGACCACAAAGACCTGCTGTACGTGCGCATCGACCGCCGCCGCAAGCTGCCGGTCACCGTGCTCATTCGCGCCCTGGGCGCGGTGAAGGACACCGCCAAGAAGTCGCCCCTCGAGTTCAAGGGCTCGACCGAGGAGATCCTCAACTATTTCTACGCGTCGGAAACGATCTACCTGTACTCCGAGCAGGAGTTCGAGAAGTCCGTCGACTTCGAGCTTCTCTACA
>JAYVNA010000313.1:0-1675 GCA_043758715.1 Archangium sp.
TTCAACAAGCGCTATCAGCGGTCCTCGACCATCGTGACCACCAACTTGCCCTTCAAGGACTGGGGCAAGCTCTTCACCAACAGCGCGGCGGCCTCGGCCATCGCTGATCGCTTGGTCCACAAGGGGCTGCTCGTGCGGATCACCGGCAAGTCACGCCGCTCGGACGTCGAGGTCGACGGACCTCAAACGGCGTAAAACCCCGCGCTCGCGAGATCGGTTGCGCCCTGGGCGCGCTTCGCTTTCGTGCTGAAACGATCGCGCTGCCCGCGATCGCAACGCCGCGCTTCTCGAAGATCGTCTCCACCGGGGAGCGGTTGCTGCAGGTCGAGGAACCAGCGGTCAGTCTCCTCCGCAGAGGCATTCCGCGACTTCCGACTTCCGCCGCAGCTTCTCGCTCATCATGTGCCCGCAACGCTCAAGCGTGAACACCTGGATCGGAACGAGGTGAACGCCAAGATCGGAGTCCGTGAACAGTTGCAGAGTGCCTATAGGGCCTTGAAGGGAAAGGTGAATGCGGGAAAGCCGTCCTTCCCAGTCACCACAGGACACGGAGGTGGTGAACTCTTTGAGGATGTACGCCGGCAGCCCGCCCTTCGCCTCGGCCGCCTCGATGAAGTCGGCGAGTCCCTCGCGCACGGCCCAGTGCAGCGGTGTCTCCACCGCCGCCCGTGGCCTGGAGCTGGTGCACTCCCCCACCATGGTCCGCCAACCTCCGCAGCTCCGCGATGGCGGCCAGGCAAGCCAAAGCAGTACCCCCGCCAACGTCTTTCCCTCGTACGACCGATCCCTCATGCCCCTACCAGGCCTTGCTGAGTGTCTCGGGGTACGGACGCGCGCAGACGCTCCAGTCGGCTCTCACTGCGCGCGAGGCGCGGTGCGTCAGCGACGGCTTACATCGTCGATGGTGAACCTTCGGCATCGACGTCTTCGACTGTCCGTGCGGGTGGGAGACGCCGCGTGCTTGCGCTCATCACCTCGCCAGCGGTGGCGGTGAAGATCTATCGGGCCCTGCTGGAGAGCTACGCGGCGGAGCACGCAGCCCGCATGACGGCGATGGAAAACGCCGCCCGCAACGCCGGCGATATGATCGGCTGCCCGTCGCTCGACTGCTCAGAAGCGAAGGTGGCTGAGCGTGATTCCGCGGGGGGAACGCCGCACCGCCTGGTGCTCGCCATCTCGGCGGTGGTGGGCTTCGTCTTCATGCTGATGGAGTTGGTCTGGTACCGCATGCTCGGCCCGCTCCTCGGTGGCTCCACGTACACGTTTGGGGTCATCCTCGCGGTCGCGCTGCTCGGCATCGGGCTGGGTGGCGCGCTCTTCGCCCGCTGGAGCACCCGCGGCACGCCCACGCTCGTCGCGCTGGCGCTGACCTGCGGGCTCGAGGCGCTGCTGCTGATCATTCCCTTCGCGTTCGGCGATCGCGTGGCGTTGCTGACGCGCAGAGCCGCGTTCTTCTGCTCGGTGCTCGCGCCGCCGCTCTCGACTCCAATGCCAGCGCGCTCATGGAATCACCCTGGAGCTCGCGCCCACGCGCTCGAGCGTGCCGCCCTGATCGATCGCTGCCTCGAACACCTGGGCGCCGCCGCAGCAGCTCGCGGTGAACTCGAACACCTTTCCCGAAACCCAGCGTCCATCTGAATGCACCATCGCGTCTTTCTCGTTCAAGGCCTGGGCT
>JAYVNA010000314.1:0-5486 GCA_043758715.1 Archangium sp.
GCCAGGAAACGGCTCGACGCATTTTCGACGGTGATCCAGAACCTGCGCCTCATCAAGGGGCCGGGCGAGAACGTGTGGAAGACGCAGCCGCGCAAGTGGTCTGAAGCCGCCGTGGCCGCCGACGCGAAGGGCCACATCTACTTTCTGTTCAGCCGCGGCCCGCTCACGATGAAGGACTTCAACGACAAGCTCCTCGCGCTGCCGCTGGGCATTACCCATGCCATGCACGTCGAAGGCGGGCCCGAAGCCAGCCTCTCGATTCGCGCCGGTGACCTTCGGATCGATTTGAGTGGCAGCTATGAATCAGGCTTCAACGAGAACGACTCCAACCCACGGCAATGGGCGCTCCCCAACGTGATCGGCGTCAGCCCGCGCCCTTGAGCAACTCGGCGAGTGCCTCGGGGGCTTCCTCAGGCACGCAGTGCCCGACGTCGTGCAGCACCGTGAGCTCCGCCCCGATCGCCAGCGCGAGGCGCTCACCCTGCACCACCGACACCAGCCGATCCTTCTCGCCCCACACCACGCGCTTCTCGAACTTCGCGGCCTTGAGCGCGTCGATCGGCGTGCGAAACGAAGCCACCGCGCGCAACGCCGCGAGCATGCCCTCGCTGAAGCCGCTGGCGCCGACGGCCTCTTCGTAGAGCGCCAGGTGCACGTCGCTCAGCTTCGCCGACGAGCCCCAGATCAGCTGGAGGTAGCTCTTGAGCGCGGGCCGCCACACCGGCAGTCGCCCGAACCAGCCCATGGTCAGGTCGGCCAGCGGGTTCGAGAGCAGCAGCGAGAACTCAGGCGGCAGGCCCATCGCCGGCGTGCTCGCAACCGTCAGCCGCCTGATGCGCGAAGGCTGGGTGGCCGCGAGGTGCAAGGCGACGATGCCGCCAAACGAGTGACCGAAGAGCTCGAACTCGCGCACCTTCTTCTGGTCGAGAGCGGCCAGCAACGCCGAGCTGATGTGCTCCGGAGTCGACGACGCCCAGTGCCCTGATCGCGCCGTGCGTGGCAAATCGATCGAGATGAGCCGGCGTTTGCCGCGCTTCTCGAAGAGGGGATCGAACACCCGGCCTGAAGCCCCCAGGCCGTGCAGCAGGACGAGCGGCGTGCCCTCGCCTTCGTCACGAACGTACATCGTCATCTCGTGCTCACTCGCCCAGCGCGCTCTTCAGCGACTCACCGATCTCCTCGGCCCAGGCTTTGATCTTCTTCATGTCGATGCCCTCGACCAACACGCGCACTTTGGGCTCGGTTCCCGAATAGCGAACCAGCACGCGGCCGTCCTTGCCGAGCTTCTTTTCGACCGCGGCGATCGTCTTCTGCACCGAAGGCAGCTTCGAGAGTTCCCGCTTCTCCTTGACCATCACGTTCAGGAGCACCTGCGGCACCGGCTCGAAGATCTTCGTCAGCTCGCTCATCGGCTTGCCACCGCGGCACATCACCGCCAGCACCTGGAGCGCGGCGAGCGTGCCGTCACCCGTGGTCGCGTGATCCAGGAACACCAGGTGACCCGACTGCTCACCGCCCAGCGAATAGCCGTGCTTGCGCATCTCCTCGACCACGTAGCGATCGCCCACCTTGGTGCGCACGACCTTCACGCCCCACTGCGCCACCGCCCGCTCGAGCCCGATGTTGCTCATCACCGTCGAGACCAGCGTCTTCTTGGCGAGCTCCTTGCGAGCGACCAGCTCGCCCGTGCAGATCGCCATGATGGCGTCGCCGTCGACGACCTTGCCCTTCTCGTCGACGACGATCAGCCGGTCCGCGTCGCCGTCGAGCGCGATGCCGAGGTGAGCCTTGTGCTTGAGCACCGACTTCTGCAGCGCTTCAGGGTGCAGCGCGCCGCAGGCGTCGTTGATGTTCTTGCCATCGGGAGTCACCCCGATCTCGATCACCTTCGCGCCCAGTTCCTCGAGCACCGTAGGGGCAACCTTGTAAGCCGCGCCGTTGGCGCAATCGATCACCAGGGTGATCCCTTCCAGCGTCAGCTCCGTGGGGAAGGTGCTCTTCACCTGCGAGATGTACCGGCCCTGCGCGTCGTCGAGCCGCACCGCGCCGCCGACCGCGGTGGCCGTCGGGCGCAATGAGTCGAGCGACTTCTCGAAGATCAGCTGCTCGATCTTCGACTCGGTCTCGTCGGGCAGCTTGAAGCCGTCGCGCCAGAAGAACTTGATGCCGTTGTCCTGGTAGGGGTTGTGGCTGGCCGAGATCACCGCGCCGGCGTCAGCGCGCATCGACTTGGTGAGGTGCGCGACCGCGGGGGTGGGCATGGGGCCCACCAGCACCACGTCGACGCCCATGGACATGATGCCCGAGGCCAGCGCCTGCTCGATCATGTAGCCGGACAGCCGGGTGTCCTTCCCGATGATCACGCGGTGCCGGTGCTCGCCGTTGCGAATGAGGTACGCGAGGGCTCGACCCAGCTGCATCGAGATCTCCGCGGTCATGGGGAAGACGTTCGCCACGCCGCGCACGCCGTCCGTGCCGAACAACCGGGGATGAACTGAATCGCTGCTCATGGCCGCGGTATCTATCAGCTGCCGAACCGCGCTCCACCCTCGCGGGCGAGGCGAATCGCGTCAGCCACCGCGAGGGCATCGCGCGTCTGACCGACGTCATGCGCGCGCACCACGTCGACTGCGCCTTCGACGGCGAGCGCGGCGGCCGCGGCGGCACTGGCCACTCCCCGCTCGGTTGGAGGCTTGCCCCCAATCAACCCACCCAGGAACGCCTTTCGGCTCACCCCCATCAGCACCGGGGCCCCCAACAGCCGCAGGTCACCCGCACGCCGTAAGAGGAAGAGATTGTGCGCGGGCGTCTTGCCGAAGCCGATGCCGGGGTCGACCCACAGCCGCTCCCTGGGAATGCCCCGGGCTTCCGCGCGGCGCAGGGACAGCTCGAGCGCATCGAGGATCTCCGCGCCCACGTCGTCGTAGCGAGGCTCGTGCTGCATCGTTTCGGGCGTGCCCACCATGTGCATCGCGCACGCGCACACCCCGGTGCTCGCGATCACCTCGAGCATCGCGTCATCGCGCAGTCCGGACACGTCGTTGACCAGCAGCGCCCCGGCCCGAATCGCCGCCTTCGCCACCCCGGGCTTTCGGGTATCGATCGAGAGCACGGCCTCCGGCTGCTTCGCCTTCAGGCCTTCGATCACCGGCAACACCCGGCGCAGCTCTTCCTCTTCGCTGACGGGCGCAGCGCCAGGGCGGGTCGACTCACCACCGATGTCGAGCAGGTCAGCGCCGGCCTCGAGCATCGCGAGCCCGTGCGCAATCGCGGCAGCCGCTTCAGCATGCACTCCGCCGTCGCTGAAAGAATCGGGGGTGACGTTCACGATTCCCATCACCCGGGTCTGGCGACCCCACTCGAACGTGTGAGGCCCCAGGCGCGTCGCGGCGGGCGGGTGCTCGCACAGCAGCAGCCGGCTCAACGCCACCCCCAGCTCGCTCACGCCCAGGCGGGAAAACCAGTTCTCCACGCTCAGCTTCGAATACCGAATGACCGCCGCATCGCCCGCCCCACCCGCCCACGCGACGCCCACGAGCTCAGCCAGCAGCTCGCGGGTGGGTTCGGTGAGGCCCGTGACCAACGCGTGCGCCTCCAGCCCAGAACGAACGAGCCCCACCCCTTCCGGAGTGAGGCTCGAGCGAATCCAGAGGCTGGCGGCCGAGTCTGCGCGAGACAGCGGTCGGGCCCAGATCATCGAGCGCAGCCGCCAGCGGAGGAACGCCGCGCGAGACAGACGGAAGCGAAGCGGACGTCTGGCCGAGGCAGAGCGACCCAGATCATGTGAGTCCTTTAGGCGGTGCCGGGTTCGATCTTCCCGGGGAGCCCGTCGAGGGCGTCGAGAATGCGCTTGTCCTTCTTCTTCTCGTCTTTCGGGGGCGACGAGGTCACGCGCGGAGGCGGCTTCTCCCGGGTCAGCGGAGCGCCGGCGATCAGCATGTCGAGGTCGACGGCGTCGATGGTCTCGTACTCCATCAGCGCTTCGCTGATGCGCTTGAGGGTCTCGAGGTTCTCGTGGAGCAGCTTCTTGGCCCGCTCGTACGCGCCCATCACGATGCCGCGCACCTCGGCGTCGATTTGCCGCGCGGTCTCTTCGGAGTAATCGGAGCGTGCGCCCAGATCGCGACCGAGGAACACCTCGCCGTTGTTGCTGCCGAACATCAAGGGCCCGAGCTTCTCGCTCATGCCCCAGCGGGTGACCATCGCGCGGGACAGGCCGGTGACGTGCTCGATGTCGCTGGCCGCGCCGGAGCTGATCTCTCCGAACACCAGCTCCTCGGCGATGCGACCGCCGAGCGACATGCACAACACGTCCATCAGCTTCTTCTTGTAGTAGCTGAGCTTGTCTTCGGTGGGGATGAAGCTGGTGACGCCGAGCGCCTGGCCACGGGGAATGATGGTGACCTTGTGCACCGGGTCGCAGCCCGGGAGCAGGCGGCCCACCAGGGCGTGACCGGCCTCGTGCACCGCGGTCAGCCGCTTCTCGGCCTCGGTCATGATCATCGACTTGCGCTCAGGCCCCATCAGCACCTTGTCGCGCGATTGATCGAAGTCGACCTTGGTGACGCGCTCGCGGTTGTTGCGGGCCGCGAAGAGCGCCGCCTCGTTCACGAGGTTTTCCAGGTCGGCGCCGGTCATGCCGGGGGTGCCACGCGCGACGATGTCGAGATCGACGTCTTCGGACAGCGGCACCCGGCGGGTGTGCACCTTGAGAATGCCCAGGCGGCCCTTGAGGTCGGGGCGGGGAACGACGATGCGCCGGTCGAAGCGGCCCGGCCGCTGGAGCGCGGGATCGAGCACGTCGGGCCGGTTGGTGGCCGCGATGATGATCACGCCTTCGTTCGATTCGAAGCCGTCCATCTCGACCAGCAGCTGGTTGAGGGTCTGCTCACGCTCGTCATGCCCACCGCCGAGGCCTGCGCCACGGTGACGGCCGACGGCGTCGATTTCGTCGATGAAGATGATGCAGGGGGCGTTCTTCTTGCCCTGCTCGAAGAGGTCGCGCACGCGGCTGGCGCCGACGCCCACGAACATCTCGACGAAGTCAGAGCCCGAGATGCTGAAGAACGGCACCCCCGCTTCACCGGCGACGGCGCGCGCGAGCAGGGTCTTGCCCGTACCCGGCGAGCCCATCATCAAGACGCCCTTCGGGATACGGCCGCCGAGCTTGGTGAACTTCTTGGGGTCCTTGAGGAAGGCGATGATCTCTTCGAGCTCTTCCTTGCACTCCTCGATACCCGCCACGTCGGCGAAGGTGATCTTATTGTGGCTCTCTGAGAGCAGCTTCGCCTTCGACTTGCCGAACGTCATCGCCTTGCCGCCGGAGCCCTGGAGCTGGCGCATGAAGAAGATGAAGAACAAGAAGAGGAAGACGATCGGCAGCCACTGCACGAAGATCGTCACCAGCAGGCTGTTCCCTTCGGCTGGCTCGATCGAGACGTTGATCTTCGCGTCGTTCAGATCGCGCAGCAGCACCGCGTCGGGCA
>JAYVNA010000315.1:0-1675 GCA_043758715.1 Archangium sp.
GCGCTTTCAGCGCTTGGTGCGATCGTCCTGAAGCTGCCGATCGGCGTCGGCGCGCTCATCGTCGAGCACGGTGTCGGCCTCCTGCCGTTCCTGCTTCACCGCGTGGAGCGTCGCGGCCGAGGCCTCGTCGTGTTCGAGCTTCTGGTCCTCCTTGCCACGGGCGGAGTTCAACACCTCGTCAGCCAGCTGCCGCGCCAACTGCACCACTGACTCGGCCGCTGCCTCGACGGTGCTCTGGGGTGGTGTCGTCGCGCTCTTGCCGGACGGAACCGCCCGGGGCAGGACGATGCGAAAGCAGCAGCCCAGCGGCACGTCTTCCACTTCGATGGTGCCGCCGTGAGCCTCGATGGCGAGCTTACAAAACGACAGCCCGAGCCCGTACGTGGGGCGTGAGGGAACCTGCTGCTCGACCTGAAAGTACTTGTCGAAGACCCGCTCTCGCTGCCCGGTCGGAATGCCGGGGCCCTGGTCGAGAACGCGGAAGACGACCGAGTCTTCGTCCGCCGAGAGCTCGACCCGAACGGTCGACCCGGGGGGCGCGTAGCGGTACGCGTTGTCGAGCAGGTTGGTCAGCACGCGAAAGAGAAGTTCCGGATCACCGTCGAGCGCCCCGTCGATGGACGCTCCTTCGAAGGCGACCTCGACTTCGCGCTCGGCCGCGGAGGCCCGGGAGAGCGCGATCGCCCGCTCGGCGATCTCCATCAAGGCAAGCGGTTGGGTGTGGCGAATGAGCTGGTGACCGTCTTCCGCGCGGCTGACGTCGAGGAGATCGGTCACCATGCCACTGAGCTTGTCGCCCGCGAGGATGATGTCGCGCAGCGCCGCGCGCTGATCGGCAGTCAGGGTAGAGCCCAGGGCGACAAACCGGCTGTTGGCGGTGATGGAAGCCAGGGGACTCCTGAGATCGTGCACCAGCAGCGCCGAGAGATCTTTCTGCCGCTGCGTCGCGCGCGTGATCGCATCGCACTGCGCCTGGGCCAGCTTTCGTTCGTCGCGTAGCTGGAAGATGCCCAGCCGCACTTCGAGCTGCGCTGCGATGTACGAGGCAGCGATGTCCAGCGCCTGAAGCTGAGGCGGGAGCAGGTGCATCGGGTGGCGGCCCATCACGCAAATGGTCCCGAGCGCCAGGCCGTTGCGCGCCTGCAGGGCGACCCCAGCGTAGAACCGGGTGAACGGCGCGGCGATCACCTGCGGGTGTTGAGCGAAACGCAGATCGAGGAGCGTGTCTGGCACCTCCATCACCCCCTCGTGCAGGAGGGTGTACGAACAAAACGAGCCGTGCCGGGGGATGGCGCGGGGCATCCATCCATGGGCCGCCTTGAACCATTGGCGGTCGTGGTCGATCAGGGTCACGCCGCTCATCTCGGTGCCGCAGATCTGAGCGATCAGCCGCGCGCAGAGATCGAACTCGCCTTCCTGGGGCGTGTCGAGAATGCGGTAGAGGGCAAGCGCCTGCAGCCGATCAAGTTCGTTCGCCGGCAGCCCCGCGACCTGAATTTTATCGTCCACGCAAACCTTCCCGACCTCGACCGCCTTGCCTCATTCTACGCGTCGGCGGCGTGAGCGGTGACGCGCAGGTCAAAAGAGATGTCGGTGCCTGGGGGTACAAGGCTTCTCATTCATGAGAGAGAGGCCATGATGGCGAAGACGAAGACACATTTCACCTGTCAGTCGT
>JAYVNA010000316.1:0-5483 GCA_043758715.1 Archangium sp.
CGCGGAGAAGGGGTACGAGCAGATTCTCAAGAAGTTCCCTGGCGACTACAGCGTGCAGCTCGGCTGGGGCGACGCGGCGCTCTTCTCGGGAAGGGCCGAGGTAGCGCTCGCTCGCTACGAGAAGGCGACGAAGCTCAACCCGGCCGATCACCGCAGCTGGTACTATCGCGGCAACGCGCTCGCTGTTCTGGGCAGGAAGAAGGAGGCGATCGACGCATGGGTTCGCGCCATCGCGATGCGCCCCGAGAACACCACCATGCTCACGGGCCTGGAGACCAAGGCGGCCGCCTTCGGGTACGTGCTGCGATCGCGTTCACTCCTTCCCGGAGCGCGCGTCGAGCCCATCAAGGACGGCTTCCGCATCTCCTTCTCGTCGAAGGAGCCGCACTGGCTCGCCTGGGGCGTGTGCAAGGCGATGTGGCGCGGTGAACCCGTGCATCGCAAGGCGATGACCGGCAGCGAGAAGGACACCTTCAGCATCCTCGAGGAAAAGGAGTGCCTTGCGAACACGATGGCCATGTACGAGAACCGCAAGAAAGGTGACGCCAGCGATCCGATGGTCGAGCAGATGCTCGCCGCCGTGAAGGCGAAGGTCTTCCCCGGCTACCTCGTCTACGAGATCGCCTCGCGCATCGAGCCGCACATCTTCCTTCAGCAGGCGCCGGAGACGCAGCGCGTGGTCGAAGACTACGTTCGGAAGTTCATCCTGGTCCCCGAGTCGCCGTGAGCGCGCTTCACATGGTGATGGCGAGCTTGCCGGTGACTCTGCCGGCCACCAACTGCCGCATCGCTTCAGGCACCTGAGCAAGCGGCCACGTGCTGTCGATGGCCGGCGTGAACTTTCCCGCCTCGGCGAGCTGAGCGAGCACCTCGAGATCGGCCGCGTTCTCGTTGGGCGGCTTCATCACGTAGCGCTGCTTGCTGAACAGCCCGCGAATGAGCGCGCCGAGCTGGCGATCCATTCCGCCCGTGAGCGCGCCGCCGTCTTCTCCGCCCACGAACACGATCGTTCCGGTGGGCGTGAGCACCTGGCGCAGCCGCTTCAGCGGAGAATTGCCCGCGATGTCGATGATGAGGTCGTAACGCTCGTCACCGCTGGCGAAGTCTTCCTTCGTGTAATCGATGACGTGTGAAGCCCCGAGTGCGCGGACCCTCTCGAGCTTCGCGGTGCTGCACACGCCGGTCACGATCGCCCCGAAAGACTTCGCGAGCTGCACCGCGTAGCTGCCCACGCCGCCCGAAGCGCCGGTGATCAACACCCGCTGACCCGCCTTCACCTTGCCCGCATCGCGCAGTGCCTGCAGCGCCGTCAGCCCCGAGACGCCCACCACCGCGGCCTGCGTGAACGACAGCTTCGCGGGCTTGAGCGCGAGCTTGTCTTCGCGTGCACAGGCGTACTCGGCGAACGAGCCCTTGCTGATTCCGAACACCTCGTCGCCCACCTTGAAGCGCGTCACCGCGGCGCCGATCTCCACCACCGTGCCGGCGACGTCGAGCCCGGGCACCGGGTTCTTCGGACCCTTGAAGCCCAGCGCCAGCCGCATGATGTACGGCTTGCCCACCATCAGGTGCCAGGTGCCGCGGTCCATTCCCGCCGCGCGCACCTGAATGAGCACCTCCGACTTTCCGATGCGCGGGCGGGCGTGCGTACCGAGGTGGAGCGTGTCGGCGCTGCCGTAGGTGCTCTGCAGGATCGCCTGCATCGTCTGAGTCGCAAGCAGGGGCATCGGCTGGGTCATGGCGTTCATGGGCTCTTTCGTTTGACTTACGTTGTAAGGTTGTTGCGACTGAGTAACCTTACCGTGTAAGGACGTCAAGATGATGAGGGCCCGGAAGAGTAAGCCGCGAGAACCATTGAGCCGTGAGCGCGCCCTGCAGGTGGCGATGGCGCTGGCTGACGCCGAGGGGCTGGAGGCGCTCACCATGCGCCGGCTCGCTCAGGAGCTCGGGGTCGAGGCGATGTCGCTGTACCACCACGTCTCCAACAAGAACGACATCCTCGACGGGATGGTGGATCTGGTGTTCGCGCAGATCGAGCTGCCCGCGGGCAGTGGCGACTGGAAGAAGGAGATGCGCAAGCGCACCCACTCCGCGCGCGCCGCGCTCAACCGGCACCCGTGGGCCATCGGGCTGATGGAGTCACGCAGCGCCCCCGGCATGGCCACCCTGCAGCACCACGACGCGGTGCTCGGCAGCTTGAGGAAGGGCGGCCTGTCGATCACCCTGACCGCGCACGCGTATTCGATGATCGACGCGTACCTCTATGGCTTCGTGCTGCAGGAAATTCAGCTGCCTTTCGATACTGAAGACAGCAAGGCAACGCAGGAGATGACGCGCGCCATCTTCGAGAAGATCCCCGAGGGCGTGCTGCCGAACCTCGCCGAGTTCACGATGAAGCACGTGCTCAAGCCTGGGTACTCGTACGCGAAGGAGTTCGACTTCGGACTCGAGCTGATTCTGGACGGACTCGAGCGGGTAAAGGGCTGATCAGCGTCGAGGCGAACGCAGCAGCAGGCCGAGCAGCAACAGCATCGCTGTTGCGCCCTCGAAGCTGGTGCAGCCGCAGCCCTTCGGCTTCGCCTTCACGCACGCGCCCGCTTCGCAGGCCTGGCCATCGGCGCACGAGAGGCACTGGCCTCCGAACGTTCCGCACGCCTGAGCGCTGGGCTGCTGGCACTGACCGCTCAGATCGCAGCACCCTCCGCAGGTCGACGCGCTGCAGCTGGCAGTCGTGCCGCCGCCACCGCCGGTCGCCGTGCCGCCACCGCCGCCTCCCGTGGGGCCTGCGTCGATGATTCCGGGAATGCAGACCTGCTGACCCGCGATGTCCGTGCAGGTGTGACTCGCATCGCACAGCACCGCCGCGCACGATCTCCGGCACGACCCGCCCATGCACAAGCTGCCAGTTCTGCAGATGCCCAGCGGGCTGCTGGGGGAACAGGGCTGATCGACTTCCGCGATCTCCGCAGAGCAGGCGCAGATGCTGCCGGTGCCCAGGTACAGACACGCGGGACACGTGCCGGGGTTCGAAGGATCGCAGCCGGAGTGACAAGTGCCGCCGACGCAGACGTTGCCCCCGCCGCACGGCATCGAAGTGCTGCAGGCCTGACAGACCGTGGGCGCGGCGGTGGGCAGACAGACCCGCTGCGCGCCGGCCGCGAGCGCGCTGCACACGGTCGGCATGCCACCGAGCGGATTGCAGGTGGTCGAAGTGCAACTCGCGCAACTGCCCAGGCCGTTACAGCACGCGCGGCAGTACGCGATGTTGGGGTTGGCGCTGTCAGCGGTGCACGAGCCGCAGGCCTGGCAGAACCCAGACGCATCGCAGCGATCTCCCAACGCGCCCGTCGGCGTGCACGTTCCTCCCATGCAGGCGTAGCCAGGCGCGCAGTCCGCCGAGACCGTCGCGACCGTGCATTGGTTCGTGCACGCAGCGTTGGGAATGCAGAAGGTGCCCGTGCCATTGGCCGCGCAGGTCGAGCCGGTGCCGCATTGGCCCGCCATGCCGATGGTGCAAGCCTGGCTGCAGTAGTTGAGACCCGTGCCTGACTCGATGCACACGCCCGTCGAGCAATCTGCGCCCGACAGACAGAAGCGGCACTGATCCACCGCGCCCACTGCGGGGAGACAGGCGAAGCCCGATGTCGAGGCCTGACAGGAATATCCAGAAGGGCAGGTGGTGGCGCCCGCCGAGGCGCAGTTCGCCGTGCACAGCAGCGTGGTCGAGCCACTCGCGCCTTCACACACGAGCGGCGAAGTGCACATGCCGGTGGTGGTGCACGCGGTGCCCTGCCCTCCCGTGGTGCCGGGGTACACGCCGCAGATATCGGAGAGATCGGCCGCGCGCAGGTTCCGAATTTGAACGCCCGCGGCGATCGACGGGTTCATCACCGCGGTCGAGCTCGTGGTGTGCCCCAGACCGATGAAGTGCCCCGCCTCGTGCGTGACCACGCTCTGGAGATCGGTGTCGGCGGAGCCGCCGGTGGTGCCCCAACGTGCGTTGTCGTTGAGTTCCATGTCGGCGTCGGTGATCTGCCCGGGGAAGAAGGTGGTGGTGGTCAGGCCCAGCGTGCCGCTGCCGTAACGCCAGTTCGTTCCCGCCAGCCAGATGACGCTGTTGTTGCCGTCGTTGCCGTTGACCGCCGCGGTGCCGGTGGGCGTGGAGAACTCAGCCTGAAAAGCGAAGCCCATCGAGGTCGAGCAGCTCGTCACGTTCGGCGTCGTCCACGTCTCGAAGGCGGCGCGCATCGAGAGCAACGCAGTCGCGTAGGTCACGGCGGAAGGGCCGTTGATGGTCATGCCTCCGCCGTTCGCGACCGATGACGCGAAGCGGACCTTCGGCAGGCAGCGCCCCGAGACGCAGAGTTCGTTGTTGGTGCCGCTCCCCGAGCAGGCGGTGGTGCACGCGGGGAAGAACCACTTCTTCCCGCTCGGAACCGCGAAGGCGGTGAGCGAGGCCACGCAGAGCACCAGGGCGAGGCGCTTCATCGCGTCACCGCCGCCTTGATGCGGGCGAGGAACGCGTCAGCCGTGCCCAGTATCTCGCGTTCCTGCCGAGGCTCGACCACGCGTTGCTCACCCACGCGCGCGAAGGCGAGGCCGCCGAGGTCCCGCTTCGCCACCCGGGTACCGAAGCGCGCTTCGAGCGTCACCTTCGAGGCGCTCATCGACACCGGAACCCAGACACCGGGCTCGTCGGGTGCGGGCTCGAGGAAGAGCACCACTTCTTCACCGGGCTTGAACGTGGCGACACCGGCGATCTCCATGCCGACTTCACCGACGATTCCGCCCGGCTGCTTCACCACCACCTGCGTGGTGACTTCACCCTTGAGCGTCTCCTTCACCGAGAGCTCGGTCCAGGTCCAGATCTTCGTGTGGGGTTCGTCCCAGGCGACGTTGGACCCCTGCGCGACGGCGTGCACGATGAGGGGCGCGCGCGCGGTAAGCTCTTCCATCGAGAGCGCGAGGACGACGGTGGCCAGCGCGCTCGAGGAGATCAGCAGCGCAACGGCGAACAAGGCGGGACGAAGGCGGGCCATGCGCCCTGTGTACCGCAGGCGCCGCCGGAAATGAGCGGGCCCGCCGCGGAAGCGATGAAACAGTCGGGGGAGTTGGGTCCCCTTGCGCTCACTGAAGGTCGAAAGCCGCTGACACCGCGGAGGTCAACGAGCCGCTGGTCGCCATCAGGGTGCAACCGGTCGCGGCGGTGCTGCTCTTGAGCCCATAGAAGCTCGCGACCCCACCGCTCGCGGTCACGGTCATCATGCTCGAGGAATCGAGTGCCGCCGCGCAGGAACCCGGCGTGATCGAGACCGTCACCGACGCGGTCGACGACGTCACGAGCCCTGAGCCATCTTCCACCACCACCTCAGGGACGGGGCGCAGCAGGTTCTGCGCCATGGTGCTGGAAGGCGACACGCGGAAGCGCAGGCGAAGCGCGCTCGGGACCATGAAGATCACCGAGGTCGATGCGCTCGCGTTTC
>JAYVNA010000317.1:0-5466 GCA_043758715.1 Archangium sp.
TTGCGGCGCACCACCCGCGCCACCCGATCGATCACCTCTTCGTGGCCGATGACGCGCTTGCGCAGGTCGCTTTCCATCGAGAGCAGGCGCGCGGAGTCGTTCATCAGCAGCCGCTCTTCGGGCAGCTGGGCGATCTTCGCGATCACGCGCGCGACGTCTTGCGCTTCGACCAGGGTCTTGCCCTCGCGGTGGCAACGCGAGCCCGCCAGATCGAGCACCGAGATCGCCTTGTCCGGTAGGAAGCGATCGCTGATGTACTTGGCCGACATCGACGCGGCGGCCTGCAGCGCATCGGGCGCGTACTTGAGCCGGTGGTGCTGCTCGTAGCGCGCCATCACCCCGTTCAAGATGTAGACGGTGTCGGGCACCGAAGGCTCGTTGACGAAGACGGGCGTGAAGCGGCGCTCGAGCGCCGGATCGCTTGCGAGGTGCTTGCGGTACTCGTCGTGCGTGGTGGCGCCGATGCAGGGGAACTCCCCGCGCGACATCGCCGCCTTGAGCTCGTTGGCCGCGTCTTGCGGGCCTTCGCCGGTGCTGCCCGCGCCCATCAGGGTGTGCACCTCGTCGATGAACACCACCACCTTGGCGGCGTTCTTCACTTCGTCCTTCAACGAGTTCATGCGCTCCGAGAACGAGCCGCGCAGCTGCGTGCCGGCCACCAGGGTCGCCATGTCGAGCTCGATGATCAGCCGATCGCCGAGCGGCCCCTTGAGGTTCGCCAGCTGCTGAGCGACGCCTTCGACCACCGCCGTTTTACCCACGCCCGGCTCGCCCAGGAGCACGGGGTTGTTCGTGCGGCGCTTGCCCAGAATGTCGATGATCTCGTCGATCTCGCGAGCGCGGCCCACCACGGGGTCGAGCTTTCCTTCGCGCGCCAGCGCGGTGAGGTTCTTTCCCAGCGAGGTGAGCAGCGGGAAAGTGCGGGGGTCGAGCTGCCACTTGCCCGAGACCACCGACGGCGCGGCGCGAGGCGCGTGATGCGAAGGGGCCGGAGCGGCGGCGAGCTCGGCGATCTCGTCATCGCTGACGTCGTCGACCAGATCACGAATCGAGAGCGCGGGCTTGAGGGTGGCGGGCCGGGGCGTCGGCGGCGGCGCGACCACGGCGGTGCGGGCGGGCGGCGCGAAGGGCAGGGGAGGCGCCCCGACCGGCCGGCCCGACGACGCGCGCGGCATGTTCGGAGGAAGCTCGCGCTGCAGCATCAGGCGGCGCGGCATGCGGCCCGAGGTGAAGTACGAGAGCGCGGTGTTGCGCAGGGCCGTCAGATCCATGCCCGTCTTGAAGAGCAGATCTTGAGCGGAGCAGCGCACCCGCGTCATCGCGATCATCGCGTGCAGGCAGTCGGCTTCGGCAGAACCGCAGTTCGCCGCGATCTCCCGGCCCTTCTCGCGCAGCTCTTTGATCAGCCCCTCGGGCTCGGTCGGGGCCGAGGTGAGCAGCTCGAGGAGGATGTCTTCGTTGACGCCCTTTTCACTGAGGAGCATCGCGGCCCGGTTCTCGACCGTGAACATCGCCAACAACACGTGCGCGGTAGTCAGACGCTGATTGACGCTTTGGGCGATGTCTTCCGCCTCCAGCATCACTTGAGCGAAGTCGGTGCTCTCGACCATGTGGTGATGGACTCCCCGTGTCTCAGCGTGAGGGCCGAGTTGTACACCCGCGAGATCGCTGCCCCAAATTTTCCGCTACAGGTCGCCACAACGACGAAGCACTCGCCCCGTCTCAATACTTCCGAGGGCTTGGCGCTTCAGGGGCTGTTTCCCCGTTTTCCATGGCGAAACTGGGGGCTTGGTGAAATCACCCTGAGCCGCGGGCGTTGTAGGCCCGCCGCCCCCAAACCATGGAAGCCGTCACCCTACCGCTCCGCGCCTTGCTGGACCCCGTCGGGGCCATCCCCCAAGCCGTCGAGGCACGCCGGTGGTTCGTGCCGTTGCTGCTGGTGGCGGTGCTGACGGCCGCCGCGGGCGCGGTGATTGCGCTGCGCCTCGACGCCGCGCGCCTCGTCATTCCGAAGATGCAGATGTCGGGCGAGTTGATGAAGGCCAGCGAGCGCGAAGTGAACGAGGCCATCGAGCAGGCGCAGCGGGTCGCGCTGGTCGGCGGCATCGCCAAGGGCCTGCTGTTGATGCCGCTGTTGATCTTGCTCCTCGCGGTGGCGCTGAAGATCGCCGCCTGGCTGCTGGGAAAGAAGGCGCTGTTCGCCGATCTCTTCACGGTCGCCGCGCTCACCATGCTGCCGGTCGCCGTCTTTCACGGCATCGAGGTGCTGGCCGCGCTCAAGCTCGAGGTAATCACCCCGCGGGTGGCTGAGACGCTGGTGCCCTCGTCAGTCGCGGCGCTGGTCGAGATGGCGCCGCCCGTCCTCAATCGTGTGTACGGCGCCATCGACCTCATCAACATCTGGGCTGCGCTGCTGATGGGGCTCGGGTTCGCCGCCGCTTCGAAGTGGAGCCCCTGGAAGGGCGCCTTGTTCGGCCTCTTCCTCTACGTGCTCTTCGCATCGGCGTTCATGGTGGGGCTGCCGGGTCTGTCACCGCCCGGTGGTGGAATGGGAGGGAATTGACCGTGGGTCTCTTGAGTCTGCTCGTGGCCACCCAGCTGGCGGCCACGCCGATTACGCTCGACGAAGTGCGGCAGGCTTCGCGCCAGTCGCTCGACGCCATTCGCGCGCAGCTGGACGTCGAGCGCGCCAGCTCGAACGTGAAGAGTGCGCGATCGGCGATCTTGCCCCAGCTCGCGTTCAACCTTGGCGCGGGCGTGAGCTTCGTCGGCTCTCAGCGCACCTTTCAGACCGTGCCGGCGCTCGACCCCGTCACCAACCTGCCGACCGGCGCCTACGAGCAGAAGATCGTCTTCACCGACCCCGTGGAGCAGGGCCGCTTCACCCTGGGTCTCTCGCTCAACCAGCTGCTCTACGACGGTGGCCGCTGGTGGAACCGCATCGCCCAGTCGGGCGCGCAGGAAGACGCGGCCCGGGGCCAGCTCGCCGAGCAGCAGCTCTCCAGTGAGCTCGAAGCGACCCGAAGGTTTTTCGAGCTGCTCAAGGCCCAGCTCACGTTGAAGGTCTTCATCGAGTCGGTCACCCGCAGCAAGCAGCAGTTCGAGCGGGCCTCGGCCCTCTACGAGGCGGGCCGTGGCCAGCGCAGCGCCGTCTACGACGCCCGCACCAGCCTCGCCAACGACGAGATCAACGTGGTGCGGCAGCGGCAGCGCATCGGGCAGGCCCGGTTGTCGCTGCTGCAGTGGCTGGGGCGCGGCGATGCCGAGGTCGAAGCCGTGGCGCCGGCCGGGCTGGCCGAGGCCTCACCGAAGTTCGAGACCGCCAAGGCGATCGAATCGGCGCGCAAGACGCGGCCCCTCTTCCTTTCGCTCGAGGCCAACATTCGCGCGGGCGAGCTGGGCGTCTCGGTCTCTCGCGCCGACTACTTCCCCCGCATCTCGGTCGCGGCGAACTACTCGCGCAATGCGCCCGAGCTTGGCCTCTTCGTCGATCCCACCCGGCAGAACGTGCTCGCGCTGGGGGCCAACCTCAGCTGGGACCTCTTCAACGGCTTCCAGCACGTCGCCAATGAAGAGCGCGCCCGCACCGACCTGGTGCAGGCCCAGGCGCAGCAGAAGCAGTCGATCGTCGATCTCGAGTCGGAGATCGCTCGCGCCAACGACGCCTACGCCACCGAGGTCGAGGTGCTCGACATTTCCACCCGGAACCTCGACGTGGCCAAAGAGCAGCTCTCGCTCGAAGAAGAGCGCTTCGCGGCCGGCGCCGGTTCGTCACTCGAAGTGCGCAACGCGCAAATCAAATACACACAAGCGGAGCTTTCGGTGTTGCAGGGCAGGGCAGACGTCGCCACGGCCCGGGCTGCACTGGAGCGCGCCGTGGGAGGAACACCATGACGTGGTGGAAGGGTTTGATCGCAGCGTTGATCATCGTCGCCGTAGGCGGGATCACGTTCGCGGGGCTGCGTGAGAAGCCGCCGCCGGCAACCGAGGCGCAGTTCGGCAAGGTGAAGAAGGGCCCGATCACCCGCACCGTCACCGGTGCGGGCAAGGTCGAGGCGGCCACCACTGTGAAGATCAGCTCGAACCTCTCGGGCGATTTGACCGAGCTGCCGGTGAAGGTCGGCGACACCGTCGTCAAGGGCCAGGTGCTGGCCAAGCTCGACAAGCGGCGCGTCGAGGCGAGCGTGCGGCAGGCGTCGGCCTCGTGGTCGGCCGCCAGGAGCGAGATGGCCACCGTGCAGGTCGACATCGATCGCCTCACCCGCGAGCTGGAGCGCGTGCATGGGCTGGTGGTCAAGGGCCTCGCGTCGGCCGCCGAGGAGGAGCGGTCCAACTCCGATCTCGCTTCGGCGAAGTCCCGGCTCGCCTCTCAGGCCGATCGCGCCGCCCAGGCCGCCGCCGTGATGGAAGAGGCCGCCAACAACCTCGCGAAGACCACCCTGTTCTCACCGATCGACGGCACGGTGATCGAAGTGACCCGCGAAGTCGGCGAGCGCGTTCGTGGCTCTGACTTCAATGAAGACGTGGTGATGACCCTGGCCGCGCTTCACGCGATGGAAGTGAAGATCGAGGTCGGCGAGCACGAGGTGGTGCACCTCCTGATCGGTCAAAAATCAGACATCAAGATCGACGCGTTCGAGGGCCAGACCTTCGAAGGTACCGTGGTGGAGATCGCGCAGAAGGCGCTCATTCGCAACCCCGGCACCGAGCAGGAGACCACCAGCTTCCCCGTCACCGTCGCGTTGGTGGCCAAGCCCGATCGCGTGCTGCCCGGCATGAGCGCCGAGGTGAAGGTGACCGCGGAGCAGCGTGACTCGACGTTGATCGTCCCCGTGCAGGCGGTCACCGTGCGCCCCGACAAGTCGCTGGGCGACACCGTGGCGAACATCGAAGGCAACAAGCTCTCGGCGCCCAAGAAGGGCGAGACGTTCGCGAAGGTGGTCTTCGTGGTCGACGCCGACAAGAAAGTGCACGCGCGCCGGGTGAAGACCGGCATCTCGTCGGACACCGACATCGAGATCATCGAGGGGCTCGTCGAGGGTGACGAGATCATCGAGGGCCCGTACCGCACGCTCGCCAAGGACCTCAAAGAGGGCGACCTGGTCGAGGAACAGAAGCAGGGCGGCGGCAAGGGTGGTCCCGGCGGCCCGGGCCGAAAGCGCGGGTAAGCAGCCATGCTCATCGAGCTCACCGACATTCACCGCGAGTACACCGTCGGCGGCGAGCTGGTGCGCGCGCTCGACGGCGTGACCATCGGCATCGAACGCGGTGAGTGGGTGGCCATCATCGGCCAGTCCGGCTCGGGCAAGTCGACGCTGATGAACGTGATCGGCTGTCTCGACACCCCGACGCGCGGCAGCTACCAGCTCAACGGCAAAGACGTCAGCCGCATGGACGACGACGAGCTGGCCGGCATCCGCAACGCGGAGATCGGGTTCATCTTTCAGAACTTCCAGCTGCTGCCCC
>JAYVNA010000318.1:0-5460 GCA_043758715.1 Archangium sp.
GCGAGCGCGTCGGGCTCGATGACGGTGAACAACTCGGTCATCACCAACAACAGCAGCTACGGGCTCTACCGGAGCAGCGGCGCGGTCAACATCACCAACAGCTACGACGACGTCTGGCAGAACGTCAGTGGCGACTACTTGAGCACCTCGGTGGGGACGGGAAACATCTCGTCGAACCCGCTCTTCGTCGCCCTGGGCAGCAACTACCGCCTCACCTCGAACTCGCCGGCGCGGAAGTCAGACTCCCTGGGCGCGGACATGGGCGCCTTCCCGTACGTGAGTGATCAGACGGTGGGGCTGGTGGGCACGCTGTGGGCCGACACCACGCTCTCCACCAACGCCACGCTGGCAGGCGATCTCACCGTCGGCCCCGGTGTGACGCTCACCGTCAGCCCCGGCACCACGCTCACCGCGGGCGCGTCGGATCAGATGATCTCGGGCAACGACACCAGCCGCGTCGAGGTGATCGTTCGAGGCAACCTCAACGTGAATGCGTCCTTCGGCATCCCCGTGGTCTTCACGGCCACCGGCGCTTCGGCGGGATCGTGGACCGGTCTCCGGGTGGACTCAGGCGGCGCGGCGAGCCTCACCGGAGTCACCATCACGCGCGCGGCCTACGGCATCGACGCGTACGCGAACGTCAGCGTGACCGACTCGACCTTCACCACCAACACCTTCGGCCTGCGCGCGAACGCGGGGACGACCAACGCCACCCGCGTGCTCTTCACTGGCAACACCTACGCGACGTACGGCCTGGGCGGCGTGCTGAGCGTCGATCATTCGACCGTCGTGTCGAACACCTACGGCGTCTACTCGGCGAGCGCGTCGGGGAGCATGAGCGTCACCAACTCGGTCATCACCAACAACAGCAGCTACGGGCTCTACCGGAGCAGTGGCGCGGTCAACATCACCAACAGCTACGACGACGTCTGGCAGAACGTGAGCGGTGACTACCTGAGCACCTCGGTGGGCACGGGGAACATCTCGTCGAACCCGCTCTTCGTCTCCCTGGGCAGCAACTACCGCCTCACCTCCAACTCGCCCGCGCGCAAGTCGGACTCGCTCGCAGCCGACATGGGCGCGTTCGCGTACCAGGCCGATCAGACGCCGGGCCTCGTGGGGACCTTGTGGACCAGCGTGACCCTGTCGTCGAGCGCGGCGCTGCAAGGCGACCTCACGGTGGCCCCCGGAGTGACGGTCACCCTCGCGCCCGGAGTCACCTTGAGCGCGCCTTCGAGCGATCTGATGATCAGCGGCAACGACACCAGCCGCACCGAGTTGATCGTGCTCGGCACGTTGCAGATCTCTGGCACCGCGGCGAACCCGGTGGTGCTGACCGCGACCGGCGCCTCGGCAGGCTCGTGGACCGGCGTGCGCGTGATGTCGGGCGGCAACGCCAGCATCACCTCAGCCCTCATTCAGCGCGCGGCCTACGGGCTCGATCTGTTCGGCAACGCGACCGTCACCAACACACGCTTGAGCACCAACACCTTCGGCGTGCGCTCGAGCGCGGGCACCTCCAGCGTGAACTTCAGCGTGTTCGACGCGAACACCTACGCGACGTATGGGCTGGGCGGAGCGCTCTCCCTCGATCACGACACGATGTACGGCAACACCTACGGCGTGTACTCGGCGTCGGCGACGGGGAGCCTCTCGGTGCTCAACAGCATCTTCTCGTCGCACAGCAGCTATGGGCTGTACCGGAGCTCGGGCGCGGTCGCGATCACCAACTCCTACAACCTGCTGTTCAACAGCCCGCAGCTGAGCACGACGCTCGGCACCAACAGCCTCTCGTCCGACCCGTTGTTGGTCGCGCCGGCGAGCGCAGACTTCCACCTGCAGAGCACGTCACCCGCTCGCATGGCGGGCACCAGCTCGAGTGACCTGGGCGCCTTCCCCTTCGCGCCGGGCACGGTCGATCACGTGATCGTGACGCCGGTGAGCGCGACCACCACGGCGGGCTCGACGTACACCTTCACCGCGGCGGCCTACGATCTCTCGAACAACCCGGTGCCGAGCGCGACCTTCACCTGGTCAGCGCTTCCGGCGGCAGGCGTGATCAACAGCAGCGGCGTGCTCACCGCGTCCTGCACTCCAGGCGTGGTGACGGCCGGCGTCACTGCGACTGCAAATGGCAAGTCGGGCTCAGCGAACCTGACCATCACCACCGCGCCGATCGCGAGCCTGGTGGTCTCGCCCGCGAACGCGACGGTGCGCTCGCAGCAGACGCAGCAGTTCACCGTGGTCGCGTTGGACGTGTGCAACAACACGGTGGCCAGCCCCGCGGTCACCTGGGTCGCCACGGGCAGCGCAGGCATCATCGACACCGCCGGCCAATACACGGCCGGTTGCACGCGCGGCGTCTTCCCGATGTCGATCGTCGCCAGCTCGGGTTCGGTCAGCGGCCGCGCGTCGGTGACGGTGGACCCCGGAGTGCTCGCCAACGTCAGCTTGAGCCCCGCGACCGCGAGTGTCGCGGTCACGGCCACCCGGCAATTCACCGGCAGCGCGTCGGACGGTTGCGGCAATCCGCTCACCTCGACGATCAGCTACGCGACCACGATTCCGGGCGCGAACGTGAACACCTCGGGCCTCTTCACCGCGGGCAGCACGCCGGGCACCTTCAACGGCGGCGTGACCGCGTCGGCGAGCGAGGGCGCCATCAACCGCAGCGCGGCGGCGAACCTCACCGTCACCGGAGGCGCCGTGGCGAGCGTCACCTTGATGCCCTCGAGCGCGACGCTCTCAGCGGGCGCCAGCACCAACTTCATGGCGGTGGCCGTGGACAGCCTCGGCAACATGGTCGCCGGCACGCCGACGTGGAGCGTGGTCGCGGGTGGCGGAACGATCAGCTCGAGCGGCACGTTCACCGCAGGGAGTACGGCGGGCACGTTCACCAACACCGTGCAGGCCACCATCAGCGGCGTGAGCGGGTTTGCGACGGTGACTGTGCAGCCGGGCACGGTGACGCGGGTGGTGCTCTCTCCGGCGTCAGTGACGCTGGCGCCCTCGGGCACCACCACCTTCACGGCGCAAGGTTTCGACGCCAACAACAACGTGGTGAACGCGGCGGTGAGCTGGACCGCGAGCAGCTCGGCGGGAGCCATCAACCAGGGCGGCGTGTTCACCGCGGGAACGATGTCGGGCAACTACCCGGCGTCGGTGACGGCCACCATCAACGGCGTCAGCGGCACGGCGAACGTGAGCATCAACACGGGCGCCCTCGCGCAGCTGACGGTCACGCCTTCGGTCGCGACCGTTCAGGCCGGCGGCACGGTGGGCTTCGCTGCGAGTGGGCGCGATGGCAATGGCAACACGGTGGCAGTGACGCCGACGTGGACCGTGGTGAGTGGTGGCGGCACCATCTCCGCGGCGGGCGTGTTCACCGCGGGCACGGCGACCGGCACCTTCGCCAACACCGTGCGCGCGGAGTCGAATGGCGTGACGGCGTTCGCGACGGTGACGGTGTCTCCCGGGCCGCTCGCGCAGTTGGTGCTCACGCCGTCGTCGGCGATCCTCCAGGTGGGCGCGATGCAGCAGTTCACCGGCGCCGGGCAGGACGCGTTCGGCAACCCGGTGACCGCGGCGATCACCTGGACGTCGAATGCGAACGCGGGATCGATCAACGCGGGCGGGCTCTTCACTGCGGGGAACATTCCGGGCGACTTCGCGAATGGCGTGACTGCAACGGCGGGCAGCGTGGTGGCGACCGCGAGCATTCGCGTGGGGATGCCGGTGGTGGCCGATGCGGGGATGGACGCGGGCATGGAGGTCGATGCCGGCGTGGACGCAAGCATGACGGTCACCGACGCGGGGACGGGTGGAAACGATGGCGGCCCCCTGTTGATGCCCGACGGTGGCAGCGGCAACATCAGCGGAAAGTCGGGCTGCGGCTGCTCCACGGGTGATGCGATGGCGCCGTTGCTGGCGCTCCTCGCGCTCGCGCTGCGTAAGCGCAAGTGAGGGGACAACCGCATGTTCGTGCTCCACATCACCGGACCTGGAGTCGATCTCCGACGGGAGTGGTTCGACACCAGCCACCCTGCGCTGGCCGGGCACACGCGCGAGGCGCCGACGGGTCGAGGTCGCAATCACTGGCTCATTCGACCGCTGACGATCGGTGACACCCAGCTCTCGGACATCGAGCTTCCCGGCGTACGCCAGCTGCACGTCATCCTCGAGCAGCCCAGCCCGGGAGAAGTGCGCGCGCCGCAGCCGGTGATCGAACTCTTCGTGGACGACGCGCCCGTGTTCGAGACGCTGCCGCTGCCCCCGGGCTCGGTCTTGCGCTTCGACAGCTACACGCTGCGGCTCGAGCGGACCCCGCATCTTCCAGCGACGTTGCTCGCGCGGCTGGCAAAGCTGGTCGCGAGTGACGACCAGGCCTGGAGGGTCTTCGCAGACGAAGCCGAAGAATCCGGCAAGCCCCCGCTCGCGGAGTGGATGCGCCTCGAGCGCGCGGTGAGCGATGCGACCCGGGCGCAGTTGGCGGGCGTGGGCACCGCGCTGACGGCCTCGGAGCGCGCCTCGGTAGGCACGGCGAAGATCCTCGGCTGCAATGCACACGCGTGCCCCGGAAGCTGGAACGCGCTGCGTGTCACCAGTGAGCCGCGGTTTCGCGACTGCCCTCGTTGCAAGAAGGCGGTCCCATGGTGCGAGAGCGTCCGCGAAGCGGAGTCCTTCGTCATGCGCGGGACGCCCGCAGTGCTCGATTCGGGGCAGCCACCACCGAAGCCGCCGTGGCCGCTGATGGTGGTCGGCTAGTTATTGGTGGCCAAGCTTCGTCTTCGCGTTCTCGAAGGTGGCGTGTTGCTCGGCGAGGTCGAATGAAAAGGTGCTCGCCTCGAGCAGGAGCCCGGGTTGAGTGAGCACCACGCCTCCGTCACCCGACGCGAGGCCGGCGTTGCGATCGAACGCGACGGTGGGCGTGACCGCGCGAAGTTCCCCGGGGCCGGTCATCAACACCCCGCCCTTCCCTTCGAACTGCCCGGAAAACAAATTCCCCGTCATCATCGGAGCGCTGACCTGGGTGCCGTCGCCGACGAGCAGCACGCCCGCGTCCCAGGCGATCACCTCGCCGGGCGTGCCGACCTCGCGGAAGAAATCGAGGCGCTGCGCGGTGGTCACGACCTGAAGCTCATTTGCAGACCACGAACGAATCGCGACCTGCTCGAGCTGAAGGTCAGGCAGCGACGGATCGCGAACCGGCTGCGCAGGCCGGGAGCAGGCGCACAGGACCAGCATGGCGAGCTGAAGGAGAAACCGCGACACGGCCCCATGATGAACGGCTCGCAGAAATTCGCGCGGGGAAATCGCATGGCTGCCCAGCAGAGCGAGCGGGGGCTGAAATCGAGTACCGCAGGGGCGGGCAACCTCCCGATTGTAAACATTATCCATGAGCACGACCCTCTCGCGGGCCGGCCATTCCCACTGCGTCCCGTGCGGATCTTTCTCCGGGCC
>JAYVNA010000319.1:0-5457 GCA_043758715.1 Archangium sp.
CGCAAGACCGGCAGCTGGAAGAGGGGGGCCTAAAGTCATGGCGCGCACCACCAAGTACTTCGCGAAGAACCTGGCGCACAAAGACGCCGCCGCTGCCGAGCTCGAGGTCGAGTCCCTCGGTGAAGGCCGTTATGCAGTCACGCTCGACGGGCACACCTTCGAGCTCGAGTCGCTGGTGCTGCCGCACGGCGCCGTCTCGATGATCGTCGAGGGCCAGTCGTTCTCGGTCGAGTTCGACGAGAAGGGCGACGAAGTGGGCGTGCTGCTGCGCGGCCAGCTCACCCGCTTCGACGTGGCCGATGAACGAAAACTGCGGCTGCGCGCGGCCACCGCCGGCTTCACCGTCGAGGGCAGGCAGACGATCACCGCGCCCATGCCGGGGAAGATCGTGAAGATCTTCGTGAAGGTCGGCGACGTGGTGACCGAGGGCCAGGGCGTGGTGGTGGTCGAGGCGATGAAGATGGAAAACGAGCTGAAGAGCCCCAAGGCCGGCACCATCACCCAGATCATCACGAAGGAAGGCGCCACCGTCGAGAACGGCGCCCCGCTGGTGGTGGTGGAGTAACTCCTCGTCTGACCTGCTCCACGATTCGCCCCAGTCCACGCACCCAGAGTAAATCGAACTTCAGTGCTGCTCACCGTCGCCCTCACCTCCCTGCTCGCGCAAGCCGACGGCGGCGTCCGCGCTCCCGATGGGGGCCTGCCGCCGGTCGGGTTGACGTGCTTGCCTTCCTGGTACGCGGGCACGGTGAAGTGGAAGCCCGACGCCGGCTGGGGGCTCGATCTCGAGACCGGCGTGTGGCTCAACTGGAGCAGCGGCGCCCACGTCGACCCCGACGATCCTGAATCGGAAGACGTGCCCGATCTCGAAGACATCTTCGATCCCCCCTACGTCACCGGCCTCATCGTCCCCATCGACACCAGCGACGCGGGGCCCATCGAAGACCCGGGCCGCGTGCGGGTCGAAGAGCTGTTCCTCGCCACCTACGGGAGCAAACGCGACGAGGTGCAGGAACACCTGGGCCGGGTGCGCTTCTTCGGGCTGCGCTACCCGTTTCACGAACGCGCCGCCGATGCGCTGCGCCGGGTGGTGGCCCGCCTCGAGCCGCAGGTCAAAGAGAACCCGAAGCTGCTCCCCTTCTTGAAAGACATCGGCGGCACGTGGATCTGGCGCACCATCAAGCGCAGCAAGCGCCTCTCAGGCCACGCGTTCGGCATCGCCATCGATCTCAACGTCGAGCGCAGCGACTACTGGCGCTGGACGTACCGGGGCAAGCCGATGATCTGGAAGAACAAGGTGCCTCAAGAGATCGTCGACGCCTTCGAGGGCGAAGGGTTCATCTGGGGCGGCCGCTGGAAACACTTCGACACGATGCACTTCGAGTATCGCCCGGAGCTGATCAGCCCGGAGTGCCGCGCGCCCGCCAGGTAAACAGGGCAAAGCTGAGCACCAGCCCCGCGAAGCCGATCGCGAACAACGAGCCCACCACCAGGCCTGCGATCGCCCAGCGCCGCCCGCGGCTGCCGGCCTGGTTCGCGCGAATGAGCCGCAGCTCCTGAACCCCGAAGGCGATGCCGGCGAAGCCCAGCAGAAAACACGCGGCCCAGATCGCGAGCCCCGGCCGCCCCCTCACCACGAAGCCCGCGATGAGGCCGCCCAGGCCGAAGGTGGTGAGCAAAGGAGAGAGGCGCGCGCGCATCGAGGCGGGTCCTCCGGCGAGCAGCGGCAGGCAGTTCGCGCACGCGGGCGTGACCTCGTTGAAGTACTCCACGCACTCGCCGCACAGGAACGTGCCGCAGCGGGTGCAGATCTCGACCGCCGCGACGCCCGGGTGTTTGCCGCAGTTGGCGCCGGCGACCGCGCTCATTTCGCCTCGCTCAACGCGAAGGTCGCGTCATCGATCTGCACGCCCGTCTTCGGAAAGTCCTGCAGCGTGAGGGTCTTCACCAGCTTCGCGCCCCGCCCGCTCTCGTCGGGCATCGGCACGCCCTTGCCTTCCTGCCGGGTGGGCACCAGCTTGCCCCCCAGGAAGCGCCCGTCTTCGGCAAGCGAGACCTCGAGCAGCACCGCGTACCCGAGCGGCCCCGCGAGATCGAAGCGGCCATAGGTGGCGAAGTTGCCCAGCGAGTAGGCGATCAACCGGCCCTGGTAGAGCTCCATGCCGCGCACCACGTGGGGCCCGTGACCGAGCACCAGGTCTGCACCCGCGTCGATCACCGCGTGGGTGAAGGCCTTCAGGTCGCCGCGGTTCTCCCCCAGGTAGCGCTCGATGCCGTCTTTGACCCGGGTGGCGTTGGTGCCCTCGGCGCCGCCGTGGAAGCTGACGATCACCAGATCGTTCTGGGCCTTGACCTGCGCCACCAGCTTCTTCGCGCCGGGAATGTCGGTGACGTCGTTGCACGAGCCGCTGGTGTGAAAGCCGATGAGGGCGAGCTTCTTCCCCTTGAAGGTGAGGTGCGCCACCGTGCCCACCGGCCCAGACCAGGCGACGTGGTGCGCTTCGAGGGCACTTTCAGTCTCGCGCCGGCACGCTTCCCCGAAGTCACCCGCGTGGTTGTTCGCGGTGGAAGCGAGATCGATGCCCGCCGCCTCGAGGTACTTCGCGTACGCGGTGGGCGTGCGGAAGGCGAAGCAGTTGCCCCCCTTGCGGCACTTCGACGAGGTCCCCGAATCACACAGCGGGCCTTCCATGTTGGCGAAGGTGAGCTCGGCGTCGGTGAGCAGCGGAATGACGGCGTCGAGCAGGTGCGCGCCCTCGTCAGGCGGCAGCTTCCCCTCGGGCACCGAGGT
Organism: Archangium sp.; assembly: GCA_043758715.1. Lineage (GTDB taxonomy): Bacteria > Myxococcota > Myxococcia > Myxococcales > Myxococcaceae > Archangium_A. Next base: position 2,792 of record JAYVNA010000319.1, read on the forward strand.
GCCCAACATCACGTCGCCCACCGCGCGCAGCCGCAGGAACGGCCCGGGCGGGGCGGCGAAAAGCACCAGCGCGGCGGCAGCGGTGAAGAGCATGCGCTGCGCCTACCTCATCTCGCGAAAAAGAAAACGGCCGCCACCCGGGTGGGCAGCGGCCGCTCGATTTCGTCGAAGCGCGCGGGCTTACGGCGTGAAACGAATCGCGTTGGCCGTGCTCACCGAGGCCGTGGTGTTGAACGAGTGCTGCACGCCCGACGTACCGGCGGCGTTCTCGACACCCACCGCGGCCGCACCGCCCGTGGTGCGCGGCGCGTCACCCGCGTTCACCGCCAGGGTGCAGTAGTGGTACTCGATCACGTTGGTGGTCTCGTACAGCTGCGCCTGGAAGGTGAGGCGCTCGGGCCCGGCCCCCATGGTCGTATTGTCGTAGAGGCTGAAGTTCGCCCACTCGATGGTGAACTTGCGGTTGGGCATGGCGCCCGTGGTGAGGGTCTTCACCGTGGTGCCAGTCACGTTGATGAGGTCGTCCCAGAACACCGCCACCAGGTTGTTCGGCCCCGTGCTGGAGGGAATGGCCGTCGGGGACGAAGAGGAGCTCGCCGTGCCCGTGGCGGACGGCCAGAGCTGCGCGAAGCCGTTTGAAGCCACCGAGTAGTTGGTCACCGCGGTATTGAAGAAGCTGAACGGAATCGGCAGCGCGGTGATCGCCGAGGCGGTGTCGTCGGCCACCGGTCCCGCGAGCGCGGTTCCGGTGGTCATGTCCTGGCACGCCGCCGTGATGGTGGTCTTGGTGTACGCGGGCAGCGTCGGGGCGGCGGTGGTGACGGTCACTGAGAACGTGCCCGAGGTCGCCGTCGAACCATCGACCCAGAGGAAGTACGTGCCCGCCGGCTGGTTCTGCAGGTTGAGCGTGCTCACCGCCGAGGTGAAGTTCGCGCCGCAGGCGCGCTGGTTGGCCACGGTGGTGTCAGCGCAGAGGGTGCGCACGTAGACGACCGGCTCGAAGGTGGTGGGCGTCGGAGGGCTGGTGGGCGTCACGCTGATCGCCACGTCACGCGCGGCGGCCAGGGTGTACGAGTACACGACGTCTCTGCCGGTGCTGCGCGCGCTGGTGCTGCAGCTGGGCGCGGGGTCAGCGCTGGTGTTGCCGTTGGTGGCGTTGGTGGTGTCGCCGGTGGCGGTGACCGTGTTGTTCGTGAAGGACAACGCGATCGCGCCGGCACAGGTGTCGTTCGCCGGAGGGGGAGGAATGGCGGCCACCGTGGTGGCGAGGCCGTAGGTCCCCGTGCTGGCCGAGTCTCCGTAGTCGCTGGCCACCAGGTAGAGCGTCTTCGAGGCGCCAGAGCTGTTGTCGTAGGTGAGGGTCTCGACGCTGTCGCTGCCCGTGGTGTTGGCGGCGGCCACGCAGGTGGCGCCGCTGCCGCAGACGACGTTGCCCGCCGTGCCGTCGACCAGGTTGAGCACGCCGTCGACACCCAGGGCCGCGCCGGGAGTGAAGGTCACCGTCAGCCGCTGATTCGTCATCAGGGTGATGGAGTACGCGCGGTCCTTGCCGGTCGAGGTGCCCAGACAGCCGTTCGCGGTCGAGAAAGCGTGATCAACCGTCGCGGTCGCGAAGGTGTCCATCAGGCTCATGTTGGCCGTGAGCACGGTCGGCACCGCACAGGCGTCACCGGGCGTGACCGTGCTGGTGGCGAAGGTGAGCTCGAAGGCACCCGAGGTCGCCGTGCTCACGGTGCTGGCGTCGATCACCACCAGGTAGGTGGCGGGCGAGGCGGACCCGTTCACGAAGCTGACGGGAGAGCCGTTGAGGTTGTTGGCCACGCAGGTGCTTCCCGCGGTGCCAGCGTCCGCACCGGAGCTGCCGCAGTTGGCCGCACCCGAGATGACGTTGAGTGACGGCGAGAAGCCCGCGCTCAACGAGCTCACCGACAAGGTGCCGCGGCTCATCGGGGGCACGCTCACCGAGTAGACGACGTCGCCACCCGCGAGGCTCGAGCCACGGCAACCCGTGGCCGCCGCGAAGGCGTAGTCGCTGGCCGCACCAGCCGTGGTACCCGAGATGGTGCCCACCGGCAGCGCCACCGGCGCCGCGCAGGTCTCGCCGCCGTTGCTCAACGGCGCCAACGCGGTGAGGCTCGAGCTGATCTCGAAGTTACCGGCGCGCGCAGCCACGGTGCTGGAGTTCGAATCGACCACGACGGTGTAGGTGGTGGCGGTCGCGCTGACGTTGTTGACGACGAGCGTCTCGATCGCACCGGCGCCGAAGCTCGATGAGCCCACGACGCACACAGCGCCCTGGGTGCCGCCGTCGGTGCCCGGGGTGCCGCAGTTGGAGGCGGGGGTGACCACGTTGACCGCGGGATCGAAGGTCGAGGCCGGCGTCACGGTGATGGTGGCCCGGGTCATCGCGGGCACGGCGAGGCTGTAGGTGGTGTCAGGCGCGGCGTTGGTGGCCCTGCACTGACCTTGCGAGGCGAAGGCGTAGTCGCTCACCCCACCATCGGTGGCCGAGATGACGGGCGTGCCGGGCGTCAGCGCAACGGCGTTCGCGCACGTCTCACCGCCGCCGACCCGCGCGGGAATGTCGAGAATGGAGACATCGACCGAGAAGGGGCCGCTGCCCGACGAGTAGCCGTCGACGAGGAGGAACACGTCGGTGGCAGCGC
>JAYVNA010000320.1:0-16095 GCA_043758715.1 Archangium sp.
TCGAGACAGCCGGTGCCGGGCGGGGGCAACACCCGGCAGACCTTCGAGAGGCACTGCAGCCCATCGAGACATTCGCGGTTGCCGGTGCAGGCCGAGCCGTTGGTTCCAAACGGCGTGCAGAGGCCGGAGTTCGGGGTGACTTCCGACACGCGGCAGAACAGGCCGGTCTTGCAGTCGGCGTCCATCGCGCACACGTCGTTGAGCAGCGCGCGCGGCTGGCAGGTGCGGGGGCACGACGAGCCACGGCACACGCCGTCCATGCACTCCGCGTAGCCGTCGTAACAAGACTGCCCCAGCGGCACGCGCGGGAGCAGGAAGCGCGTGCACGAGTCGGGCAGCGTCGTCCATTCACCGCAGGCCTGGGTGGCGAAGGCCTGGGAGCACGACTCCGCCTTGAGGGGATCGTACTTGAGCGCGCCCGCCATCACGTGCGTGGGCCAGGTCAGCGGGCCGCACCAGGTGGCCTCGAAGTAACGCGCGCATTCCAACCGGCTCTGCGGGTTGTCTTCGATCAACCCGCAGCGCGCGAGGAACTCGCAGCGATTGGTGTTGAGCGAGAGGCAGGCTTCAGAGACGAGCAGGCCGCCGTCGACGCGCACGCCGCTGTCGGGAATGATCGTGACGCCGCCGTCGGGCTTGCCCGCGTCGGGGAAGATGAAGATCGGTGAGGGGCTGCAGGCGACCGTGAGCGCGCAGGCCGCGGGCAGCAGCCATAGGAACGCAGATCTGAAGTTGGAAGGAAGCTTCAAAGACTCTTCTACAGCCCGCCGTCGGCCCGCTGCGAGCAACTCGCGATGCATGTGCCACCGAAACCACCATCCGGCAAGGTGGCGTACTCGCAGTCGTACGACAGGCACTCGCCAGCATAACCGCACTCCTGCCCGACCGCCTTGAAGCCCACGCACCTGTCCTCGGCGGTTCCGGAAAACGCACACGTGGTTCCCGGTGCGCAGCGATAGCCGGTGCGAGCGAACGAGCAGTCGCCGCCGGCATCAGGCAGCCCTTCGCAGCGCTGCGTCTTGGCGTCGCAGTAGAGCGAGTCCTGGCAGTCGTCGTAGTTGATGCAGCCCACGTGGAGCGCGGCCTTCACCAGGCAGGTTCCGGTGGTCAGCAGCGTGCTGCAGCGCAGGCTGGGCAGACAGCTTCCCGGGCCCGTGCAGGTGCCGCCGAGCCCTGACTTGCGCTCGCAGGTGCCGGGCGGGCGCTCGCCATTGACCGGTGGTTCCGTGCGGCAGAAATATTCGTCGGTGCAGAACGGGAAGCCGCTTTTGACGTTGCAGGCCCCGCCCGGTGCGGCCTGGCGGGTGATGCAGGTGTTGTCGAGGCAGTACGACTTCTCTCCGCAGGCGTCGTACCGGTCGCAGGCATCGCCATCGTGCTTCTTCGGAAAGCAAACCGCGATCCCCGCATCGTTGGAGTCGCAGCTGCCGTTGACCGGGTCGCAGCGCCGGGTGAAGCCGTCGCAGGGGGCGCCGAGCGGTGACCACGCGCGGCACTGATGAGGGCACCGCCCGTCGTAGAGATCGCAGAAGCCATCGGCGTTGCAGTCCTGGGCCAGCAGGCAGCCGCCATCGGGAGGCGTGAGGCCGGTGAAGACGGTCTGGCAGGCTGCCGGGTTCTCTTCGCAGCTGCCCTGCGCGAGCGCGTTCAGACAGCGAACGGCTTCGTTCTCGAGATACTGGGTGCGCCGTTCCTGCACGCCGCGGGAGATCGCCACCTGGTCGCAGGCCGGCACCGTGGTGCGCGAGAGCACGCAGCCGGGAATACCGGTCGCCGCGAGGCGGCCACACCGCAGATCGCGGCCGCATTCCGCCAATGCCTTCGAAGTGCACCAGCTGCTGATGGGCGCCGAAGTGAAGCCCGCATCAGGCACCCCGGCGTCACGCGGAGGACGGCCCGCATCGGTGCCGCCTGCATCGGGGCTCCCCGCATCGGCCTCTCCCGCGTCTGGAACCGGGGCGGGCGGAGGCGGGCAACCGGCGACGAGCAGGGCGAGCAGCATGCTGGGAAGCAGGGCCTGGCGCACGGCGAGGCAAGCTAGCAGGTGACACCCGCGACCTGCCCTCTGTTGCGTGTGGGATGAGGTGTGATAGCGCCGCGGTCATGAAGAACGTGCTCTGGCTGACCCTGGTGGTGCTGGCGGGTTGTGGCGTTCAGGACGCTTTCCTCGACGAGGGTGAGCCGGCCGACTTCGACTCGACGGCGGACGGGCCGCTGCTGGGTGCCGATGGCAAAGACGGGGCTGACCGCGGGTGTCAGATCGTGCTCCGCAGCCTCGAGCGGGGCGCCAACGCCTGCACCAGCGCAGGCCTGTGCTGGTGGTCGTGGACCGGGCTCATCGACGTGGCCACCCAGGCCGAAGCCGAAGGCGCGCGGGTCAAGGTGCTCTTCAAGAACCTCGACGCGGTGCAGTGGTCGAGCGTGTCGGCCACCAAGACGACCGGCGCTCCGGCGGGCTTCTCGCGGTACCGCTTTCGCCTCACGCGCGACACCTTGCGCGATGGCATGTCGGCGACGGCGTACTCTCGGGCGAACGTCTCGGTGGCGCCGTACCTGCTGACCACCACCGGCGCGCGCGTGTTCGATCACAACCGCGTGCCGGGCGACCTCGAGTCGTACGTGCTCAACCAGAATGCCAGCTGGCATGTTGGCCCCGACGCGGAGATGTGCGGCGGCGACGTGGTGGTGCCCCGCTCGATCGATTTCCAGAACGGCTTCCGCACGCAGCAGCGCGGCACCCTGGTGGCGGGTCAGCCCGTGACGATCGCCTACGCGCTCGATCGCCTCACCACCTGCCGCGGCACGCACAACGGGTTCCCGGCGTGGGACCTCGAGGCCTTCGTGCGGTTCGCTCCATCGGGGACGATCGCGACGGGCACCGTGCGCGGCTTCGACGCGCCCAACGGCGTGCCCTCGAACGCGGGCGCGAAGAGCGTGCCCTTGAACGTGAACATTCCCGCGGGCACCACCTCGGCTGAGGTCTGGTTCAAGAACTCCAGCGGCGCGGGCATGAACTGCGAAGCGTGGGACTCGAACCTCGGCACCAACTACCGCTTCCCCGTGTCGGCCGCGGCGCCTGCGCGGGTGGTCTGGGTCGGTAACCCGGGCTCGAGCTTCTCGCGCGCGTGCGCCCGGCAGGACGGCGTTCCCGCTTCGACGACGATGGATTCCTACGTGCAGCAGCGGGCCTGCGCGTTCGTCGAGCTCGACGTCTACGTGCCGGGCCTGACGGATTCGGGTGACGCGCAGCCGGCCGCGGTGTTCGCCCAAGCCGAGCTCAAGCTCGATGGCGTGGCGCTGCCGGCGACCGATCTTTCATTCGTGGGGAAGGTGGGTAACGACTACCGCTTTCACTTCGAGGTGCCCAAGAGCGACCTGTATTACGGGCCGAAGTGGCAGCAGCTCGAGTACGGCTTCCGCTTCAGCACCGACGGGCGCGTGTGGGCTCGCGAGGCGACCCGGAAGATCGCGCGCGACGTGAGCTTCTGCAACCCCTCGTGGCCGGGCGGCTGCTGAGCGGTTTCAGGGTTTCTGGCGGCGCACGCTGATGAGGCGGGCGACGATCGACACTGCGATCTCGGCGGGCGTGAGGGCGTCGATCTCCACGCCCATGGGGCTCTCGAAGCGGGCGACCTCGGCGGCACTGAAGCCACCGGCTTCCATGCGCTGACGAAACCGCAGCGCCTTGCGCTGGCTGCCGATGACGCCGAGGTACGCGAGCGGCTTCTTCACCAGCGCCTCGGTGCAGGCCTGATCGAGGGGATGATCGTGGGTGGTGACGCAGCAGTAGCTCTGCGCTCCGCCCGTCAGTGACTGCGCGACCACGTCGGGTTGTTCGAGCCGGCGGGTAGCGTTGGGAAAACGTTCGGCGTTGAGCCACTCCGCGCGTTCGTCGACCACCGTGACCTGAAAGCCCACGTGCGAAGCGAGCGCGGCGAGCTCCTTGGCCACGTGGCCCGCGCCGAAGATGAACAGCTGCGCGGGCGCGCCGTGCTTCTCGAGGAAGACGGTCATCTTCCCGCCGCAGCACATGCCCAGGTCGTGGGTCAGGTGCGTTTCCAGCGTGCGGGTCTGGGCGGTGTCGTCGGAGAGCAGCACCAGGGCCGCGTCGATCACCTGCTTCTCGATCGCGCCGCCGCCGATGGTGCCGCGCAACGAGCCTTCACCCAGCACCAGCAGCCGCGAGCCCGGCTTCTGCGGGGTGCTCCCGTGCGCGGCGATGACGGTGCACAGCACGAACGCCCGGCCTTCGGCCTCGAGCTGCGCGATGTCAGCGAAGAGCGTCACACCGCTTCAGTACTTCGTCTTCGGGCAGGCGTTGAGATCGTTCTTCTTCTGGTCTTCGATGCGGGTGACCTCCGCGGTCGAGGAGGTGAGCTGCTGCGCGAGCATCGGCTCGACCTGCCCCCACTGCGGGTCCTTCGCCTTCTCGGTGACCACGAGCTTCTGGGAATCTTCGAGCACGCCCACCAAGGCCTTGACCGCGGAAATCTGCTTGTCGTCACCGGCGGCGACGTCAGCGCACTTGCGGACGAGCTCTTCCAGCATCCCCTTGGCGGGCTTCTTCTTGTACTTCTGCGCGAGGTCGTCGAACGCGACGGCCGCCGCGACGCGCTGCCCGGCCGCGACCAGCACGTCAGCGGTGCGCTGCGCCCGCATGCCGTCGAGCTGCTGAAAGCGCAGCGCCGCGGGGGCCGAAGGGTCGAGCTGGGCCGCGTAGGTGTTCTTGAGCAGCAGCGGCCACGAGAGCTTCGCCTTGGCGTCGCCCAGCGGGATCGCCTGCATCTTGGCGGTCAGGCAGGTGGTGAGCTCGTCACTCGTGGGAAAGGTAATCTTCGCCGGGCCTGCACCGGTGACCTCGACGTCGGCCTTCAGCATGGGGGCCGGCTTGTCGCCGAGCTTGGCGTAGCACTCGCACATCGAGCTCTGGGCCAGGCGCAGCTTGCCGGCGATGTCGTTGGCGGCGTTGTCGCCTACGCGCACCGTCTGGGCACCACCCGCGACCGGGATCTCGGCGACCACGGGCTTGCTGCCGGCGGCGAGCGCCTGAATGGGCAGCTTCTTGAAGGCGTTCTCGACGCAGGCCTTGCCGGAAGCCGACGCGCCCAGGCCCGTCACTTCGACCGTCACGCCCGTCTCGGCGACCGTCATCTTCGCCTTGAGATCGAACGGCTGGCCGTCGCGCGACTGCAGATCGATGAAGCATTCCTGGGTGGCCGGGCTCATCGAGAGCATCGCGCCGGTGAGCACTTCACCCGTCATCGGGGTGAGCGGGAGCGCGCGCGGCCCACAGGACGCCACGTCGAAGGGAATGACGTTGGTGATCGCCATCTTCAGATCGGCACTGGCCGACTTCTTCTCGCCGCCGCCGATGGGCGTGGAAGGCGTCGAGGCGGAAGGGGTGGCGCAACCTGCGAGGGCGAAGAGCAATGCGGCGGCAGTCGGGCGGATCATGGCGTGGCTCCAGGAAGTCAGGCGGGGGCGTTACACACCGGCCCGCGAGGCGATTCAATCATTTGCTCCTGAGCCGCCATCAGAGCCGCGGGTCTACAGCGGCTGACGCGTACACACTTTCGTGGTGAGCATTCCCCGTCGCTGGCCCACCTCGAGCCCCGCGGGGAGAAAGCCCTGGAAGGTCCCCGAAGACTCGAGAAACGCCGCGCGCTCGAGCGCCACGCCGTCGACCACCACGTCGAGCACCGAACGCAGATCGTCGCCATGCAGCACCACGGGATCCATCGGAGTGGCCGGCCAGTCGACGCTGGTGACGCTCGGCGCGGCCAGTGAATCGTCGCAGACGAAGAACGGCCACTCGCGCCACGACTGCCCACCGCGGGTGTCGCGGAAGACCGTGTAGAGGATGCCGGTGCGGCGATCGGGCACCGGGTCTGCGGCCGTCTTGCCGGGCGCGGTCATGATCGTCTTCACCCCTTCACCCAGCGCGGTGCTGGTCTCGGTGAAGCGCCCGGAGGTCGAGTACCAGGCCGTGAGGATTCGTTCGGTCTTCTGCTCGATGCCGGTGGGCGTCTCGAGCTCGAACGGCTCGAAGCTCGTGGCCGGCGCGTGAACGTCGAGGGTGATGGGCTCGCCCTCGTGCACGAAGAACTTCGCGTTCTTCGGCCAGAGCTCGTTCGCGACGATCAACGAATCGACCACGGGGTTGGTGTTGCGCACCGGTGACTCGGAGATCGCCACCCGGAAGAGCGCGAGGATCGACTTGAGTTCCTTGCGCTGCACGCGTTCGAAGAGGGCCTGAAGCTCTTCCATGCTGGCTGCCGGCGAGATCGACTCGGCCACCGCGAAGGCGATGATCTGTCCGACCGTGCCTTTGCGGCGGCGTTCATCGTCGGGGGCGAGCACGCTGAACAACCCCGCGGGCACGGTGTAGGCGGCGCGGTCGTTGAGGCCGATCAGCGTGACGCCGGGCGGGAGCGTGCCGGTGCCGTTGGTGAGCGCGGAGGGGTCTTGTAGCACGTCAGGGTTCGCGCAGGGGCTGCGGTTGAGGTTGTAGGGGTCGGCTTCGCAGCCGAGCCAGAGGACCGTGCTGGGGCCGGTGCGGGTGGGGTCGAGGAGGAGCGAGGAGATGCGCGCGGTTTCGCCGGGGTTGAGTTTGGGGGGATCGGCGCTGATGCCGATCAGGCGCATGTTTTCGATCAGCGTCTCGGGGCGGAAGCCGGGATCGCAGCCGAGAAGAAGGAGCGAGAGGAGGAGAAGCGCGCTTGCCCTCTCCCCAACCCTCGTTGCCTCCCAACGCCGTCGCCCCCAGGGGCTCTGCCCCGCGGAGGAGAGGGAGACAGTTTTCGTGGTCATCAGAATTCCGCCCTCAGCCCGAGCACGGGAAGAATCGGCAGGCCGGTCAAGTACGCCTGCTCGGAGTAGTCGTAGCTGTCGAGCACCGCCTCGACGTTGCGCTGGTACGTGACGTTCTGCACGTCGAGGTAGATCGCGAACATGAAGTCGCGCAGCACGAAGCGCTTATCGATGCGCAGATCGAGCTGAAAGAAATCAGGCAACCGCCGCGAGTACTGCGAGTCCTGAATGGGGAAGAAGTAGTTGCCGTTCGCGTCGTAGATCGACGCCTTGATGGGCCTCGTGAGTGGCCCCGAGGTGTACCGAATCTTCGCGCCCACGATGAAGTCGAACGGCAACTTGTAGCTCGCGACCACGATCAGGTTGTGCGGTTGGTCGTACTGCGAGAGCCCGTAGACGGTGCCGCCCGCGAAGTCGCGCTCCACCCGCGAGAGCGAATAGGCGATCCACCCGAAGAAGTTCCTGGTCAGCGCGTGACGCAGCAGGATCTCCGCGCCGTAACTGCGGCCGTGCCCGATGCTGGTGTAGCGCAGGTCGACCGAGTCGAGATCGAGTTGCCCCGAGGTCTGGCCCAGCGTCGAGCGCGCCTGGTTGAACAGGTCTTTGTAATAGAGCTGCACGTCGAGGCTGATGGCATCGGTGAAGTGTGCCTCGGTGCCGAGCATGAACTGGCGCGCGCCTTCCGCCTCGAGCTTGGGGTTGCCGAAGCCCTTGGTCAGCAGCCCGCCGCGGTAGTCAGGCGTCTGGTGGTAGATGCCCGCCGCGCCCTTGATCGCGACCTTCTCGTGCACCTGCCAGAACACCGCGAGCCTGGGGTCGGCCCACGCCTTGTTCATCTGCGAGTTGTAGTCGACGCGCGCGCCGCCAATGATCCGCAAGGTGTCGAACGGCTTCCACAGCGCCTGCGCAAAGACCCCCGGCTCGACCGCGGTGACGAACTCGTTGATGTAGATCAGTGACTTGCTCTGAAACGGGTCGGGCACCTGGTTGAGCTTGGGCAGGGGCGGTGACTGCACCTCGACGGAGTACGGCAGCACGCCGAGGTCCACCCCGGCGCTCAATTCCAGCTTCGCCTGGGGCAGCGCCCACGTAAACGCGTTACGCGAACGCACCGGGTACTGCTTTCCCTTCGCGAAGATGTCGTCGCCCAGGGTGAAGCTGAGCTCGTCGAGGCCCAAGGAGGTGCGGCTGCGGAAGTCGAGGCCGTCGCCCAACTTGAGATCGAGCCCGAACAGGAGGCGGTTGTAGAGAATGCTGGTGCCGAAGGTGCCGCGGCCCTCGGGGTCGATCGACGGGTTGGGCAACGCCAGCACCAGCGCGTCAGACGAGCCGAAGAAGCTCACGAAGAAGCGCACCTTGCCGCTCTTCGGGCGGTACTCGAGGCGCGCCTGGTAGTCGTAGTAGCGCGGCGCCAGGGTGAAGCTGACCGTGTCTTCCGCCTTCGGAATCAGGCTCAGCACCGCGGGGAGAACGACGTCGATGTAGCTGCGTCGGCCGCTGACCGAGAAGCTCCAGTTCTCGTTGATCGGCCCCTGGAAGATCGCCGACGCGTCGACCAGGTTCACGTCGACGTAGCCGTGGTAGCCCTTCTTCGAAGGCGTGGCGGAGGTGGCGGTGACGAGCCCGCCGATGTTACGGCCGTAGTCGGCGTTGAAGTTGCCCGCCTGGAAGCTGATGTCCTCGAGCAGCCCTGCGTTGTAGGTCGAGAACAGCCCGCCGAAGTGGAAGAGCTGCGGCACCGGCGCTTCGTCGACGTAGGTGCGGGTGTCCCACGCCTTGCCGCCGCGAACGATCAGCAGCCCGATGCCGAAGGGCGCACGCGCCACGCCGGGCAGGTTCTGCACCACCCGGAACGCGTCGCCGTTGGTCCCGGGGATGAGCTTGATCTCTTCCTGCGAGAGGGTGATCTGCGCGACTTCCCGCCGTTCCTTGGGGGCGCGCACCACCGTCTCGTAGGCGCCGTAGAGCTTCTTGCGCACGAAGTACTTCACCTCGGTGCGCTTGTCGGCAGTGAAGGTCTCGTCGACCTCGTAGCGTTGGTACTCGGGGCTGAGCACCAACACCTTGAAGGTGCCTTCGGGCACGTCGGTGAACTCGAAGCGGCCGCCTTCACCGGTGATCGTCACCCGGCCTTCCACCACCACCTGCACGCCCTCCACGGGATCGCGGGTGCCGCGCTCGATCACGATGCCGGTGAAGTTGACCTTCGTACCGGCATCGATGGCGACCGTCTCCACCACCTGCGGGCGATAGAGAAATTCGAGCGAGAACGAGATGCGCACCGCGGCAGGCACGCCGTCGATCTCTGCCGGGGTGAAGATGAACTGGCGCGCGGCCACCAGGGCCGAGTCGTCGAAGGCCTGCCCCGCGCTCTTCACCACCCGGGCGTCCATCACCTTGCCGTCGGGCCCGATGTCGACCTCGAGGGTGACGGTGCCGCTGATCCCGGCGTCGGCGAACTCGGGTGGGAAGAGAGGTTCGACCTGCGTGACCAACGCCGGCGGCTTCGTGAGCACGCCTCGGTCTTCCTGGGCGAGGGCGAGCGAGGCGAAGACGAGACTGAGCACCAGCGCGCGGCGAATCACAGCGGCGCTCTGTCTAATGCAAACCGGCCGCGGGCGTGAACGCTCGGTTCACAGCGCCCCGTTGAAGTAACCCCTGAGTTCACATTCCGGCGGGGCCAAGTGGGTGGAAAGAGCCCGATTGAGGGTTGGCCTCCTGCATGCTCTGCAGTCCGTCATGACACTCCTCCAACGCGTCGTCGTCGTCGCTTCCTTGAGCCTCGCTGCCTGTGCGCCGTGCCCCGTTCCCACCACTCCCGGCTGCACTGCGGCAGGCACCGGGTCGATCGTGATCACCTCGACGGGGCTGCCCGCGGGCGTGGTCGGAACCATTCATCTCACCGGGCCGACCGCGCAGACGGTCACCTCGAGCCGCACCTTGAGCGTCGGCTCGGGAGCGTGGAGTGTCACCGCTGATCGCGCGACCGGGGCCGATCGCTTCGTGCGCACCGTCTACCTGCCGACCGTCACGCCGGCGAGCTTCTGCCTGACCTCGGGCGGTACGCAGGACGTCACAGTGACGTGGGCGCCGGTGGCGACCAGCAACAAGCTGTGGGTCACCAACGCCAACGCCACCGGACAGTTCCTGGGCTTCGGTTCGTCGTCGCTCGCGAGCACGGCATCGCTCAGCGCAGACGTGATCTCTCGCGGCGGGTTCGGTGCGGACATCGCGTTCGATCGCGATGGCAACGTCTGGGTGCCCGGTGGCACGACCGCTGACGCCTCGCTGCAGCGTTACCCGGCTTCGGTGTTTGCTTCCTCTGCCGCCGTCGAGCCTGACGTGAAGGTGACCTTGTCGGGGACCGGGTGCGTGCCGTTGATCGCCGGGCTGGCGTTCGACCCCGAGGGAAACCTGTATGTGAGTTCGCCGTGCCACGACGCGGTGCTGCGAATCGACGCCGCGGGCCTGGTCGCGACGGGCAGCGTGACGCCGTCGTTGAGCATCGCGGTGCAGGACCCGACAGGCATTGCGTTCGATCGCGCGGGGAACCTGTGGGTGGCCGCGCGCATGGACCAGCGCGTGTGGCGCTACGACGCGGTGCAGTTGAGCAGTGGCTCGGTGAGCGCTCCTGCGTTCAAGGTGGGCTCGTTGGCGACCAACGTGCCGATGGACACTGCGCTGCTCACCCCGAGCTGGATCGCCTTCGATGCGCGTGGCGATTTGTGGGCGAACGATTTCGGTGGGAACAAGTTCTTCCGCGTCGGTGCGGCAAGCCTGCGCGCCACGGGGACTTCAGACATTCAGCCCCAGGTGCGGATGACGATCGGTGTGACGGCGCTGCTCGAGGGCTTCGCGTTCGACAACGAGGGCGGGCTGTGGAGCGCGGGCTCGATGGGGAAGATCTTCCGGCTGGCGCCCGCGCAGCTCGATGTCAGCTCGGGGGCGGGCATGCCGACGGTGCCTGAGACGATCCTGACGAGCGCGGACATCGGGTCGGCGGCGAACCTGGCGTTCTACCCGGCGCCCGCGGGACTGCCGTTGTTCCACGCGTTGCCGTAACGAACTGCCCCTCACCCCGACCCCAGGCTGGTCGCCCGGGTCGAGTCATCCTCATCGTCGAGGGATAGCGGCGCTCAGTCCGAGCCGAGGTAGCCTCCAGGCCCTCTTCCGCCAGGAACGGACTCCAGATGAAACGAATCGTGGTGCTGACCTCAGGTGGCGACTCTCCCGGAATGAACGCGGCGCTGCGTGCGATCGCAAAGCTCGGTGCTGCGCAGGGGTTGCAGGTGTTCGGCGCGGTCGATGGCTATGACGGCCTCATCGACGGCAACTTTCGCGAGCTGACGAAGGTGCTCAGCGACGGCGTGGTGTCGGTGGACATCGAAGTCGACGCCGCCGGAGGGCAGGGCGGCACCATCATCGGCTCCGCCCGCTCGATGCGATTTCGGGAAGTCGCGGGCCGGGTCACCGCCGCCGAGAAGCTCAAGAAGCTCGACGTCGAAGGCCTGATCGTCATCGGCGGAAACGGCAGCCTCACCGGCGCGCACGCGTTCGCGACCGAGTCGGGCATCAAGGTGATGGGCATTCCCGGATCCATCGACAACGACATCGGCTGCACTGCGACTTCGCTGGGCGTCGACACCGCGCTCAACACGATCGTCGAAGCCTGCGATCGCATCAGCGACACCGCGCGTGCGCACCGGCGGGCCTTCGTGGTCGAGGTGATGGGGCGTGACTGCGGCTATCTCGCGATGGCGAGCGCGATCGCGATGGCCGCCGACGCGGTGCTCATACGCGAATCAGGCAAGTCTGAAGAACAGCTGGTCGACGACATCCGCCAGGTGATCTTGAGCGGCTTCGCGCGCGGCAAGCGCCGCATTCTGATCATCAAGGCCGAAGGCGTGACTGCGCCCTGCACGCGGCTGGTGCGCATGACGGAAGAGCGAATGAAGGAGGAACTCCCCACGCTGGAGATCCGCGCCACCGTGCTCGGTCACGTGGTGCGCGGCGGAAATCCCAGCTACTCGGATCGAGCGGTCGCCGGGCGGCTCGGCTTCGGCGCGCTCAACTCGCTGCTGAAAGGCGCGACCGACGAGATGGTGGGCTGGTTGCCCCCGGTGCAGGGCGGCATTCCGACCGCCGACAGCTCGGTCGTTCGTTTCAGTCTCGAGCGCGTGCTGGAAGAGACGCGCGCGCTCATCGATGGCAGCTCCCCCGTCACCAAACGCCGCGTGGCCCTGATGACCCAGGCTTCCGGCGTGCTCGCGCTCTGAAAGGAACTCACCATGCGTTCGTTGGTTCTCGTTGCTCTCGCGCTGACCGGTTGTGCTCAGCCTGATCTGGTTCCCGGCACCTTCAACTTCACCCTCACGGGCACGGAGACCGAGACCGCGCCCCGCAACCAGATAACCGCGACTTCGGGTTCGGGCACGATCGCGATCACCACCGGCAAGACCTCTGACTACGTCATCACCCTCGCTCAGACCGACGCGACGCCTTGCGTGGTGAACGCGGACAGGACCGAGAAGGGCGACGCCATCAACATCATCGCCGGGCAGAAGTGCACGTTCTTCTTCTCGGGCGGCAACGTCACCGCGACCATGAGCACCGGTACCGTGTCGGTGAGCGAAAAGGGCGAGAACGCCACGGTGAAGGTCACGTACACCTACGCAGGCACCACCATCGGCATCAACTTCGCCGGCACTGGGGAGCGCACGTACACCGGCCCCCGCCGCTGATAGGCTGATCAGATGGGTTCGAAGATCGACAAGGAAGCGGCCCGCTACCGCACGCGCCTCGACAAGACGCTGAGCGACGGCAAGGTGACGCCGCAGGAAGCCGAC
This sequence comes from Archangium sp., assembly GCA_043758715.1. Lineage (GTDB taxonomy): Bacteria > Myxococcota > Myxococcia > Myxococcales > Myxococcaceae > Archangium_A. The sequence continues at coordinate 12,657 of JAYVNA010000320.1, forward strand.
GCGTTGATCAAGGACGCGAAGGGCGGTCACTTCAGCGAAGTCGAGGCGCACTACCTCTCGGGCTTCGTCGATCGAAAGCAGGGCTCGTTCGATCCGGCCGCGCGGCAGAAGCTGGTCGCGTTCGTCTCGGGTGAGATGGAGTCGCTCGCGAAGATCGCCGGCGACACCGGCCTCGCACACCACTCAGGTCAGCCGAAGATCACCGAAGACAGCCGGAAGAGCGGGGAGGTCACGTACGACGCTCGGCCCGGAACCCTCGCCGTTAACGGCTTCGGCATGGACGACGCCATGCAAGGCCAGGTCGGTGATTGTTACTTCATCGCTGCGCTCGCGTCGGTGGCGAAGACGCACCCTGAGCTCCTCGCAAACGCGGTGAAGACGAACCGCGATGGCACGTACACGGTGACTTTTTTCGAGCACAAGAAGGACGCGGCCAGGCCCAGTCCGGTGACGGTGACCGTCGATGGCTCGTTCGCCAATCGCCACGGCCGGCTCGAGTACGCGGCGGCGCGCGAAACGAAGGAGCTGTGGCCGATGATCTTCGAGAAGGCCTACGCCTCGTGGAAGGGCGGCTTCGACGCGATCGAAGCGGGCATGTCGGCCACCGCGCTCGAGGCGCTCACCGGCGCGAAGCCTGATTTCCTTCCGGTCACCAGCGAGTCGAACAAGACGGAGCTGTGGAAGCAGCTGCAGCAGGCGACCGCCGGCAATGGCTGCGTGGTCGCGCTGAGCAAGCCGTGGGATCCCGCGGAGTCGGGCGTCGTCGCCGATCACGCGTACACGCTGCTCGGGGTCGAAGAGAAGAACGGCCAGAAGATGGTCTCGCTGCGCAACCCCTGGGGCGAGCGAGAGCCCGGCCACGATGGAAAAGACGATGGCATCTTCTCGCTGCCGCTCGAGAAGTTCATGACCTCGTTCGCGACGGTCGAGTTCGCCAAGCCCTGATCATGCAGCTCCGCATCGCCCAGACGATTGCCGACACCGAAGCCGAAGGGCCGGGGAAGCGGTTTGCGCTGTGGGTGCAGGGCTGCACGCTGCATTGCCCGGGCTGCTGCAACCCCGAGATGTTTGCGCCCGACAAAGGCGGCCGCTTCGTCGAGACCGCCGAACTGGCGAAGACGATCCTCTCCACGCCGGGCATCGAAGGAATCTCGGTGCTGGGGGGCGAACCGTTTCAGCAGCCGCAGGCGCTCGCCGAGCTCTGCACGCTGGTTCGAGAGGGCGGCCTCTCGGTGATGATTTACACCGGCTACACGCTCGCCGAGTTGAAGGCCCAGCCCACCTCGCCCGCGCTGCTGGCCGCAGCCGACTTGCTCGTCGACGGCCGGTACGATCAGACCAAGCCCGAGAAGCGCCGCCGGTGGATCGGCTCGAGCAACCAGGTGATGCACTTTCTCACGCCGCGCTACTCGCCTGATGAGCCGCGCTTCAGCACCCCCAACACGGTCGAGCTGCGCTTCGTGAACGGGCAACTCACCATCAACGGCTGGCCCCAGGCCGCCGACGCGATGCGAAAGCCATGAGCATCACCGTCACCCGCGCCGAGGCGTACCTGCTCACCATCGCGCGCGTGGCGGTCGGCCTGGTGCCCCCGATGGATGTGACGCGCCTGCTGGTCACCTCGGTCACGCCGCCCGGGAAGCTGGGGCCCACCGCACGTGCGGCGCTGAGCGACACCCTGGCGCGCGGCACCGTGCTCTCGTTGGCGAGGCAGGGCGGCTGGCTCGAGGAAGACTCGAAGCGTCTGTGGGAACGTCACGCCGCTCCGCCGCTCGCGTTTACCGGCAACACCGTGCGGCTGTTGTCGTGGGTGCTCAGCACGCCGCTGGCGGAGCCTGATTCGAGCCCGCTGTTGTTCAAGGGGCCTGTGACTCCGGCTGAAGATTTTCTGATCGCGTCTTTGATCGATCGCCTGCGGGGCACGGGCTGCGATGCATTGCTCGCGCGGCAGTTGGCCGTTCGCAAGCTGCCCCTCACGGCCCTCGCGCACGCGGCGTTGATGGCGCGTGAGATGGCGCTCGATGAAGTGCCGGCGTTCGACGTGCCGACCCTCGCTCCATTCGTCGAAGGGCTGCGCACGCTGCTCGGGCGCTCCTGGCTGGCGGCGGAGCGCTCGAAGCGTGATCTCGTCGCGCCTGACATGTTGAGCCGGGTCGGGCGAGCGCAGGCCGACGTGCTCGAGGCCTGGCTTGCAGCGATCGATCGCGCCGAGCGGCGAGACCTCGCGACCTTCCTCATCGACACCGCGGCCAGCTGGCTCGAGGTCGATCGTTCGGCCGACGAGCTCACGAGGTCGATGTCACTCGACGCGCCCTTGCGAGAACGCACCGACGCGCGCCGCAGGGCTGCCGCCACCCTGCGAAGCCTCAACGTGCTGCGCGAGTGGGATCAGCAGCACCGCAACGTGCGCTTCATCGACGACGGCTACGCGCTCGCGCAGCGGCTGGTGGTCGATTGGGGTCGCCTCGGTGAACGAGGCTTCACGCGCGCCGCGAACCTGGTGGCCGAGCTCGACGCCATCCCCACGCTTCGGCCCGCCGAGCCCTCAGTCCCCCAGTGAGGTCAGGAAATCTTCTGCGCTGAGCGTCTCGGCATTGAGCTCGCGGCCTTCCCAATCGAAGGCGTCGAAGAAACTGGCGACGACTTGCGATTCATCGGCGACGCCCTCGAGCACTTCAGGGGTTGGCACGCAGCGCCTCCAGTACGCCCTCGAGTGAATCGGCACCCGAAGTGATCGCGCGTTCCACCGCTGGCGCGCGCTTCTCAGAAGCCACCACGAAGAGGCACGACTCGAAGCCCTGCGAGCAGCACCTCACCTCGCGCACCGCAAGCAGCCGCTGTGAAAGGTGTTCGCAGACGGCCTCCAGCAGGCCTTCCACCAGCCCACAGCTCGGCAGATCGGAGTGACCCACCGCCTCGCCGATGGCACAGCGCTCGAACGTCACCGCGAAGACGCCCTGCTTCGAAGGCGTGAAGTCGAAGCGCAGCATTCCCAGGCCGCGGCTGACGGACCAGCGGCTGACGCGCTCCATCGCCTCGCGCATCGGCAGCTCGCGCAGCGTCTGGGTCTTTTCCTCGAGAAGGTCCGCCTCGAGATCGACCACCGCGTGCCGGCCCCACTGCCAGCCCCACTCGCGAGTGAAGCCGCGCCATGCCTTGGGCGCCACCTTGCGCCACGTCTGATGAAGCGCGGTGAAGAAGCTGCTGTTCACCGAGATCGTGCGGCGCGCCGAGGCATCGCGCGTCACGCCCAGCGCGGTCTCATCGGGCGCCAGCTCGGCCTGCAAGGGCGCGGCGAAACCGGGGGGCAGCCCCTGTCGAGCCGGAGCGAACTGCTTGCGATTGACCAGCAGGTACACGCGGTCGTTCGCCGGCACCCGGACCAGTTCGATCTCCACCTGCTGCGCACCGAACTTGAAATCGAACAGATAGCCGAACT